>NZ_JBFANV010000059.1:0-70400 GCF_040674955.1 Nonomuraea sp. NPDC049695 | reverse complement strand
GTCCGCCGGCAGGCTCTGCGTGGTGTCGACGAGGACGAAGCGGCTGTCGCCGAGGCCGACGTGCGTGAACATGGCCAGCGAGATGTCGAAGTGGTTGTTGGAGTGCGACCCCCAGGTCAGCCCGAAGTCGTGGCAGAGCTGGGCGACGCGGACCGAGCCGGCCATGGTCCAGAAGTGCGGGTCCGCGAGCGGGATGTCCACCGCGCCGGCGCGTACGGCATGGGCCATCTCCCGCCAGTCCGTGGCGATCATGTTCGTCGCGGTGGGCAGGCCCGTGGCCCGCCTGAACTCGGCCATGGTCTCCCGGCTCGAGAAGCGGCCCTCGGCACCGCACGGGTCCTCGGCGTAGGCGAGGACCCCGCCCAGCCCGCGGCAGAGCCGGACCGCGTCGGCGAGCAGCCAGCCGCCGTTGGGGTCGAGGGTGATGCGCGCGTCGGGGAAGCGGCGGGCCAGCGCCTTGACCGCCTCGATCTCCTCCTCGCCGGCCAGCACCCCGCCCTTCAGCTTGAAGTCGCTGAAGCCGTAGCGCTCCTGCGCGGCCTCGGCCAGCGCCACCACCGCGTCGGGCGTGAGCGCCTCCTTGCGCCGCAGCCGGGACCAGGAGTCGTCGCCCGCGTCGTCCACCAGGTAGGGAAGGTCGGTCTTGCCCGGGTCGCCGACGTAGAAGAGGTAGCCCAGCATCGGCACCCGGTCGCGCTGCCGGCCGTCGCCCAGCAGCTCCGCCACGGGCAGCCCGAGGTACTGGCCGTGCAGGTCGAGCAGGGTGGACTCGAGGCCGGTGACCGCGTGGACGGTGGTGCGCAGGTCGAAGGTCTGGGCGCCGCGCCCGCCGGCGTCGCGGTCGGCGAACCGCGCCGCCACCGACCGCAGCAGGCTGCGGTAGCGCGCCACGGGCTGCCCCACCAGCAGGTCGGCGGCCTCGGTGACGGTCCGGCGGATCGCCTCGCCGCCGGGCACCTCGCCGAGACCGGTGCGTCCGTCGGAGTCGGTGGTGATGACGACGTTGCGGGTGAAGAACGGGCCGTGGGCGCCGCTGAGGTTGAGCAGCATGCTGTCGTACCCGGCCACCGGGACGACCTCGACGCGCTGGATCCTGGGAGCCATGAGTTAGCTGATCTTGTTGATGAGGGCGGTCAGCTCGGCGAGCTCACCGTCGGTGAGGTTCTGCAGCGGCGGGCGCACCGGTCCGGCCGGGCGTCCGACGGCGGCCAGACCGGCCTTGATGATCGACACGGCGTACCCCTTCTGGCGGTCGCGGATGTCCAGGTACGGCATCAGGAACTCCTTGATCCGCCGGTAGACGGCGTCGCGGTCCTGGGCCCGGACGTCGGCGTAGAAGTCGAGCGCGTACTGCGGCACGAAGTTGAAGATCGCCGAGGAGTACGTGCTCATGCCGAGCTGGAGCAGCGGCAGCGCGAACGTCTCGGCCGTGGGCAGGCCGCCGATGTAGGCCAGGCGGTCACCGACGGAGGCGTAGATGCGCGTGAGGTTCTCGATGTTGCCGACGCCGTCCTTGAACCCGATGAGGTTCGCGTTCCGGTCGGCCAGGGCCGCGACGGCGCGGTCGTTCAGGATCGCGTTGGCCCGGCTGTAGACGATGACGCCGAGGCCGGTGGCGCGGCAGACCGCGGAGACGTGCTCGACCAGACCGTCCTGCCCGGCCTCGGTGAGGTACGGGGGCATGAGCAGCAGCCCGTCGGCGCCGGCGGCCTCGGCGGCCTGGGCCTGCGCCACGGCGCTCGCGGTGCCGCCCGTGGCCGGGGCCACGACCGGGACCCTGCCGTTCACCTCGCCGACCGCCACCCGCACCACCCGGTCGATCTCGGCGGCGGTCAGCGAGAAGCCCTCGCCGGTGCCCCCCGCGGCGAACAGACCGGCCACCGGGTACGTGCTCAGCCAGGACAGGTGCTCACGGTAGGCCGGCTCGTCGAACTGCAGGTCCTCGGTGAAATGGGTGACGGGGAACGAGAGCAGCCCGCTCTTGAGCTGAGTGGCGAGCTCCTGCGGCGAGAAATTCGGCATGAACGTCCTCTGGTTGACACGCGGCCGTGGGATCCCCCCGCGCCGCCGGTAAGGGCTGACGCCGATCAGGCTAAGAACAAGGGTGGATTCCTGTCCAAGTGCGATTCTGTATCCGACGATACCGACAGGGCATCATGGCCTGGGATCGGAGAGCAGCTCGAGCACCCGCCACAGGGCCGGGTTGGTCGAGGCACGGTCCCAGATGACGTGCAGCTCGACCGGCTTGCCCGCGACGCCGTCGCCGTCGTCCAGCGGGTCGCCGCCGCCCCGTGCCAGATCACAGAAGACGATGCCCTCGATGCCGAGCGAACGAGCGCTCGCGGGCACCAGCGCCACGCCCCGGCCGGCCGCCACGAGCAGCACGGCGGTGAGGATCTGATGCACCTGCTGCTCGATCCTGGGGTGGGCGTTGGTGAAGAACCGGACGGTCAGCTCGTGGAAGTAACGCGACTGCACGGGGTTGTAGCTGATGACCGGCAGGCCGTCGAAGTCGTCGGGCGCGAGCGGCCGGTCGAGGCCGGCGAGCCGATGGCCGACGGGGACCACGGCGCACAGCGGCTCTCGGAAGACGACCCGCGAGTGGAGCGTGGCGATGTCGAAGGGCGGTCGCGCGAGGCCCATGTCGAGCTCGCCGCGCAGGATGCCGTCGACCTGTCCGGCGGTCACCCGTTCGTGGAGGATGACGTCGATCTCCGGCAGCTCCTCCGCGAGCCGGCGCAGGAGCACGCCGAGCATGCTGATGGCCGAGACCGCGGTGAAGCCGAGCCGTACGGTGCCCGTGGCGCCCTTCGCGATGCGGCGCGCGCGGTCGCCCGCGGTGTCGACGAGTGTGAGCATCCGCCGCGCGTCCTCCAGGAAGCCGCGGCCCGCGTCGGTGAGCACCACGCGGCGGTTGTCGCGTTCCAGGAGGGTCACGCCGATCGCGCGCTCGAGCTTCTGGATGTGGCGGCTCAGCGGGGGCTGCGTCATGCGGAGTCGATCGGCGGCCCGGCCGAAGTGAAGCTCCTCGGCGACCGCCACAAATGCCCGGATTTGATCGAGTGTTAGCATGATGCCCGCAGAGTATCACCTGATACCGAATTGAGCCTGGACAGGCATCGAGGCTGGTACCTAGTCTCCGGAGACTACGAAGCGGAAACAACCACGTAACCTCCATACAGCCGCTCGTAAGAAGGAGTAAGCCCCATGCCGACATCCCGGACGACCCCCCGCCGCCTGCTCACGGGAGTCATCGGCGCCGCGGCCGCGCTCGCGCTGACCGCGTGCGGCGGTGTCAAGACGACGTCCTCCGGTGGCGGCGACGGCAAATATCCGACGGGCAACATCGAGTTCAGCGTCGGCGCGTCCGCGGGCGGCTCGACCGACCTCATCACCCGGGCACTGGCCCAGGGCATGAGCAAGGAGCTCGGCGTCTCCGCGCCGGTGCTCAACAAGCCCGGCGCGAACGGCGCGCTCAACGCCAAGGAGCTGCAGGCCGCCAAGCCCGACGGTTACAAGATCGCGCTGCAGAACGCCTCGCTCTTCACCATCACGCCGCTCACGGTGTCACCCGCCGAGGCCACGAAGATCGACTCGTTCGACGTCATCACCGGCGTCTCCCGCGACGACTACGTCATGGCCACCAACGCCCAGTCCGGCTTCAAGTCCATCGAGGACATGAAGAAGGCCGGCAAGACCATCCGCTACGGCACCACCGGCGTCGGCACGGGCGCCCAGCTCGCCTCCGCGCTGACGTTCAAGACGGCCGGCATCGAGGCGACGGCCGTGCCGTTCGACGGCGGCGCCCCGGCCCTGACCGCCCTGCTCGGCAACCAGGTCGATGTCTCGACCATGCAGATCGGCGAGGCCGTCGAGAACATCAAGGCCGGCAAGCTCGTCCCGCTCGCGGTCTTCTCCGACAAGCGCATCCCCTACCTGCCGGACGTCAAGACGGCCAAGGAGCAGGGCTTCGACGTGCTGGTCACGCAGTACCGGTTCCTGACCGCGCCCAAGGGCACGCCCGAGGACGTCAAGGCCCGCCTGCTGGAGGCGGCCAAGAAGACGTTCGCCACGCCGGAGTACAAGAAGTTCAACGAGGAGAACTCGCTCACTCCGATGGAGGTCTCCCCGCAGGAGGTGCTCGCCTCCCTGCAGAAGGACACCACCACGTACAAGGAGCAGCTCAGCAAGTACGGCATCAGCCTGGCCGGATAAGTTCCAAGGAGCGAGCATGTCCATGACCGACCCTCTCGAAGAAGAGGTCGCCGAGGAGACCCGGCCGCCGCACGCGGGCCCCCTCTCACAGGTGGCCGCCGCCCTCGTGGCGCTGGCCGTCGGCGTCGCCGGCGCGATCGGCTCCTTCGCGCTCGGGCTCGGGCGCCTCACCCAGCCGGGCCCCGGCCTGTGGCCGTTCGCCATCAGCGTCGTCATCGTCGTGCTGTCGGCGACGCTCGTCGTGACCGGCCGCGGGCTCGAGGACACCGAGCGGTTCTCGAAGGCGAGCCTGCTCACCGCGGTGGGCCTGGCGACGCTCGTGCTGCTCGCGGTGCTGCTGCCGCTGATCGGCTTCGAGATCCCGTCTCTGCTGCTGGTGTTCGTCTGGCTGCGCTGGCTGGGCAAGGAGTCGTGGCGCTCCTCCATCGTCGTCAGCGTCGTGACCGTGGCCGCGTTCTACCTGCTCTTCGTCGTGCTGCTCCAGGTCCCGCTCCCACGCCTCATCTGAGAAAGCCACATGGACATCTCCCCCATCCTCAACGGCTTCGGCGTCGTCCTGGAGCCGAGCAATCTGCTCTACTGCCTCATCGGCGTCATCATCGGCATGCTCATCGGCGTGCTGCCCGGGCTCGGGCCCGGCGCGACGATCGCCATCCTGCTGCCGATCACGTACGGCATCGGGCCGGTCTCGGCGATCATCATGCTGGCGGGCATCTTCTACGGCGCCCAGTACGGCGGCACCATCACCTCGGTCCTGCTCCGCCTGCCCGGCGAGGCGTCCTCCGTCGTGACCGTCTTCGACGGGTTCGCGCTGGCCAGACAGGGCAAGGCGGGCACCGCCCTGGGCATCGCCGCCATCGGCTCCTTCATCGGCGGGACCGTCTCGATCGTCGGCCTGACGGTCCTGGCCCCGGTCGTGGCCGGTTTCGCGCTCGACTTCGGGCCGCCCGAGTACGCGGCCCTGGGCGTGCTCGGCGTGCTGCTGATCTCCTCGGTGGGCAACGGCAACAAGCTCAAGGCGATCATCGCGGCCTGCATCGGCCTGCTCATCGCGACCGTGGGCCGCGACACCTTCACCGGCGCCGAGCGCTTCACCTTCGACAGCCTGAACCTGGCCGAGGGCATCGACTTCATCCCGATCGCCATGGGCCTGTTCGGCCTGAGCGAGATCCTCTACAACCTCGAGGAACGGCACAACAAGGTGCACGCGCCGGCCAAGGTCGGCAACGTGTGGCCGTCGCGCCAGGACCTGCGCCAGTCCAGGGGCGCGATCGGGCGCGGCTCGCTCATCGGCTTCATCCTGGGCGTCCTGCCCGGCGGCGGCGCCGTGCTGTCGTCCCTGGCGGCGTACGCGTTCGAGAAGCGGCGCGCCAAGCAGCCTGAGCGCTTCGGGAAGGGCGCCGTCGAGGGCGTGGCCGCGCCGGAGACGGCCAACAACGCCGCCGCCACCTCGTCGTTCATCCCGCTGCTGACCCTCGGCATCCCGGCGAACGCGACCATGGCCCTGATGTTCGGGGCGCTGCTCATCCAGGGCATCCAGCCGGGGCCGCAGCTCGTCACCGAGCACCCCGACGTCTTCTGGGGCGTCATCAACTCGATGTACATCGGCAACATCCTGCTGCTCATCATGAGCATCCCGATGGTCGGCGTCTTCGTGAAGATCCTCCGGGTGCGCCCGGCGATCCTGGCCCCGATCACGGTCCTCATCACGCTGCTCGGCGCGTACACCGTGAACAACCAGGTCTACGACATCTTCCTGGTCATCGCCTTCGGCCTGCTCGGCTACCTGATGAAGAAGTTCGGCTTCGAGCCGGGGCCGCTGGTGCTGGCGTTCGTGCTGGGCTCAATGATCGAGAACTCCTCGCGGCAGGCGCTGCTGATCTTCGGTGGCAACCCGACCGGCTTCTTCACCCGCCCCATCTCGGGAACGGTGCTCGCCCTGGTCGTGATCGTGGCGTTCCTGCCGCTGATACGGAAAGCCGTGCGCCGCAAGACCTCCGTCCCCGTTGACGCTCCAGTTGAGGAGAAGACGTCATGACGATCCTCGTCGGTTACCTGCCCACGCCCGAGGGGGAGGCCGCGGTCGACGCGGGCCTGCGCGAGGGCGCCCTGCGCTCCGAGCGCGTGATCATCGTGAACTCCCCGCGCCGCGGCGCGACCGTCGACGAGCGCAAGATCGACGACAGCGCCTCCACCGCGCTGCTCGACCGCGCGCGGGCCGCCGGCGTGGACGCCGAGGTACGCCAGCCGCTCCACGACGACGACCTGCCCGAGACGTTCGAGGAGCTCGTCAAGGAGACCGGCGGCACGCTCATCGTGATCGGGCTGCGGCACCGGTCGCTGGTGGGCAAGTTCATCCTGGGCAGCGAGGCGCAGCGCATCCTCATGGAGGCCAGCGTCCCGGTCCTGACGGTCAAGGCGCCCCAGTGACACCGCACGTGACCCCACACGACGCCGGACGCATCAGCAGGGTGACCGTCACCCCCGTCGCCTTCCGCGACCCTCCCCTGCTGAACGTCGTCGGCGTCCACCAGCCGTTCGTGCTGCGCGCGATCGTCCAGGCGCACACCGACTCCGGGCTGGTGGGGCTCGGCGAGACGTACGCCGACCAGGCTCACCTCGAGCGTCTCGACGCCGTCGCCGCCGCCCTGCCCGGGCTGGACGTGTTCGACGTACACGGGCTCCGGCGCGTCGTCGTCGAGACGCTCGGCGCGTCCACGGGCGGTGCGGGCGCGAGCTTCGGCGGCATGCTGGAGGTCTCCAGCGCCGTCGACACCGTGGCCGCGCCGTTCGAGGTGGCGCTGCTGGACCTGCAGGGCAGGGTGCTCGGCCGCCCGGTGAGCGACCTGCTCGGCGGCGCCGTACGCGACCGGGTGCCGTTCTCGGCGTACCTGTTCTACAAGTGGGAGGGGCACCCCGGCCAGGACGAGGACTCGTGGGGGCGGGGTGTCGCGCCCGAGCAGATGGTGGCCCAGGCCCGGCGGATGGTCGACGACTACGGGTTCACCGCCATCAAGCTCAAGGGCGGCGTCTTCGAGCCCGCGCACGAGGTCGAGACCGTCGAAGCGCTGGCCGCGGCCTTCCCCGGCCACGCCCTGCGCATCGACCCCAACGGCGCCTGGACCGTGGACACCTCCATCAAGGTGGCCAAGCGGCTGGCCGGCGTCCTGGAGTATCTCGAGGACCCGACGCCCGGCATCGACGGCATGGCGGCGGTCGCCCGGCACACCGACATCCCGCTGGCCACCAACATGTGCGTCATCGCCTTCGAGCACCTCAAGCCCGCCGTCGCCGCCGACGCCGTACAGGTCGTGCTGTCGGACCACCACCTGTGGGGCGGGCTGCGCCGCTCGGCGCTGCTGGGCGGCATCTGCGAGACGTTCGGCATGGGGCTGTCGATGCACTCGAACTCCCACCTCGGCGTGAGCCTCGCCGCCATGACCCACCTGGCGGCCGCCACCCCCAACCTCACCTACGCCTGCGACACGCACTATCCGTGGAAGACGGAGGAGGTCGTCAAGCCGGGGGCGCTGGAGTTCCGCGGCGGAAGCGTGGCCGTGCCGACGGGGCCCGGCCTCGGGGTGGAGCTGGACGAGGACGCGCTGGCGGTGCTGCACGAGCAGTACGTACGGTGCGGGCAGCGCGGGCGCGAGGACACGGCCTACATGCGCACGGTGGTCCCGGACTTCACCCCCAACACGTCCCGCTGGTAGCCCGCTCACCCCGCCGGACTCAATCTTCCGCTCCCTCCGGCGGCGGTGGGCGGCGTATCCCCCGCTACGGCGCCTGGAGGCGGGCCCGGGAGTTGGACAGGTGGAGCCGCATCGCGGCGCGTGCCGCCGCCGCGTCCTGGTCGGCGATGGCCCGGTAGATGTTCTCGTGCTCCAGCGTCACCCGAGTGAGGTGCGTGGCGTTCGACACCGTGTACGGGGGCTCCAGCCGCGTGCGAGGCAGCATGATCACCATCGGCCCGAACGACGCCAGCAGGTCGGAGTAGAACCGGTTGCCCGAGGCGAGCGCGATCTTCAGGTGGAACTGGAAGTCGGCCTCGACGGCGCTGCTGGGCTGCTCGCCCGAGTGCCCGAGGTCGACCAGGGCCCGTTCGATGGCCTTGAGCTGCAGGTCGGTACGGCGCTCCGCGGCCAGGCCCGCCGACTCCGACTCGACGCCGATCCGGAAATCGATCATGTCGAGCACGTCGCGGTGCGTGCGGATCTGCGAGGCCTCCACGGAGAAGGCCGTGGAGGCGGGCACGGCCAGCACGAACGAGCCGCGCCCCTGGAAGGTCTCGACGAGACCCGCCGCCTGGAGCCGCGAGATGGCCTCGCGGACCACCGTACGGCTCACGCCGAACTCCTCGACGAGCGAGGACTCGGTCGGCAGCTTCTGGCCGGGCGCGATCTCGCCGGCGAGGATGCGCCCCTTGAGCCGTTCGACGAGCTCATGCGCGAGCCCGCGCCCGCTGTCGCGATCGAGCCTCTGATCTGGCGGCACGGCTCACAACCTACCGGGCGCCGGCCCTGAACTCGACCTCGCCGAGCCGCCATCCCGCGGCCTCGCCGGCGAGGCTGAGCCCCAGACCGGGGCGGTCGGGAACGCGCATGCGCCCTCCTTCGATCTCGAGCCGCTCGTTGAACAGCGGCGAGAGCCACTCGATGTGCTCCACCCAGGACTCGCGCGGGTAGGCCGCGGCCAGGTGGACGTGGATCTCCATCACGAAGTGCGGAGCCACTTGAAGGTGCGCGTGATCGGCCAGGGCCACGACCTTGAGGTAGGGCGTGATGCCGCCCACGCGCGGCACGTCCGGCTGGAGGTAGTCGGCGGCGCGCAGGTCGATGAGGCGGACGAGGTCGGGGACGCCGGCGAGCATCTCGCCGGTGGCGATCGGCGTGTCCAGGGCGGCCGCCAGCCGCGCGTGCCCCTCGGCGTCATAGGCGTCCAGCGGCTCCTCGATCCACACGAGCCCGAACTCCTCGACCGCCCGCCCGAACCGCAACGCCGTCGCACGATCCCACTGCTGATTGGCATCCACCATCAGCGGCACATCGTCCCCGATGTGCTCCCTGACTGCCGCCAGCCGCCGCAGGTCCTCCTTCGTGTCCGGCTGCCCCACCTTGATCTTGATCCCGCCGATGCCGTCCCGGAGAGAGCGTTCGGCCTTCTCCTTGACCTCCTCGATCGACGCCTGGAGATAGCCCCCGGAGGTGTTGTACGTACGCACGGAGTCGCGGTATGCCCCGAGCAGCTTCGCCAGCGGCAGCCCCGCACGCTTGGCCTTCAGATCCCACAGCGCGACATCGACCGCCGCCAGCGCCTGCGTCGCCGCCCCGGAACGGCCCACCGACGCGCCCGCCCACAGCAGCCGCTCGTAGATCATGCCGATGTCGGAGGGATCCTGGCCGAGGAGATCCTTCCCGATCTCCTCGGCGTGGGCGAACTGGGCACGGCAGCCCGCCCGGGTCGTGTAGGAGAACCCGAGCCCCGCCGGCCCCTCACGCGTGACGACCTCGCAGGTCAGAACGTCGATCTGGGACAGGGGCCGCTGGCGGCCCGTGGGAACGACGCGGGTCGCCCCGCAGGCCAGGGTTCTGCTGGCGCGCCTGCGGTCCTTCGCTCAGCGGGTGCGGCAGTGGTTCTGCTCGGCCATGCACGCCGCCGCCCGCATCGTCACACGTCTGACCGAACTGGTACGGGCCCAGGCCGGGAAACGCGCCGGCAAGCCGATCGGCAACGAACCGCGAGTGCCGCTGACACCGCAGGACATATTCAGGCGCCACGTGGCGGACGCCACGAGGTCGTTGGATGAGGCTGGAAGGCCAGCGATCTCACCGAGGAGTCGCTTGTCCGCGCCGCAGAACCGTGCAGGTGCGGTACGGGCGAGAATTGAGCGAAGACCTGCGACGGCTCCTTGGCCATGGTCGGTGACCCGGATCCGGTGCAGGCCCTGTCAACGACGGCCGAAATCTGGGTCTGGCACACATTCCGTGATCTTCCGGCGGATTCGACTCAGGGCTTGTTGATCATGTTGGTTGATCGTCTCGGAGCTGCTGGAAGTCTTCCTCCCTCACCTGGCCGGCATCTGTATCGAGCGCGTGTCCCGCACCGGTAGTCGGTACGCATCCAGGCCAGAACGGGCACGTCGCAGGCGGCATGTCCCGCGTGCGGAGGGGTGTCGCAGAGGGTGCACAGCCGATACGAACGGCGGTTGTGCGATGCCGCCATCGGGTTAGCGTCCACGGGGGTGGTGTACGGGTTTGAACCTGTTCGTCACCTTGATGCCCGCGAGGGAAGATCGATGTGACATGAGGGCGGCCACTCCGCGATCCTTCACAGCTGTCGAAGGCATAAGAAGGAGAACGAGAAGTGGCCGCTATGGACATTCTGCCTGCTGAGGGTGAGTGGTTCGACGAGACGCTGGCACAGGCATCGCCCGATGTACTGCGCGAGATGGTCGTGCGGATGGCGCAGATGATGATGGACGCCGAGGTCGAGCAGCGCTGCGGCGCCGGCTACGGCGAGGTATCGGACCAGCGCGTCAACTCGCGTAACGGCTACCGGCGGCGGGAGTGGGACACCCGCGCGGGCACGGTCGAACTTGCCATCCCCAAGCTGCGGCAGGGGTCGTACTACCCGGACTGGCTGCTGGAGCGGCAGCGGCGCGCCGAACGGGCGCTGGCTTCGGTGGTGGCGACCTCGTACCTGCTGGGCGTCTCGACCCGGCGGGTGGAACGGCTCGCCGAGCAGCTCGGGGTGACCAAGCTGTCGAAGTCGCAGGTCAGCGTGATGGCCCGGGAGCTGGATCAGATGGTGAGCGAATTCCGCAACCGGCCGTTGGATGCCGGGCCGTACACGTTCGTCTGGATCGACGCGCTCACGCAGAAGGTGCGCGAGGGCGGGCGGACGGTCAACGTGCACGCCCTGGTCGCGACCGGCGTCAACGCCGACGGCCACCGCGAGATCCTCGGCATCGACGTCGTCTCCAGCGAGGACGGCGCGGGCTGGCTGGCGTTCCTGCGCGGCCTGGTCGCCCGCGGCCTGTCCGGAGTCAGCCTGGTCATCTCCGATTGCCATGCCGGACTGCGCGACGCGATCGGCTCCACGCTGCCCGGCGCCTCCTGGCAGAGGTGTCGCGCTCACTACGCGCGAAATCTTTCCACGACTGTTCCGAAGGCGGCTCAGCCGTGGGTGGCCACCATGCTGCGCACCGTCTTCGAGCAGCCCGACGCCGCCTCGGTGCGGGCGCAGCATCGCCAGGTGGTGCAGGCGTTGGAGGACAAGTATCCCAAGGCCGCCGAGCATCTGGACGAGGCCCGCGAGGACATCTTGGCCTTCGCTGTCTATCCCAAGGCCGTGTGGCGGCAGATTTGGTCCAACAACCCCCTATCTGTTAACCGGCCTTCCAGCGGCCTGATCTGGGCTGTTACTGGAATTCGGCCCCGGCGATCTCGCAGGGGGTGGATGCTGCCGGGTGAGGACCGACAGATGGGGCTAGGTCATGACGGTTCACGCGCGACTACTCGACGGAGAGCATCGGCTGGCCGGCGCTTGGGACGGTATCGAGGCAGCGAACGCCTTCTTGGCGCACTTGGCCGCGCGGGCGTTCAGTCCGGCCACGATCCGGGCCTATGCCTTCGACCTGGTGAACTTCGCCCGCTTTCTCATCGAGCAGACGCTCACCGTTGACGCGGTGACCCCGACGGACGTCTTCGCCTGGGTGGATTGGCAGGGCGTCCGTCGTGACAGTGGCGGGAAGGTGGTGCGGTTGGCGCGACGCAGCGCGGCCCCGTCCACGATCAACCGTCGTGTCGCGGCGGTCCGGGCGTTTTTTGAGTATCAGGTCATGACCGGAGTCCGGGCGGGCAACCCGGTTCCCGCGCCCCGGCGGGGGCAGGGACTGCGGCCCCAGGCCCGCGGGCTGCTGGGACATCTGGGGTCGGGGCGAGCCCGCGGAGGTGGCCGTCTGCTGCGGCAGCCCCGCCGCCTGCCGGAGTCGCTGCCGAGCGGCGATGTTGAGGCGTTCCTGTCGAGCTTGGGCACGCACCGCGATCGCACGATGGCGTTGGCGATGCTGCTGGGCGGGCTGCGCTCGGCCGAAGTCCGCGGACTGAAGCTGGCCGATGTCGACATGGGCGCACGGCGGCTGCGCGTGATCGGGAAGGGGAACAAGGAACGCGTGGTCCCGGTCGACGCGGCGTTCTTCGCCGAACTGGCGTCCTACCTGCGCCTGGAACGGCCGCCGGGGTTGGGGACGGCCGAGTGTTTCGTGGTGCTGCGAGGCCCGACGGCGGGCGCACCGGTGAGCGAGGCCGGGTTGCGCAGTCTGTTTCGCCGTCATCGACAGCTCTCGGGCGCGCTGCGGGTGCGCCCGCACCGGCTGCGGCACACCTACGGCACCGAGTTGGCCGCGGCCGGCATCGACCTGCTGGCGTTGCGCGAGCTGATGGGCCACGCCAATCCGGAGACCACCGCCGCTTACGTCCACCTGTCGGTCGAGCAGTTGGCAGCCGAGTACGCCGCCGCCCGCTTCCGCCAGAGCGCAGGTGGTTCGCGATGACCGCCCTCGCTCGCCCAGCCTCCGCCGAGCACAGTCTGCTGAAGGACTACATGGCCCACGTCGCCATCCTGGGACTGGGGCAGCGGGCGGTGCGCGACCGTATCCGAATCGCCCACGCGTTCCTGGCACGTCACCCCGATCTGAATATCTGGATGGCCGCTCCAGCCGCAGAGCGCCACCTCGAGCTCAAACGAACCGGTGCCTGGCCGCTGATCTGCTACGCGATCGGGGCCGGCCGTCTGCGGCTGGACCTGGAGCTGGCTGGGATCAAGCACTTGACAGGGTTGGCCGACGCCATCCAGGCTCGTGATCCCGACGGCTTCGCCATGGCCAGGCAGGCCGGGCTGCGGCTCGGTTGGACGGCAGACTGGGTGGAGACGGTGCTCGGCGAGTGCCTGGCCGTGCTGCTGGCCTGGCACGGCGGTGTGGTCGCCGAGGCGACCAGTGAGTTGGTGGACGCCTTCGACGCCGCGATCGCCTCGACCATGACCATCCCAGCAAGCTCGCGCCGCGCTTACCGCAACCGGATCGCCGGCGTCCGTCAGATCTTGTTCGAGTCCCGCATGATCGACACACCGCCCCGACGACGGCCCTGGGCGCGCACCCTGGAGCAGCGTTTCGCCCAGGTGCCGATGGCCGACCAGGTCCGCCAGGTGCTGCTGCGCTATGTCGATACCCGCGCCGCGGTCCTGCGACCCCGATCGGTGGATAGCCTGGTCAACGACCTGCTGCCGCTCGCCGAATACCTCACCGACCGGCATCCCGACGTGACCTCGCTGCGCCAGCTCGGGCGGCATCACATCGAGGGCTACCTCATCTTCAACCGCACCCGGCCCTGGCGCGGCCAGCGCGCCGCGGCCGGGGCAGGCCGGACCGTCTCGGCAGCAGTCGCCCAAGCAGCGGCACTCAGCCTGCGCAACATGCTCGACGACCTCGCCGCCTGGGGCTGGGCCGAAGCACCCACGCGCCGCCTGATCTTCGCCGCCGATATCCCCAAACTCGACCAGCCGCTGCCCCGGGCGCTGCCGCCCGACATCGACACCGCCCTTATGAATGCCGTCGCCCGCCTGGACGACGGTTTCGCCCGCCTGGCCCTGCCCGTCCTTCGCGGCGCTGGACTGCGCGTCGGCGAGCTGCTCGACCTGGAGATCGGCAGCATCATCGACTACGGCCCCACCGGGACCTGGCTGAAAGTCCCACTCGGCAAGCTTGCTACCGAACGCATGGTCCCTCTGGACGCCGACACCCTCGCCGCGCTGGATGAATGGGCCACGCTGCGCGGCGTTCACCGACCGCTGCCGCATCCACGCACCGGAACATCGACCGACTTCCTATTCACCCTGCACGGCCGCCGACTCGGCGCGACCCGGCTGCGCAACGGCCTGCTCGCCGCCGCCGAACTGGCCGGACTCCGCGCCCCCGACGGCGACGTACTCGTTGTCACCCCACATCAGCTCCGCCACACCTGGGCCACCAGCCTGGCCAACGCCGGGATGAGCCTGCAGGCGCTGATGGCCCTACTCGGGCATGTCACCCCGCAGATGACGATCCGCTACGCGACCTTGGCCTCGCCGACGCTGCGCACCGCCTATGACGAAGCGATGGGCAAGATGCGCCGCCAGTTCACCCTGACTCCGGCCGGCAAGCCGATCGTCCCTGACAAGGTGGCCTGGCTGAACAGCGAGATGCTCAAGACCCGCGTCGCTCACGGTTACTGCTCCCGGCACGAAGCCGCAGGCGCCTGCCCCTACGCCAACATCTGTGAGACCTGCGACAACTTCGTGACCGGCCCGGAGTTCACTGACGCCCTGCGCGGCCAGCTCACCGATGTTCAAGCACTCCAGGCCGACGCCGACAATCGCGGTTGGGACAGTGAGGCGGCCCGCCACGCCCGCGTCGCCGACGCACTCACCGACCACATTTCCCGCCTCGAGCGCTGAACTGCGACTTCCTCAACCGCCTTGCCCTGAAGGCCAAGGCCAGTTAAAGGAGCGGCTGAACAAGGAGATCCGCCGCCGCACCGACGTGGTCGGCATCTTCCCCAACCGTGATGCCATCATCCGGTTGGTGGGCGCGGTGCTGGCCGAGCAGCACGATGAGTGGACCGAAGGCCGGCGCTACCTCGGCTTGGAAATCCTCGCCGACTGCCGCAAGGCCGCGGAGAGAAAGGAAAGAGAAGACGCTAGTGACACTAATGTGACTATCGATGCTATTGCTGCTTAAATAGGAATTAGATCGCAGAGTGGTCGAATCTCTTACACCACGATCTTGGACGCGGCCACCGCCTGCCCACCCCTGGCCATGCTCTACGACCACGTCCGCGCCTTCGCCGACATGATGGTCAACCGGCACGGCCACCACCTCGAACGCTGGATGGCCGCAGCCGACGCCGACGAACTGCCCGAACTACGCTCCTTCATCATGGGCCTGCGCCGCGATCTCGACGCAGCCCGCGCGGGCCTGATCTTGCCCTACAGCTCTGGCCCGGTGGAGGGACACGTCAACCGCATCAAGATGCTCAAACGACAGATGTATGGACGAGCCAACCCCGACCTACTGCGCAAACGCGTCCTACTCGCCGACTGAGCCCGCCCCTTCACGAAATTCGTGCCAGACCCAGTATTCACGCGTCGCCGACAGGCCCGACAGGGTCGGGCAGATCCTCCTCGCCTCGCCCGATCGAGGTTGCAGGTCAGGACGTGGCGAGGATCTTCTCCAGCTCCTCCAGCGCGGCGCACGTCTCGAAGACGCCCATCTCGGCGGTGAAGCGTACGGCATCTCGTACGTCGTCGGCACTGGCGATCCGCAAGGCCAGCTCGACGTGCCGGCGGAACGACTCGCCGAGCGCGCGCTGGGTGACGTGCGCGGTGAGTGCGACGAAGGCGCGCTCGCGCGGGCTCAGCCGCTCCTCCGACCAGGCGCGCCCCGTGCGTGAGGCCAGGAACTCGGCCATCCACGAGTCGGCCACCGGCCACGAGGCGCCCGCCGAGCCGTCCGTCACCTGGGACGCTCGGCGGTGGTGTCGAGGCCGAGCTCGCCGGCGAGCTCCGCCACCCGGCCGAGCGCCCCCGCGGCCGACGGGTAGCCGGAGTACGGGGCCACGAACCTGATGAGCGCGAGCATGTCGGCGTACGGGACGCCGTGCATGTTCATCGCGATGACGTGCATCTTGAAGGGCAGGCCGAAGCTGGCGCGGCAGATGTCGTGCGCCGTCACCTGCAGGAGCTTTTCCCGCGCGCTGGTGCCCCGCAGGCCGAACGTGAGCCCGCCCGTCTCCAGCGCCATCTTCTCGAACTCGGCGTCTACGGCGGCGAGCGGGCCGCTGGGGAGATCGACCATGGGGCCGGCCTTTCTCTTGCTCGGATATGGGGTGGTGAGGCGAGAGTCTCGCCGGCTCACGGTATATCCGCATCCGAGGACTTTCAAGTCCCCGTGTGAGGATATAGTCCCGGAAAGCTCATCTCCGAGGAGGCGAAGTGACGATGAGGTTCGGGGTCGCCCTGCACCTGCCCGCCACTCGTCGCGCATGGGTGGACAAGTGCAGGAAGGCCGAGGCGCTCGGCTTCGACACGATCTCCGTGGCCGACCACCTGGGGATGCCCGCGCCCTTCCCCGCCCTCGTCCTGGCCGCCGAGGCGACCGAGCGCGTGTGGGTCGGCACGTACATGCTGAACGCCGGCTTCTACCGGCCCGCCCTGGCCGCGCGGGACATCGCCACCACCGACCTGTTCACCGGCGGGCGGCTGGAGGTGGGGCTGGGCGCCGGGCACGCCCGGCAGGAGTCCGAGGCGGCCGGCGTGCTTCGCCGGGTTGAAGGCGCTGACCGAGCGGGTCGAGTTCGTCAGGGCTGCGCTGGGCGGGCGGGAGGTGGAGTTCAACAGCACCGTCCCGGTCGTCGTCATCACGAACGAGCGCAGGGCGGCGCTGGAGAAGCTGGCCCGCTTCGCGCCCGGCCTGAGCGGGGAGGAGCGGGCGGAGATGCCGAGCCTGATGGCCGGCACCGCCCGGCAGATCGCCGACCAGATCCTGCTCAACCGCGAACGGCTCGGCTTCGGCTACGTCACCGTCCACGAGGGCGGGCTGGAGGCGATGGGCGAGGTCATCGCGCTGCTGCGCTGAACCTTTTCGCCTGGGAATCCGGGCACATGACGGATTCGTAGCCGCTCGCCCGGCCTCTAGCTTGGCGTGCATGTCACCACTGCTCACGGCTCCGACGGCATGACGAGGACGAGGGTGCGTCACGTACCGGATCGCGACCGTAAGGACTCCTCCGGCGAGGAGAAGGAGCCCAGGTGGCGCGTCGTGCTCCTCGCCATCCTGTCCATCCTGCTGGTCCTCCAGCTGCTGTGGATCGCGGGCATGATGTTCCTGCTGTACTTCGACGGCCCGCGATGACGCAGGGCCGGGGCTTCCCTCCCTTTCCGATCGTCATCGCCGTCGTCCTGCCCATCGCCGTCTACCTCGCGATCCGCGGCACCGGGTTCGATCCGGCGTGATGGACACCGACCCCGTTCAGCGAGTGTTCCGGGCGTCGAAGCGGGGGAAGAACGCCTCCTTGGCGCCGACCTTGACCAGGGTCTCCACGACCTTCCCCTTGAGGTCGGTCACGCCGTAGCCGTCGCGGACGGGCACCAGCAGGTGCTCCTCGTCGTACCAGCCGAAGACGGGGAAACGGAAGGCGACCTTGATCCGGGTGACGGCCTTGCCGGTGGCGGTGTCCCAGACGCAGGCCGACGACTCCAGGGCCTGGCACGCGGTGAGGAAACGCCGGCCGGAGGGGGAGAAGGTCCCCAGGCCGTGACCGGCGGGCCGGCCGCGTACCTTCCAGGTGCGCTGTACGACGCCGTTGAGGTCGTACTGCCGGATGGAGGACCTGCCGTTCTTGCCCCAGCGCACCACGACGCCCTTGCCGTCGCGGGTCCACTGGAACCCGCCGACGGTGATCAGCGCCTTCTCGATGCGGACGAAGCGGGCCTTGAGCGAGGGCACGTCGATCAGCACGATGCCCTCCGACCGGGGTTCCGAGCCGGGCGCGAAGACGTTGACCAGGAGGGTACGGCCGTCCGGCGACCAGGTGGGCCACTGCGTGTTCAGGTACTGGCCCTGCCGGGCGGGGTCGGTCCCGACCGGCAGTTCGACCTCGATCGTCCTGCCGGTCTCGCGGTCGGCCATGCGGACCGCGGGCGGGCGCCGGGGGCGGTACTGGAGGTGGATGGCCTGCCAGCGTTCGTCGGGTGAGACGGTGACGTCGGCGATGTGCCCGCCGTCGCCGACTGAGACGCTGGTCAGGCCGTTGATCGTGACGAACGCCCGCTTGTCGGGGTCCCAGGCTCGCTGTCCCGGGCGGGAGTCCCGTTTGGCGAGGTACCTGTAGTAGCTGAGCTGGACGGGACGGCCGCTCATGTCGGCCATAATCTTGGACGTCGTGCCGGGCAGGTCACCTGGTGCTGGTTGCGCGGGCGGCGCGGCGAGCACGGCCGCCAAGGCCAGTGCCGCTCCCGCGTGCGGGATCACGATCCGTCCGCGTTCACGGGCAGGTGGGTGCCCAGGAAGCCGGCCGCCCGGCTCCAGACGGCGGCGGCCGCCTCGGGGTGGTGGAACATCGGCGCCTCGTGGTTGTGGAAGGCGTGCCCCGCCTCCTCGGCGACGTACACCTCCACGTTCGCCAGGTCGCGGGCCGCCTCCTCGACCACGGCGACGCGGTCGCGCGGGATGTACTCGTCCTTGCCGCCGAACACCAGCAGCAGCGGCGAGCCGATCCTGCTCATGTCGCCCGCGGCGGCCGGGACGGTGGAGCCGTAGAAGGAGACGACCGCGTCCATCGGCTCGCCGGTCGCCAGCGCGTAGTTCAGCCCGCCGCCCAGGCAGAAGCCCACGGAGCCCACCCCGCCCCGCACCTCCGGCAGGGCGCGCAGGTGGGCGAGGGCGAGCGCCGAGTCGGCCACGCCCTGGGCGAAGTCGAAGTCGCGCGACACGTCGAGCGCCTCGGCCACACCCTCCTCGCTGTGATCGCCCCGCCAGTTCCGGCGGATCCGCCAGAACAGTTCAGGGGCGAGGACGACGTAGCCCAGCTCGCTCAGGTCGCGCGCGACCTTCTCGATGTACGGGCCCACGCCGAAGATCTCCTGCAGCAGCAGGATGCCGGGGCCGGTCCCGGCCGCGGGCAGCCAGATGTAGGCGTCGAACGAGCCGTCGGCGGTGGTCAGGGTGTCGATCCGGGTTCGCATCCTCAGATGCTCCAGGCAGCGGCGGCGTCCCCGAATCCGTCAGGCGACTGGGTTTCGCACCCATGGTCACCACGGCCGCCCCGAACGTGCCGCGTCCGAGCGGCGTGCAACGGTTACCGCTCGTACACCGGGTTCTCGGTCTCCTTCAACGCCAGCGCGGGGGTGAACACCGCGCGCCAGGTGCCGCCCATCTTCTTCGCTCCCCGGTGGATGCCGTAGGCGGTGCCGCCCCAGTACCACGGCCCGCCGCTGTCGCCTCCCTTCGTGCCCGACTTGGTCATCGCGGTCAGGCCGCACGCGTCCCCCGAGCAGATGTTGACCTTGTAGACCTTGGAGTGCTTGGTGCCGGTCGTCCGGCCGAAGTGGGCGATCTTGATGCCTTTGACCGGCCGCTTCACCTGGTCGACGTAGCGGGTCTTGTTGTAGTCCCAGAAGTACGTCCTGGCCGCGGTGTAGGAGCCGCGGGTGTACCAGGCGAAGTCGCCGAAGATGTTCTCGTTGCCGCCCTTCCACTTGATCGTGGTGTAGGCGGAACTGCCGTGGTTCAGGTAACGCAGCGTCCGTCCCCGGCCGCAGTGCTCGGCGGTGGAGACGCCGTAGCCGCCGTCGCGCAGCTTGACGGTGAACGCGGTGGTGCAGATCCTGTCCTCGGGAAGATCCAGGTAGCCGCCGCCTCTGATGTACGCCTCGGTGCCCTGCTCGACCTGGTCGACGACGGTGACGTCGACCTGGATGGGGGAGCCGGGCACGGAGGCCGGCTGCAGGTCGCCCTTCAGCTGTTGCCGGGCCGCCGCGGTCAGGCCGGCCTGCGGCTGCACCTCGATGGTCACCACGCCGGTCTCGACGTCGTAGTCGCCTCCGGTGTCGGCGACGAGGTCCTTCCGTGCACGGATGCCGTAGTAGGTGTCCGTCAGCGTCTTGTTCAGCTCGGCCTCGGAGAAGCCCTTGTCGGCGATGACGCGTACGGGGACGGGAACGCCTGCCGCGCGCGCGAACGCCTCGGTGGGAGGGGTGCCCTTGAACGCGACCCACGCGGCCCCGTCGTCGGTCACGGCGGCGCCGGCGTACTCGTCCGGATACGTGTCCTGCAGATGGTTGGCGAAGGTGACGAAGTCCTCCTGCCAGCCGTAGCGGGCGGTGGCCTCCTCCGAGGTGAGGCCCTCGTCGGCGGCGACGGTGCCCAGATCCTGCGCCAGCGCCGCCTGCTCGTCGGCGATGGTCGCGACGTCCTCGGGTTCGGCCTGCGCCGGCACCGTGGACAGGGACATTCCCGTGACGAGTGCCAGCGTGATCGTCAACCTACGACTAGGCATGGGTTCCGGCCTTCCTTCGGTCGTGTTCCTGCCGATGGTCGGCGAACGCGGGGGTGGCGCGAATCCGTCACGCGACGGTACTTGCGCGGGCTCACCGGCGGTCATGCGACGCGTGCCCCCGCAGCAGTCCTGGTGCGACGCCGGCGAGCACGGAGGCGGCCAGGACCGCGAAGCCGGTCAGTGCGATGCGCGCGCCGGTGTGCTGGGTGGCCACGCCCAGCCCGATCACGGGGATCGACATGCCGGCGTACGCGGCCAGAAACAGCGTGGCCAGCACGCCCGCCCGGTCGTGCCCGTCCTCCGCCTGCGCCGTTCCCGCCGCCACGCTGACCTTGAACAACAATCCGGCGCCGCCCCCGCACAACACGCCGCCGATCAGGAACGTCACCAGCTCCGACGCCCAGACGGCGACGGTGCCCAGGGCCAGACCGCACCACACCAGGACCAGGGACGGCATGACCAGGCGGGCGCGCGGCAGCCGGGCCGTGGAG
The DNA here is from genome assembly GCF_040674955.1 of Nonomuraea sp. NPDC049695. Lineage (NCBI taxonomy): Bacteria > Bacillati > Actinomycetota > Actinomycetes > Streptosporangiales > Streptosporangiaceae > Nonomuraea > Nonomuraea sp. NPDC049695. The sequence continues at coordinate 49,600 of NZ_JBFANV010000059.1, read as the reverse complement.
AGCTGCGTCGCCGTGCCCGCGGCCAGCACCGCGGACACCGCCGCGCCCGCGAGCGCGGGCGATCCGCCGCGGCCGATGGCGTTCAGGAACGCCGGCGTCATGCCCACGTAGAGGCCCAGCACCGCGAACGCCAGCAGGTTGCCCCACGCCGCCGCCCAGAACACGGCCCTGCCCGACCCCGGCACCGCCGGCCGCTGCGGGCGGAATCGCCACCCGGGCTCGGGCGGCCTGACGTCCGGCGCCAGCCGCAGCCCCGCCAGGCCCAGGGCCAGCAGCGCCGCGTAGACCAGATAGGGCAGGACGAGCGGCGCCGGCGCCCACTGCGCCAGCATCCCGGACAGGAGCGGCCCGGCCGCCAGACCACCGAAGTTCGCCGCGGTGCCGGTCCTGGCCGCCCGGTCCGGGCCCGCGTACCGGGCCGGGCTCGCGTCGTCAGGGCCCGCGTACAGGTCCACGAGAAAGGCGCTGGCCGTCGGGGTGAGGACGCCCACGGCCAGCCCGGACAGGACCCGCGCGACCAGCAGCCCCGTAAGGCCCGGCCACAGCACGAACGCCGCGATGCCGAGCACCTGCACCACCACCGAGACGACCAGCACCGGCCGCCGCCCGGCACGATCGGACACCCGGCCCGCCAGCAGCAGGCTGGCCAGCACGCCCGCCGCGTACACCCCGTACACCAGCGTCGCCGTCGAGACGCCGAACTGGTCGCGCTGCTGGTACAGCGGATACAGCGGAGTCGGCACGGTGTTGGCGGCCATCCCGGCCGCGTAACAGCCGCTCACCGCCGCCACGGACCACCACGTTCTGGACACGGCCACCACTGTGGAGACATCATCGATCTCCGTCCAACATGAAAAACCGATGAGCTGAGCAGAAACAGAGATGGACCTCCGCAGACTGGAGCACTTCGTCGCCGTCGCCGAAGAGCTGAGCTTCACCCGTGCCGCCGCCCGCCTGCACATCGTGCAGTCCGGCGTCTCCTCCTCCATCAAGGCGCTGGAGCGCGAGCTCGGCCTGGCGCTGTTCGTCCGCACCACCCAGCACGTCGAACTCACCCCGGCCGGTCACGCCCTGCTCGGCCAGGCGCGGCGCATCCTCGGCGGCGTCGCCGCCGCCCGCCAGGAGCTCGCCCGCATCCGCAGCGGCCTGACCGGCACGCTCAACCTCGGCATCCTGTACGGCTACGCGCCCACCGGCATCGCCACCCACCTGGCGCGCTTCCGCGCCGGGCACCCCCAGGTCGCCATCCACCTGCGGGGCACGGACGCGCACGACCTCGCCGACCACGCCAGGCGGCTCCACGACGGCGACCTCGACCTCGCCTTCCTCCTGGTGACCCGGGCCCTGCCGGGCCTCGTCCTGCACCCGATCGGCACCGAGACCATCCTGCTGGCCTGCCACCCCGGCCACCCCCTGGCCGTACGCGACACCGTCGGGCTGGCGGAGCTCACCGCCGAGAACACGATCGACTTCCCCCTCACCTGGGGGGTGCGCTCCGCCGTGGACGCCGCCCACGCCGCGGCCGGCCTCCAGCGGCGGGTCACCTTCGAGATGAACGACCTGTCCACCATCCTCGACCTGGTCCGGCACGGGCTGGGGGTCGCGTTCGTGCCCGGCTTCCTGGCCCGCGACGCGCCCGGCGTGCGGTTCCTGCGGGTACGCGACCTCCCGGCCGAGTTCGAGGTCGCGCTGGCCGCCTCCGCCGCCCGCCCGCTGAGCCCCGTGAGCCACGCCTTCCTCGAAACGGTCCTGAGACCGGTCACGTGACAGATTCGGCCGCCCGGGCATCTGGACGAGGGTTGCCCGCATGCATGCCGCGCCCGCCGAAATCCGCGTCGAGGACCCGGATTCATGGCGGATGTGATCGTCGACCCCCGGGTGCCGCCGAAGAACGCACAACTGCTGAGGGAAGGCCGGGGCGTCCTGCTCAAGATGCGCCGCGGCTGGACTCCCGGGCTGCGGCGTCCGCTCCTGCGCCCTCATTACCTCATGCTCGCGGCGTTCGGGCCGGTTGCCTTCGTCGGCCTGCTGCTGGGCATGGGCGTCACGGGCGTCGGCCTGGTCCTTCTGCCGCTCGTGCCGCTCTGCGCCGGCCTGATGGTCCTGTCTCTGATCGACTCCGTCCGCCGGCCCAAGGACGATGATGACGAGTTCGAGCGCGAGGGGGAGCTCTTCTCGCTGCTGCGCTGGTACGAGGGCCACTACGTGCTCGCCGAGGATCTCGACAAGTCCGCCGGGCATCTCCTGACCCGCCCGGCGCGCCATCTTCGTCATCACCGCCTCCCGGTCAACGTCGAGGGCCTGCTCGACGACGTACGCAACGCGGTGATGCTGCCCGCGCAGGAATGGGAGATCGCCCGCCTGCTGGCCAAGCTGACGGCCGTGCGCGCCATGCACCGGCAGACCGTCTCGCAGGGGCTCACGCCCGAGGCCGAGGCCGTGGTCAGGCCGCTGACCCGCGCGCTGGACATGAGCGAGGAGGCGGTGCTGGCCAGGGTGGAGGCACTCGAACGGTACGCCGCCCACGTGTCCGAGGCCGACCGCGCGTTCCAGGCCCGCCTCCAGGTCGAGGAGCTGCGCGGGCGGGTGCACCAGTACGAGGAGCTGGTGGCGGAGACGGGAGCAAACGGGTTCGCCGTACCGGAGCTGGAACGCCGGGCCATGGACGCGGGCCTGCTGGAGCAGGCACTGAGGCGGACCGTGCGGTCCGCCCAGGACGTCTTCGGCCACCTCGACCCCGAGCCCAGCACTCTCATACTGTCCCCGGCCGATCGGATCGCTGATCGATGATAGGAGCAAAGTGCCAAGAAGAATGTCTCTGTTCACCACCGCCCTCGTGGCGATGGCCACGCTGTTAAGCGCCCCGATGGCCGGGGTGGCCGGCGCGGCGGCAGACGGAGAGGACGTCACGGACGTCATCGGCAAGCGCGGCATCAAGTGGGGGCCGTGCGCGGAGGAGCCCACCGTCGAGTGCGGCACGCTGGCCGTGCCGATCGACTGGTCGAGGCCGTACGGGCAGACCGTCGGCCTGGTGCTGGCCCGGCGCAAGGCCACCGACCCGTCCGCGCGGATCGGCTCGCTGCTGACCAACCCCGGCGGGCCGGGCAACTCGGGCGTGAACGACATCCTGCGCCCGTCCGGCCTCAGCGAGGAGATCCAGCGGCGCTTCGACATCGTCAGTTACGACCCGCGCGGTGTCGCCCGCAGTGGCTCGGTGACCTGCTCGGCCTCGATCTACAACGAGATGCCGTACCCGGTCATGACCAGCCAGGCCGACTACGACAAGTGGGTCGCCTACGACAAGCGGCTGCGCGCCGACTGCCGCAAGCTGACCGGCCCGCTGTACGACCACATCGACTCCGCCAACGTCGCCCGCGACATGGACGCCATCCGCGCCGCACTCGGCGATTCCAAGCTGACCTCCTACGGCGTCTCTTATGGCACGCTGGCCCAGCAGATGTACGCCGAGCTGTTCCCGAACCGCATCCGGGCCATGGTGCTGGACAGCAACATGGACCACAGCCTGGACGTCAAGGGCTTCCAGGTCACCGAGGCGGCCACCGTCCAGGACAGCTTCGACGAGTTCGTCGCCTGGTGCCAGCGCGACGACGAGTGCGTCCTGCACGGCCGCGACGTCAAGGCGCTGTGGAAGGGCCTGCTGGAGAAGGCCGACCGCGGCGAGCTGTACTGGCCGGGCGTCACCGACCGGCCGGTGAGCGCGCACAACCTGCAGTGGCTTGGCGTGGTGCTCAACGAGGCGCCGGTCTGGCGGCTGGAGGCCAAGGTGCTGCTCGCCCTCGACGGCGGGCCGGTGCCGGACGACATGCCGGGCCCGCCCGGCAACGGGCCCGCGACCGGCGAGTTCGCCGAGCTGCCGACCGCGATCCTCTGCGAGGACTGGAACCTGGGGCTGCGGGACTACGCGCAGTACGCCGACGTGATGCGCGCCTCCAACGCGGTCGCCCCCGACATGCGCTACAACCCGATGCCGATGGGCGACATGCCGATCTGCCAGGGCCACCCGGTCAACAACCCGCAGCACCAGCTGCGCTACACCGGCAGCACCCCGCTGCTGGTGGGCACCTCGATGCACGACCCCGACACCCCCTACGAGTGGTCGGCGAACGTGGCCAGGCAGCTCGGCTCCAAGGCCACGCTGCTCACGTACGAGGGCTGGGGCCACGGCGTCTACGGCATGACCCAGTGCACCACGGAGGCGATGGACAACTACCTGATCTCGCTGACCGTACCCGCACAAGGCACCCGCTGCCCGGCGGAAGAACCCTGGGGCTGAACCTCGGTGTGAAGGAGGCGCCGGGCCGGCCCGAGCCGGCCCGGCAGCCGCGGATCGGCGGCGATCGTCGGACGAACTCGCTCGGAGATCTTGTGCAAGCGCTGAGCTTCTTCACCGGTACCTGGTACGGCGAGGGCCCTCGAACTGCGCGACGTCTTCGTCAGGACGGGCGAGGCGGCGTTCGGCCATCGCGGCGAGCTGGACACCGGTCAGAGCTGGCAGGTCTCCGACGAGCAGGCCTTCCGTAGGATCGCCGCACGGTAGCCGCGGCCCCCACGCATCGGCCAGGTCTCGATTCGCCGCCTCGAACAACGTCCCGGGCCGGAGAACGCTCTTCAGTAAGAGGTCAAAGGTCCGGGATCGAGGAGTCGCTCACATGTCACGAGGGGGAGGGGGCGCCGCCGCGCGTTCCCGATGGGCGCAGGTCGCACGCCTGTCGGTGGCCGCGGCGGCGGCCGGGGTGATCGTGGCCGCCATCGCCCTGCCGGTGGTCGGAGGATCGGGGGCGCTGGTCGTCTCCGCGTCGGAGAGCCTGGACATCAGGCCCGAGGAGCTTCCCGAGCCTCCGCTGGCGGAACGGACGACCGTCCTGGACGCCAAGGGCAACGAGATCGCGTGGTTCTACGAGCAGTACCGCGAGAGCGTCACGCTCGACCAGGTGGCGGACGTCATGAAGACGGCCATCATCTCCATCGAGGACGACCGCTTCTACGAGCACGGCGCGATCGACATCGAGGGCACCATGCGGGCCCTGGTGAGGAACGCGACCTCGGGCCGCGTCGCTCAGGGAGGGTCGTCGATCACCCAGCAGTACGTCAAGCAGGTGCTGCTCAACTCCGCCACCACCGGCAAGGACAAGGACGCGGCCCTGGAGGCGAGCTACGGGCGCAAGCTCAAGGAGCTGCGTCACGCGCTGGCGGTGGAGGAGAAGTACACCAAGGACCAGATCCTGGAGAAGTACCTCAACATCGCCTACTTCGGCGCCGGCGCGAACGGCGTGGAGGCGGCGGCCAGGCGCTTCTTCGGCGTCAGCGCCTCGGAGCTGACGCTGGCCCAGGCGGCGACGCTGGCCGGCGCCGTGCAGCAGCCCTACGCGACGGACCCCAGCCAGGGAAAGGAACGGCGGAAGAACCTGCTGACGCGGCGCAACGTGGTGCTCGGCCGGATGGAGGAGCTGAAGAAGATCACGCCCGAACAGGCCGCGGCGGCCAGGGCCGAGAAGCTGGGCTACAAGGGCACCCCGATCCCGGGCGGATGCGAAGAGAGCAAATATCCATATTTTTGCCTGTACGTCCGGAGCGAGGTGCTCAGCAACCCCGCCTTCGGTGAGACGGCGCAGGCCAGGAGCCAGTACCTCAACCGCGGCGGCCTGACGATCCGGACCACGCTGCAGCCCAGGATGCAGAAGGCCGCCGACGCCGCCATCAAGAAGCGCGTGTTCGCCTCCGACCACCCGGTCGCCGCCGAGGCGCTGATCGAGCCGGGCACCGGCGCGATCAGAGCGATGGCCGCCAGCCGCAGATACGCCGACGATCCCGGCAAGGGAGAGAGCTCCTACAACCTGGTGGCCGACCGGCAGCACGGGCTTCCAGGCGGGCTCCACGTTCAAGACGTTCACCCTGGTCACCGCCCTGTCGAAGGGCATGAGGATCAACGAGGGGTTCTCCGTGGGCAGCGGTTACACCGCGCCCTCCTACTCCGCGTTCAAGAACTGCAAGGGACAGAACATCGGCGACCCCTCCCACACCGTCACCAACGACGAGGGCGGCGGCGGCTTCCTCACCCTGGCGACCGGCACCTGGAAGTCGGTGAACACCTTCTTCGTGCAGCTGGAGGGCAGGGTGGGCCTGTGCGACACGATCAGAACCGCCAAGTCGCTGGGCATCAAGCGCTCCGACGGCCTGGGCCTCACCGAGTACGAGACGTTCACCCTCGGCACCAACGAGATGGACCCGGTGACCGTCGCCAACGCCTACGCCACCCTGGGCGCGCGCGGCACGTACTGCACGCCCATGGCCATCACGAAGATCACCGACCGGAACGGAGCCGTGAAGAAGCACAAGCCCAAGTGCGAGCGGGCCCTGGACCCCGAGGTCGCCGACGCCGCGGCGAGCATCCTGTCCGGCGTGTTCACCAAGGGCACGATGAGCAGGGCGGGCGGCATCGGCCGGCCCGCCGCGGGCAAGACGGGCACCACGGACGCGCAGGCCACGGCCTGGTTCGCCGGGTTCACCCCGGACCTGGCGGGCGCGGTCGGCATCGGCGACCCGCGCGGCGCACAGGACCACAAGCTGAACAACGTCACGATCGGCGGCCAGTACTACGACGCGGTCTTCGGCGCCACGATCCCCGGCCCGATCTGGAACGACACCATGATCGCCGCATTGAAGGGCACCCCGGAAACCCCGTTCACCCCGGTGAACAGCGCCCGCTTCGGCGGCTGCGGATCGAGCTGCCGACCGGTCCGGCACACCGACCCCGGCGACGGGGACGGCGACGGGGACGGCGACGGGGACGGCGGGGTGCCGCGAACGCGATAGCGAGCGGCACGGCCGGGCGTTTGTCCAGTCACCCGACGGATTCGCCGCAGGGGAGCGGGCTCCTATCGTTGACGGTGGGAGCGGGCGATGCGGGGGTCGCGGTGGTGGTCGCACGGCAGCCCTGCTCAGGCCGGCATCCGAAGGCGCGGGCAAGCTCACGGCGACGAGACGTTCGCCGAAGCCCTCCCGCGGCAGCCGCGACGGGCCGGTTCGTGCCCGGCGCCGCGTCCATGGCTCTCCCCGCGCCCGCACCGTACGGGCGAGGACAGCAACTACCGCAGACAAGGAAACGTGCATATGTCCACCTGGCTCATCACGGGAACCTCCGCGGGACTCGGCCGCGCACTGGCGTCCGCCGTACTGGAGGCCGGCCACAACGTCGTCGTCACCGCTCGCGACGTCACGAGGGTCAAGGACCTCGCGGACGCGTACCCCGGCAAAGCCCTCGCGCTGACTCTCGAGATCACCGACATCGACCAGATCGCCTCCGTCGTCGCCGAGGCCGAGGCGCGGTTCGGGGCCATCGACGTGCTGGTCAACAACGCCGGATACGGCTACCTCGCGGCTCTCGAAGAGGGCGACGACGCCAGCGTGCGCACGCTGTTCGCCACCAACTTCTTCGGCCCGATCGCCCTGATCAAGGCCGTCCTGCCGGCCATGCGCGCCCGGCGGTCCGGGGTGATCGTCAACGTGTCGTCGTTCACCGCGCGCATGCCGATTCCCGGCACCGGCTACTACGCGGCCAGCAAGGCCGCGCTGGAGGGTGCTTCGTACGCGCTGACGAAGGAGGTCGCCCCCCTCGGCATCAAGGTCATGGCGGTGGAGCCGGGACGGTTCCGCACCGACTTCGCCGGACGCTCCATCGTGCGCTCGGCCGTCACGATGGACGACTACGCCCAGACGGCGGGCAAGTACACCCAGCACGCCGTCAGCACCGATGGTGCGCAGCCCGGGGACCCGGCGCGTGCGGCACGCGTCATCATCAAGGCCGTCGAGGCGGACAAGACGCCATCCCTGCTGCTGCTCGGCCGGGACGCGGTGGGCGGGTACGACCAGGTCAGCGCCGCCCAGCTCGCGGAGATCGACGCCTGGCGCGCCGACAGCGCGTCCACCGACTTCGAAAGCTGACCGACGCCGGCGGAGGCCGTTTCCCGCTCGCCCGGCAGGCGGGCCTTGGCGTCGGCGCCTCCGGCGCCCGAGGGCGGGTACGGCCACGCCGGTCGCCGTGACCGGGTGGACTTGGGTGATCATGACCGGTCATGTGACGGATGCGGCCGGTCAGCGCCGGCTCCTGGTGTCGGAGCCCGCCCGGGAACCCCGGCATCTCGTTCAGGAGGACTCATGCCCCTGAGGGCGCGCCCCGTCCTCATCGTCACCCTGACGGCGCTGCCGCTGATCGCCGCGGCCGCTGTCGTCTCTTACGTCTCCGTCTCCGTCTCCGACGCCTCGCCCGCCGAGCCGGTCCCCGCCGCGATGAGCCTGCCCTTCGACGCGTACGAGCTCTCGCAGTTCGACGTCCACACCATCGAGGCCGCGCAGGACGTCCTGATCGGTGCCTGCATGCGCGAGCAGGGCCTGACCTGGCAGAGCCTGCCCGCGCCCACGGCGGCGGGGACGAGGTCGCCCCACGCGCGCCGCTACGGGATCATGGACGCCGGCGACGCCGGCCGCTACGGCTACCACCTGCCGTCGCCCAGCCCCACGCAGGCGCGCCGCGACGCCGTGTGGGCCGCCCGGGAGAAACTCCCGGCCACGGAGAAGCTGGCCCTCGACGGTGCGAAAGGTCACGGCGGCGGCTGCCGGGGCCGTGCCCGCGCCCAGGTGACGGGCAAGGCGCCCCAGGACTGGCTGGAGCCGCTCAACAGGTACGCCTCGCAGACGTTCGAGGCTGCCCAGCGCGCGCCCGAGGTCGTCGCCGTGATCCGGGAGTGGAGCGCCTGCATGAAGGAGGCCGGGTACCCGTATCCGGGCCCGTTCGAGGCGGTCGGTGACGGCACGTGGTGGAAGACCCAGCAGCCGTCGGACCGGGAGCGGGCCGTGGCGCGGGCGGACATGCGCTGCAAACAGGAGACGGATCTCATCCCGATCTGGGCCGAGGCCGACCGCCGCGTCCAGCTCGGGGTCCTCCGGCAACATGCCGGGGAGTTCCGGAGGATGGCGGAGGCGAAGAAGGCGCTGCTCGACCTCGCCCGCGACACCCTGCGACAGGCGTGATGGCTACTGGCCGGGCGGGTCGGAGATCTCGATGACGTGCAGCGGCTCGTCGAACGCGCGGGCCGCCTGCGTCCAGTGAGAACCGTCCAGCGTGAGGATGGGGCACACGGAGGCGTCGGCCAGCGCCGCCACGTGCGCGTCTCCCCAGTCCAGGCCGGTCCTGCCGAGCACCGACGCCAGCGTGATGCCGTGCTCCGGCTCGCGCAGTCCTGCGACGGTGATCCGCTCCATGGTGGCGATGCCGAGCAGCAGGTCCGTGGCGTCCTTGGAGCCGGAGTCCCGGGCGGCCGAGGCGATGGCGACGACGGAGACGACCATCGGCTGGCCCTGCTCGTCCCAGCGGGCGACCATCTCCATGAGGTTGAGGTCGCCGCGCGCGAGCTCGGCCAGGACGCCGGTGTCGAGGATGAGCGGCGGCAGGGTCACTGAGTGGCCTCGCCGGTCAGCGCGGCGAGCTGCTGTGCGACGTGCGCCATGCGCCGGTCGACGAGGGCGTGGTCAGCGCCGGTGTGGGCGCGGTCGCGGTGGGCCTGAAGGATCGCCCGGCGGCGCCGGTCCTCGCGCACCTTGGCGGCCAGCGCCTCGTTGACGTAGGCGGACAGGGAGCCGGCCTGGCTCTTGGCGTACTCGACCAGCTCGTGGTCGAGGGTGACGGAGATGGTGTCTTTGGCGGCCATTCCCGCATCCTAATACCACAGTAAGATCTTTTGCGGACGCACGTACCTAGATCCAAAGACCTAGCGCCGCCTCGGCCGTGAGACCGAGGCGCGGGCCGGCGTCGGCATCTAGCGTCCGGAGTCATGAACGACAGCGGCATTCTGGACGAAGCCTACGAGCGCCTGCACAGGACAGGCCCCGAGTTCGACGGCTGGCTGTCCAACCACGGTCCGATGGCGGTCGAGTCGATGGTCCGGCACGGGTACGACCGCCAGGTGCACCGCTGGCTCGACACCTACGTCGGCCGGCTGGACGAGCTGCCGCGCGGCACCTCGCCGATCGACGCGGGGGAGTGGCGGCAGGCGCTGGGCGACCCGCGCCGGCTCGGCGACTGGCTGGCCTTCTTCGACAGGGAGCTGAAGGAACGGCCCTGGCGGGCGGTCCTGGAGACCTGGTGGCCGCGCCTGCTGCCCGGCATCGCGGCCGGCGCCACGCACGGGGTGATCAGGACCGGGCACGCCGTACACGCGCTGCTGGAGCGGCGGGACGTGGCACGCCAGGACGAGGCACGGCAGGATGAGGCACGGCGGGACGAGGCACGGCGGGATGAGGCGCGGCTGGCCGAGCTGGGCCAGGCGCTCGGCTACTGGGCGGCCCGCTGGCAGGCGATCGCGGGCGTTCTCGCGCCTTCGGGCTCGGCCACGCCGGGCAGCGCCCTGGCCGGGGTTCCCCGCGTTCCGGACCAGAGCAAGGGCATCAACCACCGGCTCGACCAGCTCGCCGGCGTGGACGGCTGGAACCCGTCCCTGGCCGCGCTCCGGCCCGCCGCCGACGCCGAACAGGCCCGCGCCCTGCTCGCCGACCTCGCCGACGCGGCGACCCTGCGGTACGCCACGCACGCGCACGGCTCTCCCATCATGCTCGTGCACACCGCCACAGCCCCGACGGCCGTGCTACGGACCCTGCCCGCCCTGCCCGCGAAGCTCTGGGTCGCCAGCCTGGAGGCCGCGTGGGCGGCCGGCGCGGCGGTGACCGCCGCCTACGCCCCGGCCGAGGGCGCCTCCCGCGAGGAGCTGCCCGGCGTTCCCGGGTCGGCGGAGGAGGCGTTCGACCAGGCCGTACGGCACGGCGACGAACACGTGATCAAGCTCGCCGACACGGCCCTGGACGTCCACCGGCGCACCGGCGACCCCGACGCGCTCGTGGCCGTGGCCCGCGCGTCCGGCCTGATCAAACCCTTCCTCTCCTGAGCCGGAGGAGCGGCCGACGTGGTCTGCCCGTGAGATAGGGTTCGCCGGACATGTGGACAGTGGTCGAGGAATGCGATCGGGCGCAGTGGGACTACGCGCCACTTGAGCGGGTCGGCCCGCTGCGTTTCGGCATGAGCCCGCAGGAGGCGGCCGTCGCCATGCGGGCACGGGGGTACGTCGGCGACGCCGTCTCACCGATCGGCGCGTTCGGTCCCTTCGAGCAGTTGCGTACGCGATTCCGCGCCGTGAACGCTCCCGCGTACCGAGTGGACGTCGTGGCCTACTACGCCGGCCCTCCAGGACTGACGTGCGTCGCCATCGATGCGTTGTCCGGGCCGCAGGTCTCCCTGGACGGAATCCGGCTCATAGGCCGGGCCCCGTCGGAACTCGCGGCCGACCTCAGCACCTACCTGGCGAAGACCGGCAGGAGCGTCGAGATTACCCCCGAAGGGGATGTCGGCTCGCAGGAGCTGGGCATCAACCCGCGCGCGCAGCGGGCGGGCGACGTCCTGCTCACCCGGCTGGTCTTCGGCAGGCCCAACGACTGGGCCCGAACCATGTTCGACTGCGTTCCGGCCGAGGAGTGGAGCAGCCGCTGAGGGTGGAAAAGGGAGTTGCGGCGCCGGGTGCGGTACCCCAGGATGTGCCCATGAACAAGATCACCGCTCTCCTGCCGCTGTCCGCCTCCGCCCGTCCGGCGCGACAGCAGCAGCCCGGCCGACGGAGAAGGCCGACCCTTCCCCGATCGTGACCGCCGCCCTGCTGGCGGGGCTGCTCGCCGGCTACGGGATCGCCATGCCGGTCGGAGCGGTCGCGACCTACCTGGTGGCCTCACCGCCCGTACCTCCCTGAAGATCGGCCTTTTCGCCGCGCTGGGCGTCGCGACGGCTGACGGCCTGTACGCCCTGATCGCCACCATCGGCGGCACCGCGCTCTCGGACAGCATCCAGCCGATCATGCTCCCCCTTCAAGCGGCTTCGGCCGTCGTGCTCATCGGGCTGGCCGCCCGCACCGGAGCCACGGCGATCAGCCGGTACCGCACCGGGCAGGTCACGACCCGGGCGGACCAGGCGCCCCTCAGCCCTGTACGGGCCTACCTGGGGCTGCTGGGGATCACGATGATGAACCCCATCACCGTCGTCTACTTCGCCGCCCTGGTGCTCGCCGGCCAGAGCACCGTGACCTCGGGCCGTCTCCAGCAGGCCGTGTTCGTCGTGGCCGCCTTCGTGGCGTCCGCGAGCTGGCAGATCCTGCTCGCCGGTGGCGGAGCGCTGCTCGGCCGGGCCCTGACCGGGCCTCGCGGACGGCTCGCCACCGCGATGGCCTCCAGCGCCCTGATCACCGCGCTCGCCGTCCACCTGCTCGTCTCGACCTTCTGACCCACGTCCGCCGCCGGGCCGGTTGGTGCCGATCTGCACCAACCGGCCCGCTGTTCGCCGAGTACGGCCTCGACGCCTGGCGTGACCCATTGATAAACCCAGATTGATAAAGATAGATTGTCAAACGTGGTTGAAGATCTGGATGTGCAGATGGTCGCGTCCCGCCTGCAGGCGAGCATCGGCCTGTTCGTACGACGCCTGCGCCAGCCGGCCCCCGGCGAGCTCACCCTCCCCGAGGTGTCGGCGCTCACCCGCCTGGAGCAGCCCGGCCCAGCCACGGCGAGTGCCCTGGCCAGGGCCGAGCAGATCACCCCGCAGGCCATGGGCGTGACGCTCGCCGGTCTCGAGGAGCGCGGCCTGGTGGAGCGCCGCCGGGATCCCGGCGACGGCCGCAGGGTGGTCATGTCGGCGACGCAGGCCGGGCTGCGGGCGCTGCACGACCGGCGTACCGCCCGGGCCGAGCACCTGGAGAAGGCGCTGACCGCCGGCGGGTTCACCGCCGCCGAGTTGGAGACGCTGATGGCGGCCGCGCCGCTGATCGAGCGGCTGAGCCAGAGCCTGTGACCGCCACCCCGCGCGCGGCCGGCGGCCCGTTCTCGTGGCGGCTGGTGACGCCGCTGTTCATCGGCTCGGCGATCAACGCGGTCAACACCTCGCTGATCGCGACCGCCCTCGTGCCGATCGCGGACGCCGTGCACGTGAGCGTGGGGCGGACCGCGGTCCTGGTGTCGGCGCTGTACCTGGCCAGCGCGATCGCCCAACCGGTGGGCGGGAAGCTTGCCGAGGAGTTCGGCGCCCGCCGCGTCTTCCTGTCCGGGCTGGCCGTCGTCATGGTCGGCGGTGTCCTGGGCGGAACGTGCCAGGACCTGACGGCGCTGGTCGTGGCCCGGGTGCTGATCGGGACGGGCAGTTCGGCCGTCTATCCGTCGGCCATGCTGCTCATCCGCCGTCGAGCCCGTACGGCGGGGCTGAGCGCGCCGCCGGGCGGCGTGCTGGGCGGGCTGATGATCGCCGGTGCCGCCACCTCCGCCCTGGGCCTGCCGCTCGGCGGCGTCCTGATCGGGGTCTGGGGCTGGCGGGCCGCGTTCCTGGTCAACCTGCCGGTCGCGCTGCTGGCCTGGGTGATGGGCCGCCTCTGGATTCCCGCCGACCCGCCGGCCGCCCGTGGGCGCGGATCTCTGAGGGAGCTGGACGTCGTGGGCATCGCGGGGTTCGGCCTGGCGATGACGGCGCTGCTGGTGTTCCTGATGGGGCTGCCGCGCCCTGACTGGAACGCACTCGGCCTGGCGGTCGCGCTGAGCACGTGGCTGGTGGTGTGGGAGCTGCGGGTGCCGAGCCCGTTCATCGACGTACGGCTGCTGCGGACGAACCGGTCGCTCACCCGCACCTACGTACGCTTCGCCACGGCGTCGCTGTGCGTCTACACCGTCCTGTACGGCCTGACCCAGTGGCTGCAGGCCGGCCGTGGCCTGTCCGCCGAGAAAGCGGGCCTGCTCCTGCTGCCCATGACCGTGACCTCCGCCCTGCTGGCCCAGCCGATCGCCCGGCGCAACCTCGTCCGCGGCCCCCTGCTCGCCGCGGCGGTGTCCTGCCTGGCGGCCTCCGCCGGCGTGCTCGCGCTCACCGGCGGCACCCCCATCGGGTGGATCGTGGCCATCACGCTGGTCTTCGGGGTCACCCTGGGCGCGACCGTCAGCGCCAACCAGACGGTGCTCTACGTTCAGGCGCCGGCCGACCAGGCGGGAACCGCCGCGGGCCTGCTGCGCACCTCGGGCTACCTCGGCTCGATCGCCTCCTCCGCGCTGATCTCCATCGTCTTCCACACCCGCGTCGACGACGAGCGCCTGCACAGCCTGGCCTGGCCCATGATCGCCGTCAGCGTGCTCGCGGTCATCGTCGTGATCACCGACCGCGCCGTCATGTCGACGAGCCGGATCCAAGGCTGAAGGAGAAGCATGACCGACCTGAACGCCGTGGTCACCCTCGACCAGGGCACCCTCCAAGGACGCTCGGACGGAGGAGTGACCGCCTTCCTCGGCGTGCCCTTCGCCGCCGCTCCCATCGGCGGCCTGCGCTTCGCCCCGCCACAACCCCCCACTCCCTGGCAGGGCGTCCGGCAGGCCACCACCTGCGGACCGGCCGCCCCGCAACCCCCCGCCGACCCGGATCGGCCGGCGGACGCGATGCAACTGCTGACCGGCTCGCCGTCACTGCTCCAGGCCGAGGACAACTGCCTCACCCTGAACGTCTGGACTCCGGGCCTCACCGGCGCGCCCCGTGCCGTACTGGTGTGGATCCACGGCTCCGGCTGGCTCAGCGGCGCCACCGCGTGGCCCGGCTACCACGGCCGGAACCTCGCCGCGGCCGAGGACATCGTCGTCGTCACGCCGAACTACCGGCTCGGCCCGCTGGGGTTCCTGCGCGTTCCCGGCGTCGCCGAGGGCAACATGGGCTTCCTGGACGCCGTGGCCGCCCTGCGCTGGGTGCACGAGAACATCGCCCGCTTCGGCGGCGACCCCGGCCGGGTCACCGTGGCGGGCCAGTCCGGCGGCGCGGTGACCTCGGTGGCGCTGCTGACCTCGCCGCTCGCGACCGGCCTGTTCCGCCGGGTCTTCGCGCAGAGCGGCCCTCTCGGCATCCCGATGCCCACGCCGGACGAGGCCGAGCAGACGGGGAAGGAGTACCTGAACGTCCTCGGCCTGACCCCGGCGACGGCCCACCGGCTGCGCGACCTGCCGGCCGGGCGGCTGATCGACGGCTACCGGAGCCTCGTCGCAGGCGGTGGCCGCCGCCGCATCGGCGCCCCCGCCCCGCCGATGCACCCGATCGCCGGCGGCCCCGGCCTGCCCACGCCGGTGCTGGAGGCCCTGGACGGCGGCGCGGGCGCCGGCATCGACGTCCTCATCGGTGCCACCGCCGAGGAGATGAACCCCTTCCTCGCCATCGACCCCTCCGCCGCGGCCATCACCCGCGACGCCGTCCTGCAGCTCCTGGCGAAGCTCGCGCCCGGTACGGACGCGGACACCGTGTACGGGCACTACGAGACGCGCCGCCCCGGAGCCCGCCCCTCCCAGATCCTGGCCGACATCACCACCGACCGCCTGGTCAGGCTGCCCGCCCTGCGCGTCGCCGAGGCCCGCGCCCGGCACGGCCATCCCGGCTACGTCTACCAGGTGGACTGGCGGTCACCGGCCCTGGGCGCCTGCCACACCGTGGACATCCCCCTGCTGTTCGACAACCTGCCCGCGTGGTCGGCGTCCCCGATGTTCGCCGGCGTGGACCCGGCGGCCGTCGAACCGATCGGCCGCCCCTTCCGCCGGGCCGTGGGCTCGTTCGTCCGCACCGGAGATCCCAACGCGCCCGGCGTCCCCGAGTGGGCGGCCTACACCCCGGCCGATCGCCGCACCCTGCGCTTCGACACCCTGACCACGGCCTTGAGCGACCCGGCGGGAGGCGAACGACGGCTGTTGAGCGCCCACCGAACATAACGTTACGAGAGCCCCGCCACGCCGGACACGATGAGACGCAAGGCCGTGCCGAAATCGCGGTCGATCTCGTCCTGCCCGCCTGGCAGGTGTCCCTGAGCCGCGGTGATGACGAAGCCGGTGACCAGCGCGTACAGCACGTCGCTCGTCCGCCGCAGCTCCGGCCCCGTCACCCCGGCCAGCCGTAGCACCCGGTCCAGGGTGTTCCGGATCGGTAAGCGCCGGTCCTCGATGAGCTCCGGATGCGAGTGGATATAAGCCCATACGGCGGGGTGCGCCTGGGCGTGCCGGAGGTAGGCCAGCGCCAGCTCCGCGAGCTGGTCCTGCCACGGCGCCCCGTCGTCGGACGGCAGGGGCACGCGCTCGGCCACCCTGGAGCAGACCAGCCCGATCAGCGCCTCCTTGCTGGGCACATGGTGGTAGAGCGACATCGGGTTGACGCCCAGCTCGGCCGCCAGCCCGCGCATGGACAGGCCCTCGGGGCCCGCCTCGTCCATCAGGCGCAGGGCGTTCGAGCAGATCTCGTCGACCGTCAAGGGCAGGCCTCTGCGCCCGCCCCGCCCCGCCCTGCGGGGGGATGGACGGCTGGAAGGAACCGCGACTCCGTCCAGCCGTCCACACTCCCTTTTGAACCCTTGCCGAGCGTTGAGCGGTGACCACGGTACGGGCCGGGACGGCGGGCCGAATCTGTCAGATGACTGGGCGCCGCCGTGCGACGGCGGAGGTTACGGTTCCCGGAAATGATGGGTGATCCGCGCACATAGGCACAGATGTCCGACCATATGAGCCGATGAGGAGACGCACCATGGGAACCGCCCGTGGATGACGAGCGGCCGGCCAGGTTCGAGGCCGCCTACCACCGGGCCTACGGCCTGATCACGGCCTACGCCGCGCGCCGCTGCGACCTGCCGCAGGACGCCGCCGACGTGGTGGCGGAGACCTTCGCCGTCGCCTGGCGGCGGGTGGAGGAGCTGCCGGACGGCGACGAGGCCACGCTGTGGCTGTACGGCGTGGCGCGCAAGGTCCTGGCCAACCACTTCCGGGGTGACAACCGCCGCCGGGCGCGCACGGCCGAGCTCGACGCCGAACTGGCCGACCTGTACGGGCACTCCCCGGACACCGAGGTCGAGCTGGACGCGATCGGCAGGGCGTTCAGAAGCCTGCCCGGCGACGACCGGGAGCTGCTGTCCCTGGTCGCCTGGGAGGGGCTGGAGCGGGAGGAGATCGCCAGAGTGCTGGGGCTGTCGCGCAACGCCGTACGGATCAGGCTGCACCGCGCCCGCCGCCGCCTGTCCCGCGCGCTCGCCGACGCGGGCGTGCACGTGAGCACGCAGAGCGGGCTGGTCCCGTCGAAGAGGCCGCTGTGAGGAGCGCTGTGAAGAACATCGACGACATCGAAGCGATCAGAGCACTGGCCAGGGTCGAGCCCGGCGGCCTGGGCGGTGACCCGTCCGGTCCGGCGGCCCGCGCACTGCTGGCCGAGGTCACCGCGCACGAGCCCGGGCCCCTGCCGACAGGGGTTCGGCGCCGGTACAGGCCCGTGTGGCTGGCGGCCGCGGTCGCGCTCGCGGCCGGGATCGTGGCGGTCCCGATCACGCTGCGGGACGGCGCGCCCAGCTCGTACGCCGTCAGCCTGGAGGACGGCATGGTGACGATCCAGATCCGCGACTTCGACGACGCCCCCGAACTGGAGCGGCGCCTGCGGGAGCTGGGGGTGCCGGCGCTGGTGGACCACGTGCCCACGGGCATGATGTGCCGGGAACCGCGGGGTGAGCACGTGCAGACCATCCCCCGGGGCCTGTACAGCGTGCCGGAGAACATCCCCGGCGAGCCGGGGGGAGGGTGGCAGATGCGGATCAACACCAAGCTGTTCAACCCCGGCGAGACGTTCGTGTGGACCATCAGCGGCGAGTACGGCACGACCACCACGTCCCTGATGCGAGGCCCGGTGGCGCCGTGCGAGCCCGTGCCCGCGCCCACGCCGAAGGCCATCGTGTACCACTCCGCCACCGGGAAGAACGGCTCACTCGCCGGCTTCCAGGTGGAGGAGAAGACGGTCGGCGAGGTCATGTCCGAGATCAGGAAACGCGACCTGAAGGCGGTGCTGGTCGTCATCGAGCCCGATCCACGCGGAGGCTACGGGGAAGACCTGGACCAGGACGTCCCCGTCGGTGACGACTGGATCGTCTGGGATGCCGAAGAGCGCTCCAAGGGAGTGATCCGGCTGCTCGTCACCGAGGAGCGGCTGGACAGGAACCCGGTCACCGGTGAGTAGGATGCTCTAAAGAGCTCGCAAGGCTTCGGCGAGATCGTCCCCGTAGTACCCCCAGCCGCCGGGGAGTTCCTCCTTCACCACTCCGCGGTACCGCTACCGGCTGGAGCCGGCCCGCCAGCCGAGGAGGTCGTAGGAGCGTGCGAGGTCGTCGGCCCACGGGGTGTCGTGGTCGCGCTCGAACGCGGCCAGCAGGCGGTCACGTACCAGGTCGCGGTGAAGCCACATGAGGACCTCGGCGGGCAGTCGCGTCCCAGCGGCCCACTCGATCACCAGGTCGGCGAGGTGGCGGTCGGCGGCCGGCCCAGGGGCGCTGTCCCACTCGACGAGAAACGCGCCCGCGTCGCCGGTGAGCCCGCCAGCCGCGCCGAGGAAGCCGGCCGCGTCGCCGAACGAGCCGGCCCGCGGCGGGTACGCGGACAGCAGCGACCGCCAGACCGCCATGAGATAGCCCTCGATGGCGTCCTGCTCAGCCCGCGGCCAGGTCCGCCACCCCTGTGCGGCCGGTTTGCCCAGGACGATGCCCGCGTCGAGTTCGTCGCCGGTGACGAGCCGTTCCAGCAGCAAGGGCAGCAGGCTCTTGACGTCCTCGACGGTCCCGCGTGTTGCCGAGGCTGATCGTCAGCGCGAACAGGTCGTGCTCGTCCGGCCGTACGGAACCGCGGCAGTGCGGACATCCGTCCAGCACCGCCCGCCGCGGATAGCGGGCGAACACCTCGCGTAGCCGCGTCAGCGCCGCGGTCAGGCCGTCGTCCACTCTCCCAAGTCTCGCACCGTGCGTTCGTCCCATCGGCCCCCGTGAACACTTCTGGCACTCGCGACAAGACACACATGACATCACGAAGGAGGCCAAGTGCTGACAAAAGACCATCTATGGTGACGGACACATCGCCGGCGGTGGCGGACTCCGAGGTCATCGCGAGCTCGCTCGACGACCCGGAGCGGTTCGCCGCCGTGTTCGACCGCTACGCCGGCACCCTCTACCGGTACGTCTCCTTCCGCCTCGGCCCGGAGCGCGCCGAGGACCTCGTCGGGGAGACGTTCCTGATCGCGTTCCGCAGGCGCCACACGTACGACACCTCCTACCGCGACGCCCGGCCCTGGCTGCTGGGCATCGCGACCAAGCTCATCACCGGCCACCGCCGGGCCGAGATCAGCCGCTACCGCGCGATGGAGCGGCAGGGCCCGGCCCCGCACGTCGAGGGGCCGGAGGAGGCGATCACGCGCGATCTGACGGCGCGGGGGTCGCGGGCGGCCCTGCTGAAGGCGCTCGCGCAACTGCCGCGAGGAGACCGGGACGTCCTGCTGCTGGTCGCCTGGAGCGACATGACGTACGAGGAGGCGGCCCGCGCGCTCGGCATCCCCACCGGCACGGTCAAGTCCCGGCTCAACCGGGCCAGGAACAAGGTCCGCCACGCCCTGGGAGGCGTCAACCCGTTGAAGGAGCACGATCATGGATGAACTGAGGACCCTCATCAAGGAGCTGGAGCACGAGCCGCCCCACTCCTCCCTGGCCCGGCAGCGGCTCCGGCTCACCGAGGAGGCGACCTCGGGCGCGCGCGGGAAGCGGTCGTGGCTGACCGGCCGCCGGCTCCTGGTGGGCGCGACCGTGGCGGCGGCCGTGGCGGCGGGCTCGGCCGTGCCCTTCCTGCTCGGCTCCGCCTCCCCGGCGTACGCCCTGACCGACAACCAGGACGGATCGATCAATGTCAAGATCTACGACTTCCGGGAGCCCGAGCAACTCGAACAGGAACTGGCCAAGCGGGGGGTGACGGCCGACATCACCTATCTGCCGCTCGGCAAGCGCTGCGGCAACACCCGGGCCCCCGTCCTCGAGGGCGACGACCTCGGCGCGGCCGGACGGGAACCGACCGCCGGTGACGCCGCCGCGCGGGCCAGGCTCCTGGACAAGCTCGAGAGAACGCCCTCCTACCAGGCGATCCGCCCGAAGGGCGGCATCACTATCTACCCTCGCCACATCAAGCGGGGCCAGATCGCGATGCTCGAGATCTGGGAGAGCCCCGTCATTCCCACCAAGGAACGTCCCGGGGTCGCCTGGGGGTTCAAGGGGCAACTGACGAACGGGCCCGTCAAGCCGTGCGAGATCGTGGACGACCCGACGGCCAACGACATCGGCGACGCCACACCACCGCCCGGTAGCTGAGCCCCCGGCTCCGGTCAGCTCGCCGCGTCCGGGCCGACGAACAGGATGACCTGCCCCGCGTCGCCGCGCAACCCGTCGTGGACGTACCAGTCCGGCCGCACCTGCGAGGCGGGCACGCCCCTCGGGCCCGAGCCCCGGTCGCTGTATCGGTACTCGATCTCCAGGTTCCGCTTCCGCAGGGCGGCCACCGCCTCCGGGACGCGGTAGGCGGTGATGCCCGGCAGCCCGATGCCCTCGCCGGGCGAGTCGCCGGGACCGGTGTCGTACATCTCTCCCGGCTTCGCGGCGCGGCCGAAGACGATGCCGGCGTACGAGCGGTAGTTCACCGGCACCTTGACGGCGACCCCGCACATCTCGGTGCCGCACCTGCCGTGCACGATCTCGGGCCTGCCGGCGGGGTCGTGCCTGTCCTCCAGGAACACCACCTTGCCGGTCCGGGCGGCGGAGGCGGCCACCACCTGGAGGTCGATGTTCATCCCGCGCCGCCGGAACTCGGCCCGGTAGCGCGCCAGGTCGGCCACCGGGTCCTGCACCCGTACGACGAGGTGGTCCGGGGAGGACGTCGTGGAGGCCTCCGCGAACAGGGAGACGGCAGAGCGACCGCCGCCACGATCGCCGCCACCGTGAGCAGCGAGCCGGCGAGCAGCCGGGGCCGGCGGGGGAGGGGTTCGCACGCAGTCATGAAGGTTTCCTGCCTCCACCGGCGCACTGGTCGAATGACTGATGCGCGAACAGGTGCGGTACCCCAAGGCTGGTGGCGTCTCATTCGTCTGCCTGAGGGTCCTTGTCGTGATCTTGCCAGAATGGAAGCGATCGTGCTCGCCTGTCATGTCC
The DNA here is from genome assembly GCF_040674955.1 of Nonomuraea sp. NPDC049695. Lineage (NCBI taxonomy): Bacteria > Bacillati > Actinomycetota > Actinomycetes > Streptosporangiales > Streptosporangiaceae > Nonomuraea > Nonomuraea sp. NPDC049695. The sequence continues at coordinate 28,511 of NZ_JBFANV010000059.1, read as the reverse complement.
AGCGGGGGTGCGCGATGACCGACGAGCTGCGGCACATCGTCGAGCCGCTCTCGAAGGCGGAGCGACTCGCCCGTGACGCCGGCCGTACCCCCGCCGGGATCTTCGGCGACCTGCCCGAGGCGGCGGAGCTGGCCGAGCTGGTCAACGCGGTCGCGGAGTCCGCCGCGGCCGACCTCCGGGCGCTGATCGACCGGTTGCAGGCCCTGGACCGCGAGGCCGGCACGGACGGCGCCTGACCCGCGGCCGGGCTCACCGGAAGATCGACGGCAGGCCGCCGCCTTCGAGGTCGTTGGGGCCGGGCTCCAGCAGCACGCCGTCCTCCAGGTAGGTGAATCCGGGAACGAACTCGCCCATCTCGACCAGCACCCCGTCCACGTCCATCAAGTTCCCCCCGGAGAGCGGGCGTGGCGGCGGCCACCGCATCCCAGTCGATCGCCCGCCCGGCCGGATCCAGGTGCGGCTTGAGGTCGACACCTCCGGTGAGCAGACCCTCCTGGACGACCCACAGGGTCAGCATGCCGCCCCTGGCCAGCAGGTCCCGCTGCGACTCCGCCTCGGCGGAGTCGTCCAGCACCAGCTCCTCGACGATGTCACGGACGCTCTCCAGGTAGGGGAGTGCGAACACCAGGCCCTGGCGCAGGCCGCCAGGCCCGATGGACGCCTCCAGGACGTAGCAGCTCCGGCTCTCCCACGGCTCCGGAGCCGGCTCGCCGGCCGGCGCGTGCACCGTGGGAAACCCGCCTCGGACGTCCGGTACGGGCAACTGCCACATTCCGCCGTTGCGGCGCAGCAGGACCCTGTCGCCCGCCGGGTCGTACCAGACGTCCCGGACGCGCGCGTCGGCACCCGCCTCCTCGGGCAGAGGCGTCACGGACCGGAAGGCGCCGCCGCGCCACACCGCGAGCCCCTCGGACGTGACCGCCCACAGAGCGGGGGAGCCCGGGCGGCAGAACAGCAGCTCGATGTCGTCTCCCAGGGACGGCAGCAGCTCCCAGCGGTCGGAGTCGTCCAGCAGGAACGGGCGATCCTCCTCGTCCACGTAGAACAGCCCGGCAGGCGTCGAGCAGAACAGCCCCGTGCCCCTCGGCGGGCCGCCTCCCGCGACCTTCTTCCAGGATCCCTCGCGGGCGACCCAGGTCCGGCGCTTGCGGCCGTGCCAGAGGACGACGCGGTCACGGTCGCAGATCAGCGTGAGCTCGTCGTCGATCTCGTCGAGGTCGGTGAGCGCCTCGCACGGGGCGGCGATCTCGTCCGTACGCCCGCCGGCAGTCCGGCTGAGGGTGCCGCGCTCGTCGAGGGTGACGATGCCGGGCCGGGCCGCGGCGTGCAGGTAGTAGCCGCTGGTCGGCGCGTCCACCGGCCGGCGAGCAGGGCGCGGGGGTCGGCGTTGCCGGTGCCGGCGGCGATGAGGCGCCGGCCCAGTGCCTGGCCGATGCCGCCTGATGCCCCGATGAGCAGGGCCACCCTGCCGGACAGTTCCGCCGTGCGCGCCGGGGTCGTCAGGCCCGCGCCAGGGTGAGGCCGATGCCCGCGCCCATGCCCTGCCCGTACGCGAGCTGGATGAGCAGTTCCACGGCCGGCTCCAGGTAGCGGGCGTTGGCCAGCGGGCCGGCGTCCACGGCGTCGAAGCCGAGCTGCGTGCCGAGCTCCAGCACGGTCTTCCTGGCGGCCTCGTCGTCGGAGGCGACCGGCAGGAACAGGCCGGGGCGGTCGAGGGTGGCGGCGAACACGGTGTTGAAGGCCTTGACCACCCGCGCGCCGGGCAGGGCTGCGGCGACCTGCTCGCCCGCCGAGGTGGTGTGCCCGATGGTCAGCGACATGAAGTCGGCCGCCAGCGGGTTGGTGACGTCGATCACGATCTTGTCCCGCAGGGCGGCCTTGATCGCGGGGTCGAGCCGGGCGACGGCGGGGAACGGCACGGCCAGGACGGTGACCTCGGCCTCGGCGATCTGTGCCGCGACCCGGTCGTGGGCGGTGGAGGAGTTCGCCGTGGTGATCGTGTGCCCGGCCGCGGCGAGCCGGCGCTCGAGCGCGGAGCCGACGTTGCCCGTACCGATGATGCTGATCTTCATGAGTGACCCTTTCCCGGAGAAGGCGCATCCACAGAAGCGTCGAATTCGACGCATTGGAGTAGATCGTACGGATGCGTCGAATTCGACGCAACTCCGGTAGGCTCCGGGACATGAGCGAACCGCGGTGGTTGAACGAGACGCAGATGCGCGCCTGGACCGGCTTCCTGGAAACCTCCGGCCTGATCCAGCGCCACGTGGAACGGCAGCTCCGCCAGGACGCCGGGCTCACCATGGTCCAGTACGAGATCCTGCACTGGGCCTACGAGTGCGCCCCCGAACGCCGGTGCATCACCGAGCTCGCCGACCTGATGATCACCTCGCGCAGCGGCCTGAGCTACCAGGTGGCTCAGCTGGAGAAGGCCGGGCTGCTGCGCCGCGAACCCGACCCCGACGACGAACGCAGAGCCATGGTCGTCATCACCGAAGACGGCCGGCGACTCCTCGACAGGACCGCGCCCGGACATGTCGAGGCGGTCCGCGACGGCCTGATCGACCTCCTGACCGACGAGCAGGTCGCCCAACTCGCCGACATCATGGACGAGGTGCGCACCCGGCTGCGCCCCCGCGTACTCCACGCCGCCTCCCGCAGGAAGGCGCGCTGACCCGGCGGCGCGGCCTCAGGCGAGGCGGCGGAGCAGCGCCGACGCCGCCTCCGCGTCCGGGACGACGTCGAGAGCGCCCCAGCGGACCGGCCAGGCGAACCGCCGGTCAACGGTCCAGGCCAGGACGCCGTCCAGGTCGCCGTCCGGGTCGCCGTCCACGCACCCCCAGGCGGCTCTCGCCCGCGATCACCAGAGCCGAAGCCGCTCCGGCGGCGGGATCGGCGATGGCGCACCAGGAGCCGTCCGCCAGGGGGAAGACGTCCGTTTGGAACATGCCGTGCAGGGTCGTCCAGTCGCCGTCGAGCGGGCTCCGCCCAGCGTCGAAGTGCCGTCCGAACAGGAAGTCGCCGAGGACGGCGCCGGTGAACGCGTGCGTGAACCGCAGCGTCCGCGCGCCGACCAGCGCGAGCACGCCCTCCGCGCCCCACAGCACCGCCTCCGTGCCCTCCGGCGTCTCGAGCGAGGCGATCCTTTCCGGTACGTCCCCCAGGGACCACACCTCGGCCCGCCCGTCGCCGGTCAGGCACGCGCCGGACCCGCCCTCGGGCTCCCACGCCCAGGGACGCTGCTGCCCGTCGTGGAAGTACCTGCCGTTGCGTTCCGTGGTGGCGATCGGCAGGTGACAGTGGTGACGGCCGTTCTCGTCGTAGACGTCGACGCCGCCGCCGTCGTTGGTGACGACCGCCAGCCGGGCCTCGGTCCCGCGCATGCCCCAGTGCAGCGTGCCCTCGGCCTGGTCCACCGGGTCGCCGACCGGCTGCCCCGTGGCGGCGTCCAGAACGGTCAGCCGGGGTGAGCGGCAGGGTCTCAGCGCCGCGGCACGCCGGTCGTCCGGGCTCCACGCGACCTCGCCGACGGTCAGCGCCAGCCACCGCATGCGGCCGCCGGGGACCTCGACGGCGGCGGCCCAGGGCCCGTTGTGCCCGAGCAGCCGGCCGCCGTATCGATCCACTCATGCATGGACGACGTGACTGCGGCGGACCGGCGGCGGACTACGCGCTGGCCGCCGTACGCCACCGGCGCACGATGTCCTCGTCCTCGGCGTGACCGTACAGGCCGCTGTCGTCAATGGCGACGACGTGCGGCAGCCACTCCTCATAGTCGGGCGCGTCCGGCGCGATGTCGCGGCTGCCGTCGACGCAGGTGCCGTCCGGCAGCTCGATCGGGGCGTGCACGCGCAGAACGCCATCGGCCAGCATGACCGCGGTCATGTGCCTCACCCCTTTCCGAAGCCGTCACCAGCCCCTCGCCTCTCAGCATAACGCGCCCGGCGGCGGTTCGGCAGGCGGTGCCGGGCTCAGCCGATCCCGTACCGTCCCGACAACCACAGGTACGTCTCGCGTGCGGCCTGCTCATCGCCGCCGAACAACTGGATGAGCCGCCGCGCCCGCCGGACGAGCACGCACGCGAACGCCTCCGCGTACAGCTCCTTGCGCATCTGCCGGAACGGCGGCGCCAGCCGCTGGGCGTTCGCGGCGTGCAGCGCCGTCCAGAACGGTCCATCGGAGGGCAGGTCGTCCAGATGGTCGGTTGCATGCCCGAGCTCGTGACCCGCCACGCTCACCGACGGCGACGGCACGCTCCCGATCCCGATCGTCCGCCGGGACGGGTCGTAGACGCCGGCGCTGCGCTCCCAGCCTCCCTGCTGAACCGGCAACGGAACGCCGCGCAACCCCTCGAACCCGGGTAAGTCGGGTACGGAGCCGGGCCCCACGATGATGCCGCCGTCCAGATGAGCGGCCAGCCGCCGGCCCAGCGCCTGGGGGACGGCCGCCAACGTCATGATCGCCAGCAGCGACTCCGCCGGCGGGAACGTCCGCGCGTCCCACACCCGGTGCACCCGCTCCTCCAGAGCGCCGACATGCAGCCAGCCCGGCCGTCCCCTGCTGTGGCTGGCCACACCCGTCCCCTGAGCATTCGTTCTCCGCCGGACGACTTGCCCGGCGCAGAAGGCGCGGTCACGGCCTTCTGCGCGGGGATGAGTCATTGATCGCGAACTTTAGCCGCCGCCACCTCCGCCCGCATCTCGGACCGGGAACCCCGGGCCGGCGTTGACCGAGTTGCCCACCGTTGCGAGGACCCGGCAGCGCGTATGACGGGGGCGATCAACCGCTCAGCCCGCGAAACGGTCGAGCGCGGTGAGGATCTCCGCGTTCATCGTGGTGCTGCCGGTGTGCCCAGCGTCGCCGGCCACCACCAGGCGGGCGTCCGGCCACACTTGGGCCAGTTCCCAGGCGTACTGGAGCGGCGCGCCGAGGCCGAAGCGGCCGTGGATCAGTGCGCCGGGGATGCCGGCCAGCCGGTGCGCGCTGCGCAGCAGCGCTCCTTCCTCCAGCCAGGCGGCGTGGGCGTAATAGTGGCTGCAGATGCGGGCCAGGGCCAGCAGCGCGTCAGGCGGGCGGTTGCCATAGGCGCCCGGCTTGCCGTCGCTCTCCAGGGAGATCACCGTGTCCTCCCAGGCGGCCCAGTCACGGGCGGCCTTGGCTCGGACGGCGGGGTCCGGGTCGGACGTGAGCCGGGCATAGGCGGCGAGCAGGTCGCCGTCGCGGTCGGCCTCGGAACGCCTTCCCGGAAACGCTGCCACTGCTCGGGGAAGAAACGGCCGACGCCGCGAGCCAGTCGATCTCGTACCGGCGGCTCGTGGTGACACCGGCGACGACCATCTCCGACACCCGCCCGGGGAACGCCTCGGCGTAGGCGAGCATCAGCGTGGCCCCCCACGAGCCCCCGAACAGCAACCATCGGCCGACATTCAGGTGCTGGCGCAGCCGTTCCATGTCGGCCACCAGGTGGTGCGTGGTGTTGGCGGACAGGTCGGCGGCGGGGTCACTGGCATGCGGCCGACTCCGGCCACAGTGGATCGTAACAGCGCTGTTGCACCTTGCTCCCTCAGGCGTTCTCCGGCCGGGAGGTGGGGGCGCCGGTCCTGGCCAGCCACGCCGTGACCGCCAGCACCGCCACCGAACTCGCGGCCACCACCGGAAGGTTCGCCGGATCCTCCACCCACCGCGACCAGCCGAGGGTGACGCCCATGAGCGGCGACAAGATGAGCACCGCCCGCCGCCCCACAGCCGAACGCATGGCCACGACCGCCGCCACCGCGCCCCCGAGAAGGGGCAGCAAGCCCACCCCCGGCAAGGGAATCCACGCCACCAAGCTCATGAGGATCACGGCGGTCCATCCGGCCAGCCGCCGGGCTCCCAGCGGAGCCGGACCGGAGGACGGGGCGAGCGTCAGCATCACGGCCATCACGCAGGCCGGCAGGACGAACCGCACCACGCTCCCGAATCCCACCCCCGGGAAGAGCGCGCTGTCCCACGCCACATGGACAGGAGAAAGGCCAAGATCAGGCGGGCTGGCGACGAGCCAGGCATAGGCGATCGTCCAGCCCCACGCCACGATGGCCGCGACCCTCGGCGAGTCCCGCCACGCCAGAAAGGCGATGACCGCGTACGGCACGGCGATGGCGAACGTCTTCAATGCCATTTCCGGACCCGTGCCCGGGTACAGCACCGCAGCCACGGCGTAGCCGGCGGCCCGGGTGACCTCGAGAACCAGCAACCAGATGGGCGCGAGAAGGGCCGCGACGTGGAAGGCGGCATGCCAGCGCCGACGGGAGACAGACCCCACCGCACGGCGCAGCCGGATGGCGAAGGCTCCTCGCAGCAGGTCGTACGTCTCGCGGACACTCGACCGCTCACGACCGGGCGCCGCCCCCACGAGGAGGACCGCGAGCATCTCCTCCTCGTACGACGCGCGGTGCTCCTTCGGATACCACGCCAGTAACCGCCGGTAACGATCCTCCAAGGTCACGTGGCGCTCCCGAAGACCGTGGCGAGACCCGCCTCCCCGCCGGGCACCGCCGTTCCGAAGACCATGGCGAGACCCGCCTCCCCGCCGGGCACGGCCGTTCCGGCGCTGAACGCCGGACGGAGCCGGGCGCGCAGGCGAGAGGCGGCAGTGTCGGCGTTGTGCCGCAGCCGCTCCACCTCGGCGGCCAGCCGCGCCTCACCCTCGGAGGTGAGACGGTAGTAACGCCGCGCCCGGCCGTCGACGACCTCCTCGCGATCGGCCTCGACCAGCCCCTCACCCTGGAGGCGGTCGAGCGCGGCGTACAGGGTGCCGGCCTGCAGCCGTACCCGTTCACCCGAGATCTGCACGACGTCCGTGATGATGCCGTAGCCGTGCTGGGGGCCGGCGGCGAGCGCTGTGAGAATCAGGAACGTCGGCTCCTGCATGGACCTTCGACTCATGTCATCTATATATAAAGATCAGTTGACTCGCACGCAAGCCGCAGAACGGCCCATCTTTGGAAGCGGACGCCAGGTGCGGCGGGTATCCCGGCGACCAGTCTCATGACGGATTCACCGCAGGCAGCACCGATATAGCGTTGCCTCCCGCTCTCCGGCTGCCGCCGGCGACCACATATTCCGGCGGCACCTCATCATGAGCGGTGCGGCAAAGAGCGAAGGAGCCAGAATGACGACACCGACGACCGAAACGGTGATCGACCGTTACATCACGCTCATGGACCGCGCCGTTCACGAGCCCGGAGCGCTCGAGGAACTCCCATCGATCTTCGCGCCGGACGCCACCGTGCGGCTCGAAGAGTTCGAGCCGGTGACCGGCCTGGCCGCGATCACGGAGTTCTACCGCGTCTTCTTCACGCATGTGGCCGACAACAAACACGTGTGGACCACCGCGGTGCTGGACGACGGCACGCTCGAAGTCCACTTCATGACAGCGACCCGCGGAGCCGACGGCCACCTGGAGTCCAGAAGCGGCGTCGAGCACGCGACCGTCAACGCCGACGGGCTGATCACCGAGCTGCGTGCCCGATCACGCGTGTTGGACACCGTACGCTGACCGGCCGGACGAGAGCCCTCACGGACACATCCACCCGGTAGGCCTGGATGGATGCCATACAAGACAGAATTAGGTTTCTGTCTGGTATCAAAACCGCGATGACCGGCGCGCTGTCGGTCGAGGTGATGGAGTCCGGGCCGTTCACCACACTGGAGCAGGTCATGCTGGCCGGCACGGGACGGCCGCTGCGCGAGGTGGTGAACGGTTTCGGCCTGTACAACGCGGTCGCCGCTGTGGCCGGGACGGCAGGGGCGCTGCTCGGCGCGCTGCCGCCGGATCGGCGGCTGCTCGGCGGCGTCCTGGCCGTCGTGGGCGCGGCCGGGTTGACGCTGGCGTTTCGGTTGCCCGCCGGCGTCGAGGCGCCCACCACCTCCCCCGGAGTGCCGCGGCCCCGTATCCTGGCCCGCTCCCGCGGGCCGGTGGCACGGCTGGCCGCGCTGTTCGCCGTGGACAGCCTGGCCGGCGGGTTCGTGGTGCAGGCCTACCTCGGCTACTGGCTGAGCCTGCGTTATGGCGCCACCACGCAGACCATCGGCATCACCTTCGCCATGCTCGGGGTGCTGCAGACGGCCTCCCTGCTGGCCGCCCCGGTGGTGGCAGCGCGGATCGGGCTGCTGCGCACGATGGTGTTCACCCACATTCCGTCCAACCTGCTACTGGCCGCCGTGCCGTTCGCGCCCGGCTTGGGCGGGGCGATCGCGTTGCTGATGGCGCGGGCGTGCCTGTCGCAGATGGACGTGCCGGCCCGGCAGTCGTACGTGATGGCCCTGGTTCCCGAACAGGAGCGGACCGCGGCCGCCGCCGTCACCAACACCGCCCGCTACCTCACCCGCCCGGCCGGGCCCGCGCTGGCCGGCTTCCTCCTGCCGTTCGGCCTGGCGCTGCCGTTCGTGATCGCCGGGGCGGCCAAGACCGCCTACGACCTGACCCTGTGGCGGATCTTCCGGTCCGTCCGCCTGCCCGCTGAAAGGCCGTCATGACGATCGACGCCGCGCGTGATGTGATCCCGTTCCGCCAAGCCGTACGAGCCTGGTTCCTGATCTCGCTGCAGACCTTCGGCGGCCCGGCCGGGCAGATCGCCGTCATGCAGCGCACCCTGGTGGAGGAGAAACGCTGGATCGGCCAGCAGCGCTTCAACCACGCCCTCAACTACTGCATGCTGCTGCCCGGCCCGGAGGCCCAGCAACTGGCCATCTATGTCGGCTGGCTGCTCAACGGCACCCGCGGCGGCCTGGTAGCCGGGACGCTGTTCGTGTTGCCCGGTATGCTGGCGCTGCTGGTGTTGTCGGCGGTCTACCTCCTGTGGCAGGACACCACGGTGGTGACCGCATTGTTCGCGGGCATCGCCCCGGCGGTGCTCGCGATCGTCGCCCAGGCCGTCATCCGGGTCGCCAAGCGCTCCCTCACCCATCCCTTCTTCGTCGCCCTGGCCGTGGCCGCGTTCGTCGCGCTCGCGCTGTTCGCCGTGCCGTTCCCGCTCGTGGTCGCCGCCGCGGCACTCGTCGGCTGGCTGGTGCACCGGCTGGCCCCGTACGTCTTCACGGCGGGCAACGGGCACGGCGGCGACGGCGGGCCGGCGCCGCTGATCCCGGACGATGCCCTGCACCACGCCCAGCCGAGCTGGCGGTCGGCGGGCAAGATCCTGGCCTTCGGGCTGGTCGTGTGGTGGGTGCCGGTGGCCGCGGTGGCGCTGCTGCTCGGCACCGACAGCGTGTTCACCACGCAAGGGTTGTTCTTCTCCGGTACCGCGCTGGTCACCTTCGGCGGCGCGTACGCGGTGCTGGCGTTCGTCGCCCAGCGCGCGGTGGAGGTCTACGGCTGGCTGAGCCCGGGCGAGATGGTCCGCGGCCTGGCCCTGGCCGAGACCACCCCAGGGCCGCTGATCATGGTGGTGCAGTTCGTGGCGTTCCTCGGCGCCTACCGCGACCCGGGCGCGCTGACGCCGTGGGCCGGCGCCCTGCTCGGCGCGCTGCTGACCACCTGGGTCACGTTCGTACCGTGCTTCCTGTTCATCTTCCTCGGCGCCCCGTACGTGGAGCGGCTGCGCCACAATGCCGCCATCAGCGCCGCGCTGACCGGCATCACCGCCTCCGTCGTCGGCGTCATCGCCAACCTGGCGTTCTACTTCGCCGAGCACACCCTGTTCGGGCAGACCTTCACCTGGGCGTGGGGGCCGTTCACCGTTCAGGTCCCCGAGCTCGGCACGGTCAACCCCGTCGCCCTGGTCATCACGGCAGCGGCGCTGGTCATGACGTTCGTGCTGAAGTGGCCGATGCTGCGCATCCTCGGGATCTGCGCGCTGCTCGGCATCGGCACGGTGCTCCTGCCCTGGTAGTGATCAAGAGTGCGCCGCGCAATCGCACCAGCCGCGATCAGCATCGCGGCGAGGTCGGGGGCTTCGGCCTGAGCGGCGAGCAGGGCGACCACGGCCGTCGGGGAACTCGGCGACCGCGCGCGTACCAGGGTCGTGGTCGTACGCGGCGAGGGCGCCGGCTTCTGCGCCGGCGGCGACGTCAAGGACATGCTGTCGGGGGTACGGGCCGGCCGGGGCGCACCGGTGCTGCGTGAGATGGCGGGCGCGGTGCACCGGGCCGTCGCCGGGATCGCCCGCCTGCCCAAACCGGTGATCGCGAGCGTCCACGGCCAGGCGTACGGCGCGGGGTTCTCCCTCGCGCTCGCCTGCGACCTGGTCATCGCCTCCGACGACGCCACGTTCTGCCAGGCGTTCGTCAAGCTCGCCGCCACCCCCGACTCCGGCAGCACCTTCTTCCTGCCGCGCGTCGTGGGACGGCACGTCGCGGCGGAGCTGATCATGCTGGGCGAGGCCGTGGACGCCGCGCGGGCGTACCGGCTCGGCCTGGTCAACCGGGTGGTGCCGCGGCAGGACCTCGACGAGTACGTGCGCGCGCTGGCCGAGCGCCTGGCCGCCGGCCCGGCCGGGGCGTACGCGCGGATCAAGCGGCTGCTCGCGCTCAGCGGGGGCGGCGACCTGGAGCGGCAGCTCGACCTCGAACGGGACGCTCTGGGCGAGAGCGCGGCCACCGGCGACTTCCTGGAGGGCGTCGAAGCCTTCACCGCCCGCCGCCCCGCCCGCTTCGGCTGCGGGACGAGCTCAAGCTGATAGAGACCATCCCGGGGCGGGGCTCATTCGTTCGAGAGGCGCCAACCTCGTGAACGCATGGGACGGTCACCGTCTTCTCACCGCGTCGTGGAGATGGACCCGACGTCCTCCGCGAGGACCACACTCGTGGCACGTTGAGGTAGTTGGCTATGTCGCCGTGGCCGCTGCGCTCCGTGACGCGGTTGTGCCGTCAATGACCCGACCCCGGGCTGAGCCGCCCCGGGACCCGGTTGATGGCACTGGAGATTCACCAAGTGATGGGAAGGGTGTCCACGCCGTACACGGGCATCTCATCGCGGAAGCGTAGCTGTGCGATGTCGGTCGCGAGCTTCATCCGGGGGAAGCGCCGCAGCAGCGCGGGGTAGGCGACCTGCAGTTCCAGCCGGGCCAGTTGTTGCCCGAGGCACTGGTGGACGCCGAAGCCGAAGGCGACATGGTGGTTGGCGGGCCGCTCGGGAGACAAGCAGTCGGGGTCGGCGAAGACCTCGGGGTCGCGGTTGGCGGCGTCGGCGGCGGCGATGACGCCTTCGCCGGCGCGGATGACGGTGCCGCGCAGGTCGACGTCCTCGACGGCGGTGCGACGGCGGCCGGTGTGGGTGATGGTCAGCAGGCGGAGCAGCTCTTCAACGGTGCCCCTGACATAGGCCGGTTCGCCGTCACGCAGCCGTCGAGCCTGCTCGGGGTGCTGCAGCAGAGTGAGGGTGCCGAGGGCGATCATGTTTGCGGTGGTCTCGTGGCCCGCCACCAGCAGCAGGATCGCCATGGCCACCATCTGCCGGGTGGTCAGCTCGCCCGTGCGTCCGTGGTGTTCGATCAGCCGTCCGATCAGGTCGTCACTAGGATCGGCCTGTTTGGCGACCACCAGTTCGTGGAGGTAGCGGGCCAGGGCGCGGCGCGCGCCGGCCGCGTCATCGGGGTCGGCTCGCGTGTCCAGCATCGTCCTGCTGTGTTGCTGGAAGAAGGCGTGGTCGGCGTACGGGACGCCGAGCAGCCGGCAGATGACCATCGACGGAGCGGGCAGCGCGAACGCCTCCACGAGGTCCACCGGTCGTGGTCCGGCGGCCATCGCTGAGAGCAGCCCGTCAATGGTCTCCACCACCAGGGGGCGCAGGCGTTCCATCCGCCGCATGGTGAACTCGCCGATCAGCATGCGGCGGTATCGGGCATGCTCGGGGTCGTCCATCTGCAGGAAGGACACGCCGCCGGTGCGCCGCTTACCGGCAGGGCTGCGGGCGGGATAGCCCGGGCGTGTAGGGTCGGCGCTGAAGCGTGGGTCGGCCAGAACGGCGCGCACGTCGTCGTACCGGGTGACGAGCCATGGCGTGGTGCCGTCCCAGAGCCGCACGCGCGTGATCGGCTGTTCCGCTCGCAACCGGCCGAGCTGTTCAGGTGGGTTCAGTGGGCAGGTACGCGGCATCGGGAATGCCTGGATGTCGGTCATGGAGTCGCTCCCATGGTCGGTGCGTCCGGGTGGGGACAGGGGCTTGCCGTTTCGGCCAGCTCCGTCAGCAGAGCCGCCGCCAGGCCGATCACCTGGATCTCGGTCTCGTTCAGGCCCTCCATCGCGGTGGCGAGCCACGTATCGCGGGCGCCCATGTCGCGGATCAGCACCTCGCGGCCCTCGGGCGTGAGGTCCAGCATCGACGCTCGCCGGTCGATCGGGCTCGGCCTGCGGGCGATCAGGCCCTGGTCCTCCAACTCGGCGAACACCCGGGTGAGCGACTGCGGCTGCTGGTGTTCGGCGATGGCGATCTGCGTCGGCGTGCTGGGACCGTGGCGGTACAGGTGGCCGAGGACGCTCACCTTGTTGCTGCTGAGCGCGTCGGATGGGCGCTCGGCGCGCAACCGGCGGGCCAAGCCCGTGACCGCGCGCCGGGTCTCTGCTGCGACATGGCGTCGCGTCTCTGCATCCCTCATATTGATAAGCTATCACTTAGTGATTTCGACGCCAAACCGCCAATAAATCCCAAATATTACTAAGTGTTGCTTAGTATATAGCTGTGGCATCATCGCTGAAGGACGTCGCGGTCACCACCGGAGCCATGATGGCCAGCCTCGCTGTCGCGGTGGCCGTCGTCCAGGCCGCGCACTTGCAGCCAGGTCTCCCCGTCGTAGCCGCCGCGCTTGGCCTGTCCCTGGGCAAGACGCGGCGGGACGAGGACTGGCTGGATCGGGTCATCGCCCTCACCGTGCTGCCGCTCGTCGCGGCGGCGGCCGTCGCCATGCACGCATTGTTGGCCGGTCCGTACGCCGCGCTCGGCGCAGCGCTGTTCGTGGTCACCATGAGCGCGACCGTCTGGGTACGGCGCTGGGGAGCGCGCGCGACCACCGCGGGGGCACAGGCGTCCATGCCGCTGCTCATCGTGGTGCTCGTGGCGCCGGTGGGCATGGCGGACATCGGCTGGATCGCGCTCATAGCCATGATGACGTGCGGCGTGGTGCTGGTGACGCATCTGCTCACCGGAACGCCATCGCAATGGCGCGCGGACACTCCGCCCCGGGGGCGGCTGCCGGCGAGCACCAAGATGGCGATCCAGTTGGGCGTGGCATTGGCGCTCGCCTTCCTTTGCGGCCGATACGTCCTGGGCGAGCACTGGCAGTGGGCGGTGCTGACGACCTTTCTCGTGTGCAGCGGCAACAGAGGGCGGGCGGCCGTCGTGCACAAGGGGGTCCTGCGGGTCGCCGGTGCGGCGGCGGGCACGGGCGGCGCGACGCTGCTGCTGCCGCTGCTCGAGGGCAGCCCGGCGGCGCACCTCGCGGGCGTCTTCGCCGTCCTGGTCGCTGGCATATGGTCGCGATCATTCAGCTACGCGTACTGGGCTGGGAGCATCACCGCAGCGCTAGCGTTCACCTACGCCTATTTCGAGCAGAGTGCGACGTCGCTGCTGGTCGTGCGCCTCGCGGGCATCCTGCTCGGCGGCGTGATCGCGATCGTGGTCTCGTGGTACCTCCTGCCGGTGCGCAGCACTGCCGTGGCCCGGCTGCGGGTGGCCGAATCCGTGCGCGCGCTGGCCGTCTTCCTCGAAAGCCTGCAGTTCGTGACGGCCGGGCAAGGCCCGGAGAAGCTGGCGGCATCGCGAAGGTGATGGGTCAGGCCTGCGACTCGCTCCGGACTGTGCTGCGGGCGGCGACCTGCGAGACCTTGCCCGGGCTGCCGGCCGCCGGCGGGCTTCGGATCGGCGAGGCCATCAAGCCCGACCGCGCCCACATCGAATGGCGTGGGCATCCTTGTCAATGGCCTTGGAGCGGAGCCTGCGGATACGAACAGGCTGCCCTCAGAGGGTCGCCGCGTAATGGCCCGCTGACACGACCGTCTCCGTCCATGGAGAAACAGATAGAAGTCCAGCATGGAAACGCTATCCAATCAATCGGCGAACAAAATCGAAAGTTTGTCTTTCCGGGAAATGTGTTGCCCCTATGACCAGTCATTCGACTTATTCAATATGTGCTGCGATCGCCTAGCGTCTCGTGTGGCCGTTCCAGTGCTGAAAGGATCTCCATGCGAAAGATTGGGAAAGTCGTCGTCGTTGCGGGGCTGGTCGCCTGTGGTCTGATAGGCGCCCAGCCGGCCAATGCCGCAGCCAATCCTTACAGCCCGGAAGGGGTCTGCGGAGACGGCTACACACGAGTTGACAGCCACCCGCTGAAGAGCCTCGGCCAGACCCACGCGAACATCTATCTGCTCTACAACTCCGCCAGCGGGTACAACTGCGTCGTCACCTTGCGCACCGAAACCACCGGGACCCGCTGGCTGGCCGCCTCCCTCGCGATCAAGGACGGCGGAAGCGATTCCGACCGCGGTGAGTACAAGCACTACGCCGGCCCGGTACGGCTGTACGCCAAGGGCAAGTGCGTGAAGTGGGGCGGCGCCTTCGACACCGATCCCGGCATCTCTTACAGCAGCCCCTGGGAGCACTGCGGCTGACCGGCCATGCGAACCGCACGGGCCAGATTACTCCAGGCGATTTCAAGAACTACAAAGGATGGACCTCTCAGGCCCTGAGCGTCTCCGTTTCAGACTGGAGCCGCGACCCGAACGACACTCATCTCTATAAAGCCTGCGGCCAGCGGATGTGCTCACCGTATGGGTCCCAGCCGCGCTGGGATTGCAGCTGGTTTTCGACGGGATACCAAGAGTGAGACGAATGCCCACAGCGAAGGAGACGGCGCTGTCGGCGACCGTGAACGGCGCCGCTCAGTACCGATGACGGGACAACGGCCACAGTCGTCGTCCGGTCATCGGGCTGACGCTGACCACCTCGGCGTTACGCCATCAGGGGACGTTCCGCGAGCCTGCGTCAGGTCTGACTTCGGGCAGTGGCTGCAATGCGTCGTGACCCGGTCTGGGCAGTGCGAACAGGCCGGGCTCGGGTTCGGTGGGACGCCTCGGGCGACCATGCGTTCGAGCCGGGCGCGCAGGCTCCCGGTGTGAGTGATCGGCTCCGGTGTTCAGCAGGCGGCAATGTCCTTGACCCGCAGCCCGTCCGGCGCCTGTTCCACGACCGTCAGGATCTGCTGGCAGCCGGGCGAGTGGGCAACCGTTAATGTTGGACGCTTATCGGACACTTTGGGAGTTGGGTATGCGTGCTCTGCGGATCGACCACTTCGGAGATCTTGATGTGCTGGCGCTGGTCAACGTACCGGAACCGCAACCGGCCGATGGCGAGGTGCTGGTGCGGGTCATCGCCTCGGCCATCAACCCCGTTGACGACAAGACGCGGGAAGGGGCCATAGGTGAGGGCACGCCACCGTTGCCGATGACGCTCGGCTGGGAACTGGCGGGCATCGTCGTCGACCCGGGCACGAGCGGGCTGTCCGTCGGCGAGCGGGTGTTCGGTATGTCGCGTCAGCTGGCAACCGGGCGCGGCTCATGGGCCGACCTCGTCGCCGTCCCGGCTGCCTCCATCGCCCAGGCGCCCACGTCGGTCAGCCTGGTCGAGGCGGCGACCCTGCCCCTGCCGGGACTGACCGCGTTGCAGACCCTGGACTGGCTGCAGGTCGGCCAGGGAGACAAGCTGCTGGTGGCAGGCGCGGCAGGAGCCGTCGGCGGACTCGCGGTGCAGCTCGCGCGTGCTCGCGGAGCGCAGGTGGACGCGCTGGTGTCCAGACAAGCGCAGATCAAGGTGGTCCAGGAACTGGGAGCCGACCACGCCACCACCGACCGGACCACCCTGCCGGCGGGCGGCTACGACGCCATCTTCGACACCTTCGGCGCCTTCGTCACCGACGCCGTGGCCGATGGCGGCAGGTACGCCTCGGTCGCCACTCAGGCCGGGCCCGTACCCGACCTGTCGCAACGCCGGGTACGCACCACGGTCAACCAGGTGCGCGAAGACGGTCGCGGACTCGCCGAACTCGCCGCAGCCGTGGACGGCGGGCGACTGAAGATCCGGGTCGACGCGCAATACGCCGTGCAGAACATCAAAGCCGCGCACGAGCATTTCCAGCGGGGGAGCCTGAACGGGAAGATCGCGCTGATCTTCTGAACGGACCGTCCGAGGAACGATCTCGTGAATGGTCACGTGGGGCGGCCCAAAGGCGGTCAGGAAGGCGTTGTGGTCTTCGTCTGGAGGGTTGTCAGGCCGAAGGTTTCCATGTCTGCTCCGGCCGGGGCCGAAGCGAGCCCCCCGTCCGGGAGGCCGGCGCCCAGAACATAGAGCGGCGTCTGAGAAACGTTGTCCAGATTCAGCCGTTCCGCCAGCGCTTTGTCGTGGAACGCGCCTGTCTGAAAAGGGCCGAGCCCGAGCACCACAGCAGAGAGGGCAAAGGTCTGGCCCAGGTGCCCGGCGTTGAGGAGGGAAACGCGATAGGCGCGCGGATTCCGGTATTTGGCGAGCATGCGCTCGATCTCCGCCGTCACGACGACGATGAACGCGGCATCTCCCACCCACTGCTGATCCCCGCACATGGCCGAAAGGTCGGCACCGGTGCAGCCTTCGGTCATCAACTCCAGCGAGTGTTCCAATGAGTTGTAGTGATACCAGCCGGGCGTGACGCCGCTGACCTGGCGGATGCCCAGATAGGCCTCCAGTTCCTGCCGGGCGCCGCCCGATGGGCTCGTGCGGCGGATGAGGGCTCCGAACGCGCCGGCATCGATGTAGTCGGCGGGCCCGAAGGTGCTGCTCAGCAAGGCGGCGAAAGACGCGATTGGCACGGGAGCCGACGCGAAGGAGCGATGGGTGCGCCGCCGGTACAGTACCTGTCCCAGCGGCTCGTCGAACCGGCCGGGGAGGCGCGGGAGCAGGATTCGATCGGCTTCTGGATAGGTGGTGAAGATGGGCGGCCGGCCTTGAGCCGCCAGCGCATCGCGGTCGTCGCCGCTCGCCTCGGAGTAGATGTGGTTCTGCGTGGCGAAGTGGAAGAACGACGCCTCGGGAGACCATGGCCCCCATCGAGTGTCGAGCGCCTCGTCTCGCAGATCCTCCCGGCTGCCTTCGGCGAGCAGAAGCCCGCGCGAGACCAGCTCGGGAATGGCCGCGGCGACCGACTCGCGAGCTTCGTGCGGCAGATACTCGACGGCCTCGTCCACGGTGCGCCAATCGTTGAAGGCGTCCAATAGTTCCGCGACGGCGACCGGCAGGACGAGGGCTTTTCCTCGAAGAAAAGGGTGGGCGACGAACGCTCCGTTGCGCCTGCCGAGCGGGCTACGGCCCTCTGGGCAGGCGGAATCTCGCGGTCGCGGCTAATGGCTCCAATGCCAATTGTTGCGGTCGGAGCGCTCGAGCTCCTCGACAGTTAGCGAAATGTAACGCATTTCTGTTCACCTCCGCTTCATGTTTTCGATCCGACGCAAAGGGTATTCTGGGCGGACTGTACGCGTATCAGTCACATGACTGGTGTGCGGGCAGAAGTCGCTGCACAGCGACTTCAGGTGGCCGGTCGGCGCAGCCATTCGGTGAGCGCCTTCCTGACCTGGCCGGGAGCAGGGAAGGTCGCCGTCCAGGCGGCGTACCCGTCGGGCCGTACCAGGATGGTGGTGGCCTTGCCCAGCAGTAGCGGGCGGGAGGAGCGCAGGACGCGCAGCCGGTCGGGCCAGGGATCGTCGCCGGCCGGGAGGCTCTGCGTGGTGTCGATGAGGACGAAGCGGCCGTCGCCGAGGTGCTCGTAGAGCCGGCTCGCCCTCTCGTCCAGTGTGAGCGCCAGGTCGGGGACGCGGGTGCCGGCGAGGGGTGTCTCGGTGACCTGGTCGGGGACGGGGTAGGTGACGGCCATGCCGGCGAACATCAGCCGGAGCCGTTCGGAGACCCGTGGGTGGTTGACGATCTTGGGGAAGAGGTAGGGGCGGACCGCCCGGACGGCCGGCGGTGCTTCGGCGACGCGTCGCAGGGTGTCGGTCAGGCGCAGGACCTGGCGGCCGACCGGGTGGCGCTCGGGCTGGTAGGTGTCCAGCAGCCAGGACGGCGCCCATCCCCGGTCGGCGGCGGCCAGTTTCCAGGACAGGTTGGCGGCGTCCTGGATGCCGGTGCTCATGCCCATGGCGCCGAGCGGTGAGTGCACGTGGGCCGCGTCCCCGGCCAGGAAGACCCGGCCGACGCGGTAGTCGTGCGCCTGGCGGCGCTCGCTCAGGAACCGGGTGGACCAGCGCATCCCGGCCACGCCGAGGTCGCGGCCGGTGATCCGCAGCATCGCGTCGCGGACCTCCTCGATGCCCACCGGCCGCTCGATGGGGATGCCCTGGCCGGTACGATCCCAGATCGTCGCGCGGTACCACCCGTCGCCGTAGGGAGGCAGGAGCACGACGCCGTCGTCGCCCATGAACGGGTTGACCGCCAGCGGCAGGTCGGCTTCGAGCCGGACGTCGGCGAGCAGGATGCGGGTGTCGTAGGCGTGCCCGCTGAACCCCACCCCCAGCAGGCGGCGCACCGCGCTGTGCGCCCCGTCGCAGCCCACCACGTAGCCGGCCCGCTCGGTGCGCCCGCCGGCGAGGGTGAGCGTCACCCCGGTGCCGTCCTGCGCCAGGCCGGTGACCTCCGCCCCGCGGACGATCTCCACGCCGAGGCCTCGGGCCCGCTCTTCCAGCGCGGCCTCCGTGCGGGCCTGGCCCAGGATGATCAGGTACGGGAAACGGCTGTCCGGGTGACGTACGTTGAAGACGACCCCTTCCCCTTTCACGCCTTTGACGTGGGGCCGTACCTCGTCGATCTTGAGACCTTCCGCGACCAGCTTGTCGGCCAGGCCGCGCATGTCGAGCAGTTCGAGGGTGCGGGCGTGGATGGCGAAGGCTCTGGTGAGGTTGGACTCCTCGGCCCTGCGCTCGAGGATCTTGACGGGGATGCCGGCGGCGGCCAGATCTCCAGCCAGCATGAGCCCTGTGGGACCGGCCCCGACGACGATGACGCTCATGACGTCTCCATGAGATACTCCAAGTTCCGGTACTACAAGTACCATTTCAGGAAGTGATACTCGTAGTACCGGATGGTTGTCAAACCAAAGGAAGCTCGCCGTGCCGTGCGGCGCAGGCCGCCACGAGCCGGGCCCTGCCCTCCGCCTCGACGTCCGCGCCGGCCGGCGGAGCCCAGAGCAGCTCGCGGATCGCAGCCAGGTCATCCATCCGTGTCCTCCTCCATCGGATTGACGCCGCCGAAAGCGGCGCGCAACTTCTTGCGGGCCCGGTTGAGCCGGGACCCCACGGCGCCCGTCGGGATGTCGAGCGCCTGCGCGATCTCCTCGTAGCTGAGCTCCGCCAGCGCGGCCAGCACCAGCACGTCGCGGAACCGGGCTGACCACCATCACCAGGACCGACGTGCCGGCCGCCGACGTGAACCCCGTCGTGCTCGAGAATCCGGACAGCAAGGTCACCGTACGGCTGCCCAAAGGCACGTACCTGATCGACAACAGGACCAGCGCGGGCGACGACGTCACCATGCTCGTTCACCCCGGCCTCACGCTGAACTCCTCTCAGATCGTGGTGCTGGACGCCCGGCTCGGGAAACCCGTGTCCATCGGCCTACCGCGAACGTCCGTCACGCCCCTGCCCCTGCTCAGCGAGGTGACGTACGACGTCAAGACGCTCGACGGCCGGGAGATGTACGACGAATGGGCCGGCGGGCAGGAGTCGTTCGACCGGCTGTCCGTCGCGCAGATCGGCACCGGCCGGCGCGACGACCTGGTCACGAAGATCGGCGGGCAGTGGGCCGTGCCGGGGCCCGGAGGCGACCTCACGGACAGCCCCGCCGCGTACCGGCTCGCCTGGTTCGTACGTGGGCAGGTGCCCACCGGCTTCGTCAGGAACGTCGAGCAGAAGGACCTGGCGACCGTACACAGGGACTACGCCGTCCAGTGGGCCGGTTCGCGAGCCGAGGTGGGAAGCAGGGCCCTGCCCGCCGACCGCGATTTCCCCTCGTCGACTTTCGTCATCGGCTTTTCCCTCCCCTTCCTGCACACCGAGTACCACAACACCGACGACGGCATCCGCTGGCAGCACGGCACCCGGGAACAGCTTGCCGACGACATTCACCTGGTGGATTCGCCGCCGGTCCGGTATGCCGCCGGACGCGTCTACACGGAGAAATGGAATCGCGGGGTCTTCGGACCGGTCCTCATCGACAGCAGGGAACTGCCTCTCGTCACTCACACCGGCAACGTGATCCAGGCCAGGCCGGCGCTCTTCGGCGACGGAGCGGGACGCACGGGCGCGTCGTCCCTCGCCACGGCGCACATCGCCCTCTACCGAGACGGTCGGCTCGTGACCGAGGCGCCGCGGCCGTTCCTCCAGGCGGTGCAGGTGCCGCCCGGCGACGCGGCCTACCGCCTCCAGGTCGAGGCCGGGCGCCCGCCGGCGGCCACACTGTCCACCCGCGTGTCGGTCACCTGGACGTTCCGCTCCGCCACCGTCCAGGACGGCACCGCGGCGCTGCCGCTGTCGGTGGTCGGCTTCTCCCCCGAGCTGGACCGGCGCAACACCGCACCGGCCGCCCAGCCGTTCACCGTGCCGCTGACCGTACGGAAACAGACCGGATCGGCCGCGGGTGAGGTCCGCGACCTGTCCGTGGACGTCTCCTACGATGACGGCGCGTCCTGGCAGGCCGCGAAGGTGGCCCGGTCCGGGGCGAACGGCACGGTCCTGCTCCGCCACCCGGCCGTGGACGGGTTCGTCTCGCTCCGCGCCCGATCGAAAGACAGCGCGGGCAACACCGTCGAGCAGACCATCATCCGCGCCTACCGGATCGCCCGGTGACCACTCCTCCGGCTGACACGATGACGTCTACCTGACTCGCCGCAGGATCTGGACCTCCGTCCGTACCCAGCCCTGACCGAAGTCCATCCGCGCGGTGTGCTCTCAGGAGTTCTCATCGCGCCGCGTGAACGTCTCCTGCGCGCGGATCTTCCGCTCCGCGTGCAGGATCACCGCGTCGGCCGCCAGCTCATCGCCCTTCCAGCCCGGCGAGGTCACGGTGGCGCGGCGGCCCCGGTTGTCGAACCACTCGGAGACCAGCAGGCCCTGGGCCTGGTCGTACCCCCACAGGCGGGCCGCCTCCACGACATCGGGGGCGCCGCCGGAGCCCGGCTGCTCGATCCAGGTGAACCGCTGCTCCAGCCAGTGGCCCCCGAGCCGGAAGGCGGCCTCGACCCGCAACACCGGCTGCGAGAACGACGGGGAGAACTCGGTGGACCAGAACTCCCCCTCGCCCTCCCACGTACCGGCGAAGAACCTCAGTTCAAGCAACTCATGAGCAGGAGACGAACGCATCGCCCCGCCTTCCCTGGGAAACGATCATCGCCGTCATGCTACGGAGACGCGCACGGCGCGCGAAGCCGTCGGGCAACTGGGGCATGCGTGGTCCGGCCGGTCATCTGACTGATTCTCCCGGCAGACGCCGCTTGTACGGTCGTTCCATGGCGAAGCGAACGGCCGCTCAGATCTTCGGCGCCCTGAGCACGGCGAGGCCGATCCTCCCCGGCCGCGATCATCTCACGCGCCGGGCCGCTCGGCTGAACGCGCGCTTGCGCGACCGGCTCTACTGGCAGTAGTTGCCGGTCACGGCGCCGCCGTGGAGAGCTGCGACCTGGCACACGTACGTGCGGGGCGGCAGTCCCGTACCGGCGTTCGTCACGTTGATCCTGGCCGGACCCTCGACCGAGTCCGGGCCTGTGCATCCGAGCGCGAGGATCGACCAGCCGCCGATCCATGGGGACGGGCCCAGCGAGCCCCCGCTCGCGGGCGTACATCCGCGGCCGTGGCGGGCAGCAGCGCTCCCATGGGCAGAGCGCCGACCGGCTGCTGCGGCGTGCCAACGGCGCCTCGAGGCGTTTCGAGCGTGCGGGCGTCAGGTCCCCGGCGTGACCCGGGCGCCCACGAGAATCCGGTTCCAATTGTTGATCATGCCGATGGCGACCAGGAGCAGGGCGAGTTGCTCCTCGCTGTAGTGCTCGGCGGCCTCCTGCCACACCGCGTCGGAGACGACGGCGCGGTCGGCCAGCCGGGTCGCCTCCTCCGTCAGCGCCAGCGCGGCCCGCTCCGCCGCGGTGAACACCGTGGCCTCGCGCCACGCGGCCACCATCCAGAGCCGCTCGTCGCTCTCCCCGGCCTGCTTCATGTCGCGGGTGTGCATGTCCACGCAGTACGCGCACCCGTTGCTCTGGCTGGCCCGTAGCTTGACCAGCCCCAGCGTCGGAGTGGGCAGCTCGCTGTCGTGCAGCAGCTTCTCCACGGCGAAGAAGTGCCGGTAGATGTCGGGGACGAGCTTGGCGACGTCGATCCTCTGACTCATCACAACCTCCGGGGTCGTCACGGTTTCCAGGGAGACAACACAGCCCGCCCCTTTGTGACCGGCGCGGCGTAAAAGTTGGGAATCGTGGAGTTCGCATGCCGGATGACCAGCCAGGTGGCCAGGCCAGTCATCTGACTGATATTTCCGGCGGACGGGGCTTGTACGGTCGTTCCATGGCGAAGCGAACGGCCGCTCAGATCTTCGGCGCCCTGAGCACGGCGAGGCCGATCGAGCGAACCCGGATCGTCCTGGGCAAGGCGGTGGTCATGGGCGGGAGCGTCGCCGGGCTGCTGGCCGCCCGCGTGCTCGCCGCCCACGCCGAGACCGTCGTGATCATCGAGCGGGACGATCTGGGCGAGACTCCGGCCGCACGTCCGGGTGTGCCGCAGGGCAGCCAGTGGCACGCGCTGCTCGCGGGCGGGCTCCGGCAGCTCGAACGCTGGTTCCCCGGCATCACCGCGCAGGCCCGCCAGGAGGGCGCGGTGATGCTGCCCGGCAGGCGGGTGCGCACCTATGTCGACAACGTTCCGCCGGCCACGACGGCCCCCTACGACGTGCTCAGCGGCACCCGCCCGTTCCTGGAGAACGTGATCCGCCGCCGCACGCTCGATCTGCCGAACGTGAAGGTGATCCCTGGCAGGGTCTCCGGGCTGAGCTTCGGCGCCGGGCGGGTGCAGGGGGTGCGCTGGATCAGCGGAGGCGAGGAGGCGGTGGAGGACGCCGACTTCGTGGTGGACGCGATGGGCCGCGCCAGCAAGCTCGGAGACTGGCTCGAAGAGGCCGGCTGGCAGAAGCCGTCGTTGCACCGGGTGCCCATCAACCTCAACTACGCCACGGGACTCTTCGCCCGGCCGCCGGAGGCTCCGATCTCCGCGACGCTGGCCCGCCGCAGCCCTGCCTTCGCAGCGGCCCGCACCGCCGGCGGCGGGGTCAGCTCCGTGGAAGGGGGCGCGTGGGTCGTCACGCTGGGTGGTTACGACGACGATCGCCCGGGCCGTACGCTGGAGGACTTCCTCCGGCGCTGCCGCGAGGACATGCCCCCCGAGTTCGCGCGGGCCGTCGCCGGCGAGCCCCTCGTTCCTATCGCCACCTACCGCCAGGCCGATGCCCGCCGCCGCGACTACGCCGGGCTGACGCGGCTCCCCGGTGGGCTGGTGAGCGTGGGCGACGCGGTGGCCTCCTTCAACCCCTTCTACGGCCAGGGCATCACATCGGCAGCCCTGCACGCCTCCAGCCTGTCGGCCTACCTGTGGAACGTGCGGGACGCCCGGATACCGGCGCACGAGTTCTTCGGCCTGCAGGAAGTGATCGTCGACGCCGCCTGGGAGTTGTCCACGGCGGCCGATCTCGCCCGGCTGCAGAGCGGCGCGGCGCTCCCGCTGCGGGCGCGGCTCGCACGCTGGCTCAGCGGGCAGATCGTCGACGCCTCGCTGGTCGACGAGACGATCTCGCGGCGCTTCGCCGACGTGACGTACATGACCGCTCACCCCACCACCCTCATGACACCCGCCACCGTGGCCCGCTCCATCTGGGCGAACCGCCGCCGCCCCATCGCGCGCTAGCGATCCGGTGCCCGGCACCCACGGGCCGGGCAGGGACTGGCAGTGCTGTACGACCTGCGGGCGCTGCGGCCTGTACGGCGCCCGCCGCCGGTGAAACCGAAGAGGATCCAGCGTTCACCAGGTCCTACCGTCGGCTTATCGGGACGAGATGGGTGTGGGAGTGTGGAAGCATGGCGATCGAGTGGTCCCGGCAGGAGATTTTCGCAGCGGTCAGGACGTGCCTGTCACGGGCGGGTGCCGTGACGGAGGGCTACTCCTACGTCGATGTCCGGACGGAGCCCGACGGCATGGTCGTGCTCTTTCGCTGGCGGCGGGATCGGAACCTCTACGCTTTCGCAGTCGAGTACCCGGCGGCGCCGCGCAGCCCGTGGACCGGCCTGCCGGTGCACTCGGCGGACGAATGGGCCGCGGACGTCGAGGGCCGGCTCGCGGAGGAGCTCGCGACCGGGCTGGTCCGCAGGGGACGCCGGACGGTTCGAGACGGGTACGTCCTGCTGGACCCGCGCGACGCCCCTGATCTCCATCCCCCCGGCTTCTTCATCAGCTCGGTCCCCCCGCATGCGACCGCGCCCGGCGCCTGGCTGGCCACGGCGGGGATGGAGGTGGACCTCCCGAGAAGGCTGATCGCCCAGGGCAGGCTCGTCTGCTGGGTGCAGGCCTACGTCGACAGCGCTCGCGGCGGACCTTTCGTCGGCCATGCGGCCGCGTCATGGGAGGACGAGCAGCGCACCACGGCCCGTCTCGAACTGGTGCAGGTCCTCCCCGGCGTCCCGGTGGAGGTTCGCGGCGCACTGGCGCGGGTCGCGATCAGCGAGGCGGCCGAAGCCGGCGCCCTGCGCGTGGTCACCGCGATCGGCGATCCCGCGCCGGACAGGCTTCACGTCCCAAGGTGATCCGGAAATCGTGAACCTCCTTGGCTTCTCGCCCGACTGTGCAAGATGACGGGAGGGCAAGATGACCGATGAGCTGCTGGTGGTGCGCGCTCAGCTCGGCGAGCGCGCGGCGCTGGCCGAGCTGCTGGCTCGGTGGCGGGTGCCGGTGTGGACGTACGTGCGCCGCATGCTGGACGCGGACCGGGCCGACGAGGCCTCGCTGTAGTCCTGGGGAAATTTCCAACGGATTTGCCTGATCTGCGACGATGTACGGCTCTGTGGACGTAAGCGGCTGGATGACCGGCTGGCGTTACAGGGCATCTTGTTCGTGCTGCACACCGGCATCGCCTGGGAGCACCTGCCACAAGAGCTGGGCTACGGCTCGGGCATGACGTGCTGGCGACGTCTGGCCGAGTGGAACGCCTCCGGCGTCTGGCAGCGCCTGCACGAGGTGCTGCTCGACCGCCTGCGCGCGGCCGACGCGCTCGACCTCTCCCGGGCTGCGGTGGACTCTTCCCAGATCAGGGCGTTAAAAGGGGGGCGCAGACCGGCCCGTCCCCCGTCGATCGCGGACGGGCCGGCAGCAAGCACCACCTGATCACCGACGCCACCGGCATCCCCCTCGCGGTCATCCTGACCGGCGCCAACCGCAACGACGTCACCCAACTCATCCCGCTGCTGCAGGCCATCCCGAAGGTACGCGGCCGGCCCCGCCAGCGCCCCGACGTCGTGCTCGCCGACCGCGGCTACGACCACGACAAGTACCGACGGCTCGTGCGCGAGCTGCAGATCCGCCCCCTGATCGCCCGCCGCGGGCAGCCACCGGATGGCGTGGGAGGCGCAGCTCTCCCCGATCACCGACGACGACATCCAGATGCGCACCGACCGTTATGCCGACGACCAGGTCACTGTGTGCTGGGTCAGTTCCCGTGACCGCGTGCCGTGGCTGTGCACGGTCCCCGCGATCGCTGTGGCCCCGGTGAGCCAGCCGGCAGACGCCGAACGATGGAAGGTGATGTGACCCTGGCAAAGGACCGGGTGAAGCTCCCGAAGCGGAAATCTACGTTGTAAAGCCCCAGAGACTGGGACAAACTGCGTTGATCGCCGCCCCGCCCACCCCCGGCGGCCGGAATACGGCCGACTAATTAATAACCCTTGAGTTCAACTGGGCTTCTTTGGTCTCTCTAGCCCCAGGACCTGGGCCTATCTGCTGGTGCTCCGGCTTCTGCGAACGTTGATGAGACTTCGAGGATTCTGAAGGTCTATCGTCCTGGTCGTTCGTCTTGCTGTGGCGGTGAAGGCGAGGTGCCTGGGGTTGGCGCTGGCGGTGGTGCGGGATCTTCGGGTGGCTCGGGCTCCGGTCACGCCGGAGGATCTGGAGGCGTTAGAAACCGACGTGTTGGCCGGCTTCGTGCTGGCCCGGGCGGCGGCGGGGTTGTCGGACGGAACGATCTCTTCCGACGTGGTGCATCTGGAGCAGGTGCGGGCGTGGTTTGGGCGGCCGCTGTGGGAGATGGAGCCCGCCGACGCCGATGCGTACTTCGGCAAGGTCCTGCGCGTCACTGCGAAGGGCACCCGGCTGGCCCGGGCCCAGGCGATCAAGACGTTTTTCCTGTTCCTGGAGTTTCTCTGCACTTTGCAAGCCGGCTGCCGTGGAGATCAATCGCTCCGTGAAGAAGGCGCGAGCGAAGTGCAACCGATGCCTGATCGGCTGGGCGGCAGCGGTCCTGGCCGCTCCATCCGTACGGCGCTGTGATCCCTCACAGTCCTCGACTGATCATGTCCGGTGCTGGTCAAGAAGGCCGTTCCATACGATGATCTCTGCATGTGGTTCCGCACGTCTGCCACCCTGGCGGGTTTAGCTCTGGCCGTCCTGGCCGCCGGATGCGCCGATCCGGCCGCCGACCGGGTGTCGCTCGTCAGCGCGACCCAGCCCCCGGCGTCCCCGCCACTGCCGTCGCTCACGATGGTCCCGCCGCAGCCCTCGTCCATGGTGTCCTCAGGTCTCGTACGGCACCCGTTCCCGCAGGCGACCTCCTTGGCCGAGCCCATGGCGACTGGAACACCCCTGGCTGCGACGGGTTCGCCGCGGTTCTTCCTCTCCGCGCGCACTCCGCTCGCCCACTTCCCCGGCAAGTCCAAGACCGCTGTCTTCACCCCGGTGCCCCCCGCCGTGCACAACGCCGAGACCGGGTCGTTCATCGCGAACGTCCCGCTGCCGCCCGGCGTCGAAAGCTCTTGGCACCTGGTGGCCGCCGCCCGGGACAACCGCACATTCGCCATCGCCGGCTGGACCGAGCCGAAGAATCCAGAGATCCGCTTCTTCCTGGTACGCCTCGGCGAGGACGGGCGGCCCGGGAAGTCGGTGGCCGTCATGCAGACCGACCCCGACGACCTGACGCTCGTCTACGACCTCGCCCTCAGCGCCGACGGCACCCGACTGGCCTACGCCACGCCGCTCATCGGAGGCGGCGCCAAAATCTCCGTGCTCGACGTCGCCACTGGCCAGCGCCGGGACTGGAAGACGTTGACGCACTCGATGGTGAGCGGCCTGTCCTGGGCCCCGGACGGCCGCTCGCTCGCCTATGTGCTGGGTGGACGGGCCATCGCCGTGCTCGACCTCACCCGCCTGAGCACCGGCCCGGACGGCGCCGCGTCCCGGATCATCAAGAACGCCACGGGCGCCATGCCATTCGAGTCGTTGGCCCACACCCCTGACGGCAGCGCGCTGATCTACGCATCTGGGCACACCGTCGAACGCGTCCCCTTGGCGGGTGGGCCAGAGCAGGTCCTGGCCCGGCCGGATCTGCCCCCTGACGCCTCGCTGAGCTTGCGCTTCAGCGTCGACGGGACCGGCGAACACCTCCTGTACGTGCACAAGTGGCGCGCCTACCGGGTCGCCCTCGCCGACGGCGCGGTCACCTCGGCGCCGATCACAGTCGACGAGCGTCCGGGTGAGGGCGACTCGCCGCGCGCAGCCTGGTGATCAGGGGCGCCCGCCCGAACCGCCTGGCGTTCCGCCGTGCTCAGGAGCGCCGGCCGGGCTGGTCCACGATCTTGGCTCGGGCACGTCGCGGGTCATGGTGATGCCCTTGATCGCGGGCAGCCCCCGGGAGGGCGCGGCCCGCGCCTCGGGTCGTGCCACTGGGCGGTAATGAGCTGGTTGATCTCCATGAACAGGATCTGCGGCGGGACGTGACCGTGCAGCTCCTGCGGCCCCCGGCGGTCCTCGTCGAGGATGGCCGCCTTGCTGGGGCTGGCCGACGACGTGGTGGACGCGTTCGTACGAGATCTGCGCCCGGCCCGCCCCGAAGCCGTCGAACGGGCGCGCGGCCAGATCCTGAAATACGCTCCCGACCTGCTGTTCCCGCCCACCGACGGCGAGAACCGTCCGATGCGTGTCGTCACGCACGGCAGGAACGCCGGACGGGCTTGGGCCATGAGCGCCGGGCTGCAGGGCGAAACCTTCACGTACGCGCTGCGCGTGCTCTCCCTCCGGGACCGGATCGTGGACGGGGGCGGCGGAAGCCTCGAACCGTGGAAGCCGGAGTACGGCCGGGCGCCGCTGACGGAGAACGGTGAGGTCACTGGCTCCCTGCGACGCCTCCCCTGAGCTGCCGGACGAGCCCCACAGCATGGACACAGGTCGGATGACGGATGCGGCCGCGCGTCCGGCCGCCTCACACTGACAGGCAGCCACCAGCC
>NZ_JBFANV010000058.1:0-71415 GCF_040674955.1 Nonomuraea sp. NPDC049695 | reverse complement strand
GAGGTGATCGTGGCGCCGACCGGGGCCGGAACGGGGAACGTCAGCGCTTCATCAGCGCGAACACGCCCCAGCCGAGCAGGGACCGCTCGTACCTGGTGTAGCGCAGCGGCGCGGTCGACAGCTCGTCCCTGAGCTCGGGGGCGAGCTCGTCGTCGGGGTTGGCGTCCAGCCAGGTACGGACGTTCAGCCACTGGGCGGCGCGGTAACGGTCGTAGCTGTCCTGGTCGGCCAGGACCATCTCGACGAGGTCGTAGCCGAGGCCGGCGAAGAGCTCGACGAGCCCGGGCAGCGTCTCGTAGCCGTCACGGGATCGGACGTGGCACGCTTCGACGGCTTCCTGGCTGGGCGGCTCGGCCCGCCAGAAGGGCTCGCCGATCAGCATCACGCCGCCGGGGCGCAGGCTGCGCTCCAGCAGCGCGACGGTCCCGGGGACGCCCTGGCCGATCCAGGTCGCCCCGACGCACGCCGCCACGTCCACCGGCTCGGCCGCCACATGGGTGGCGGCGTCGCCGTGCACGAAGGCCACCTGGTCGCTGACGCCGAGCTCGGCGGCGCGCTCGCGCGCGGCGGTCAGGAAGACCGTGCTGATGTCCACGCCGGTCCCGGTGACGCCGTGGTCGCGGGCCCAGGTGGACAGCAGCTCGCCCTTGCCACAGCAGAGGTCGAGCACGGAAGCGCCCTTGCGCAGCCCGATGGCGGCGCCCAGCGTGGCGAGCTTGTCCGGGGTGAACGGGTTGAGGATCCGGTGGCTGCTCTCCCGGATGGTGAAACTACGTGGCAGATCCAAGGGATGGAGTCCTTACATGTGATGACGGGTTTACCGAGGTGGACTGGTAACGAACGCCATCGACACGCATAAAAGCAACTCCTCCGTCACGAGATGATGGTTGGGGACTCTAACCCTGGCCCGCGTGCGCGGCAACCGAATTTCCCGCGTGCTGACGCAGCCTGGCGGCCGCGTCCCGTGCCAGGTCGCGCAGCCCGGGCAGGTCGGCCAGGAGGCGGCCACCGCGCTTGCGCGCGACGCCTCCGACGAGCACCGTGTCGATGGTGGAGACGTCGGCGTTGGCCACCACCACGCCGACGGGGTCGCCGGCCGGCATCGTGTTGATCTGGTCCGTCCGTACCGTCACCAGGTCGGCGCGCTTGCCCGGGGTGAGCGAGCCGGTGATGTCGCCCAGCCCGCAGGCGGCGGCGCCGCCCGCCGTCGCGAAGCGCAGCACGTCACGGGCGGTCAGGCCCGGCCGGTAGGGCGCGTCGGGGTCGTCGGGCACCGTCTCCGCGCGGGCCTGGCCGAACGCGGCGCGCATCAGCGAGAACATGTCGCCCGGCCCGCTGCTGACCACGTCCGCCCCGAGCGAGGGAAGCAGCCCCTGCGCCAGAGCGCGAGTGATCACGGGGCGGCCGTGGCCCATGGCCATCTCCACGTACGGCGAGACCGACACGTGGCCGCCGCTGTCGGCGATGAGCTTCAGCTCCGCGTCGGTGGCGATGGTGCAGTGCGAGTACACCGTTCCCGCCCGCAGCAGACCGCGGGCGTTCAGCTCCTCGATCGTGTGCGAGGCGGGCCAGGCGCCGGCCGAGCGGACGCAGGCGTGCAGGGTGGCCGGGACGTCCAGCTCGGCGGCCAGCGCCCAGTCGGCCTCCCCGTACGGGGCGCCGAAGGCGATGCCGAAGGTGAGCAGCCGATCGTCCTGCCTGGGGCGCAGCAGCTCCCGTACGTACTCCGCCTGCTCGGGGGAGCCCCACGGGCGTCGCACGCCGAAGACCGAGCCGTGCGCGTAGAGCGCCCTGATGCCTGTTTCGCGCAGCGCGCGGATGCCTGCCTCGGCATGCTCGAGCGTGGGGTTGAGATGGGCGTAGTCCAGCACTGTGGTGATGCCGGCGTTCAGCGCCTCCCAGGCCCCGAGCAGCGTGCCCGCGTAGACGTCCTGCGGCTGGACGGCGAACGGGAGCGGGCCCTGCACGGTCTGCTGGTAGCCGCCCAGGGTCTCGTCCGCCTGGGTGCCGCGCAGGACGGTCATCCACAGGTGCCGGTGCGTGTCGACGAAGCCCGGGATGACGACGGTGTCGCGGGCGTCGATGACCTCGTCCGCGCCGGCCGGGTCGAGGCCCGGTTCGACGGCGGCGATGACGTCGTCCTCGATCAGGATGTCGCAGCCGGGCCGGTCGCCCACGGCGTCGTCCATCGAGACGACGTGGCCGCCTCGCACCAGGATCCGGTGGGTCATGCGCTGTCTCCTTCGGGGGTGTCCGGCCGGGCGCTCCGGCTGCGGTGGCGGTCGTCGTCGGCGACGAGCTTCGGCAGCCGCCGCAGGACCTCGTCATGCCAGGCGACCTCTGTCTCCAGCCGCGCGAGCGTGTGCTGGAACGTCATGCGTTCCAGGTCGGTGAGGTAGGGGTCCGCCTCCTCGCGCATGTTCCGCATGGCCTGCAGTTGCGTGGCGTACGCCTCGCGCCGGTTCCGCAGGACGCCGCCGAGCGTCTGCTCGGCCATGTCGTCGGTGAACTGCAGGGCGAGATCGGCCGGGTCAGGCGGCAGGGCCACCCGGCGCAGCGCCTCGTCCCGCTGGGCGTGCAGTTCCCGCCGGCCCTCCTCGGTGATGCCGTAGACCGTGCGTGCGGGCATCTTGCCCTCCTGCTCGGTGCGGACGGCCTCGATCAGGCCCTCGCCCTCCATCCGGTGCAGCGCGCCGTACAGCGATCCGGGTTTGACATCGGCCCACAGGTCGGTCCGGTCGATCTGCGCTGCCCGGCGGATCTGGTGCCCGTGCATGGGCCCCTTGCGCGCGAGCATCCCCAGCACGAAAAGCCGTGAACTGTTCACGCGACTACTCAAACACGAGTAGTCGTGTGAGAGCAATCCCCGTTATGCGCA
This sequence comes from Nonomuraea sp. NPDC049695, assembly GCF_040674955.1. Taxonomy (NCBI): domain Bacteria; kingdom Bacillati; phylum Actinomycetota; class Actinomycetes; order Streptosporangiales; family Streptosporangiaceae; genus Nonomuraea; species Nonomuraea sp. NPDC049695. The sequence continues at coordinate 68,537 of NZ_JBFANV010000058.1, read as the reverse complement.
CACGTTCCGGTAGGGCACGTCCGCGAGGTACTGGTTCCACTCGGCGGCCGAGAGCGTGCGGCCGGCCCGCGCGCACACCTTCCCGGCCACGAGCGCGTCGCCCACGGGCACCTCGTACACGACGCCGGCCTTCAGGCCGTCCTGCGCGCCCACGTACAGGATGCTCCCGTCGGCGCTGAAGGCCATGGACGAGGGGTCGAAGTCGCCCGCCGCGTACGAGGTGCCCAGCCTGCGCCTGGCCTGGACGTCCCAGAGCTCCAGCACGCCCCCGTCGGTGACCGTGGCGAGCCTCCTGCCGTCCAGCGAGAATTCCAGGGCGGCGATGGCGCCGGCGGCGCGGGGCAGAGCTGGAGGCAGAGCGGCCGGTGCGGTCGGGTCCTTGACGTCCCACAGGCGGATCCTGTGGCTGGCGGACTCGTGGACGGCCATGAGCCCGTCGCGGCTGATGGCCAGCGCGTTGGTCTCGCCGAACCCGGCGCCGACGGGCTTGCCGGTCATCATGTCGACGAGCCTGCCGTCAAGCGAGGCGAACACCTGCCGTCCCGGAAGGAAGGGTCCGTCGGTGATCCGGGTCTTGTACAAGGCCACCACGTGGCCGTCGGCGATGTCCAGCACCAACTCTTCGACCTGCGCATTCTGGCCGTAGTAAAGGGTCATGGTGAGCCGGCGCCCGTCGGTGCTGAAGTTGGCGAACACAGGAGTGTAGTAACCGTGGCTCGCCCGCCGCGACCATAGCTTCTTCCCGGTGCCGACGTCCCACAGGGTGACCGTTTCGTCGCCCACGGTGGCAAGCTTGGTGCCGAAGTCATCGAACTTCTCGCTGAGATCGTCTTCCTCGGCGAGGGGTATGCGGCGCACCTCTTTGCGCGTGCGGAGGTCGAACACGCTCAGGGCGGAGCTGTTCTTCCTGGCCACCGCCCAGCGGCCGTCGCGGCTGAGCACCGGAGGGTTGGGCAGGAGGACAGCGGGGATGCGTGGCTGGAGGTCCACGCTGATGACGGCGTCGTCGATGAGGTAGCGCAGTGTCCTGCCGTCCGGGTCGAAGCGGACGTCGCCGAGATCGCCCTCGGCGCGATAGCGCAGGATTTCCCTCTGGTCACTGATCCGCAGGACCTCCACATCGCGGCCTTTGAAGCCGGCGATGTAGCGGCCGTCGGCGCTGAACCTGAGCCGTGCGAATTCGTCGCAGAGATCGCAGTTCAGCACCTCCTTCAGCTTGCGCCGGTGCCCGGTGACGGCGTCCAGAAGGGCGATGTCGCCCGCGACGTCGACGCAGGCCAGGGTCTTGCCGTCCTGGCTGTACGCCGCCAGCACGTGGCTCTTCACGCAGGCCGGGAAGGGGCGCTCGACCGTCCAGCCGGGCAGGGCGAGCTGGTCGAAGCGGTGGCCGGGCAGCAGCAGGTGCCTGCCGGTCAGGTCCACGAGCGGCGCGGGGGTCTGCGCCCACGTCCGGTTCGCATAGACGAACCGGCCGAACCGCTTGCCGGTGCTCACGTCGATGAGGAAGGGGACATCCTCGGCGACGGTGACCACGAGCGTCGTCTCGTGCTCGCCGAACACGACGCCGTAGCCACCGTTCCCGGTCGCCGGCAGAGACATCCGCACCAGCGTCTTACCGGTCTTCAGATCCCATACCCCGAGCTCGTCCGTGGTGGTCTGGGCGAGCAGGCGTCCGCTGCGGCTCAGCGCGGGGTTCTGGAGGGTCATCCCTTTCAAGGTCATCTTGGGCCAGCTCGCCGTCCGCCTGCCGGTGCGCACGTCGTACACGTTGACGCCGCCCTCGCTGAAGCTGACGAGCGTGCGCCCGTCGCGGCTCAGCACCCGCCGGCCCACGCCCTTGACCGGTGGATCGCGGAAGACGGCCGTCTCCCGCTGCTGGAGCGAGGCCATCAGGCTGGAGCGCGCCTCCGGCTGCGGCGACACCCGGTAGGCGGCCACGCTGAGCAGCATGGCGAGGGTCGGATCGGCCGTGCGCAGGCGGTCGGCCTCGGCCGCGACCTGCTTGGCGGTCAGGATGTCGAGCCGCTCGACGGCCTGACCGCGCTGCCACACGGCCACCCCGCCCGCCGCCAGCGCCACCACCAGCAGCCCCGCCAGCGCCGTGGTGACCAGTGTCCTGCGCCGGCCGCGCTTCTTGGTCAGCTCGGTGCCCGCGCGCAGGAAATCGCGTTCGAACGGGGTCAGCGTCAGATGCCTGCGGCCGGTCGCCGCCCAGCTCAGCGCCTCCTCCAGGCGGCTGCCCTGCAGCACGTCGCCGTCGCGCCGCCCGTGCTCGTCCCAGTGCCGCGCCGCCGCGTTGATCTCGCCGAGCACGGCCAGACCGGTGCGGTCGGCCTCCACCCACATGCGCAGGCGCGGCCAGGCCCGCAGCAGTCCCGGGCGCGACAGGACGATCGAGTCGTCCTTGACGGCGACCACGTACGAGAACGCCTCCAGGACGCGCCGGACGGCCGCCGCCTCCTGTTCTGGGCGGCCGCCGAACAGCTCCTCGGGCGCGGCCCGGCGCAGCGTCTCCTGGCCGTCGGCGTTCACCGCGACCAGCCGCAGGAACACCTCGGCCGCCAGGTCACGCTCCTCGGGGCCGAGCGCGCCGTAGGCGTCCTCGGCGATCGTGCCCAGCGCGGGATCGCCCCGGTCGGGCCCCCGCATCCCCTCGGCGCTGCGGATCCCGGCCGCCAGCAACCCGCGCATGTCGGACCCGTCGCCGCTGACCAGCGCCAGCAGCAGGTCGCGGGCGCTGGGCCGCACCGACGGGTCCTTCTCCATCGCGGCCTCGACCAGCGCGGCCAGCCGCGGCGGCAGAGCGCTCAGGTCCGGATGGTGGGTCAGCACGCGGTGCATGACGCCGCCCAGGTTCTCGCCGCCGAACGGGTCGAACCCGGTGGCCGCGAACACCATGATGGCGCCCCACGCGAACACGTCGGCCGCCGCACCCGCGCGCTGCCCGGTCAGCACCTCGGGCGCCATGTAGGTGGGGGTTCCCGCCAGCTCGCCGGTCCTGGTCAGCGACATGTCCAGGGTTCTGGCGATGCCGAAGTCGATCACGCGTGGCCCGTCCGGGCCGAGCAGCACGTTGTCCGGCTTGAGGTCGCGGTGGACGACGCCCGCCTCGTGGATCGCGGTGAGCGCCGTGGCCACCGCCGTCGCCAGCCGGTGCAGGTCGTCCCCGGTGAATCGCCGCCCGTCCCGTACGGCCTCGCGCAGGCTCGGACCCGGGACGTACTCCGAGACCAGGTACGGCTTGCCGCCGTCGAGCTCGGCGGCCAGCAGCCGGGCGGTGCAGAACGAGGCCACCTGCCCCGCCGCGGCCGCCTCCTTGGCGAAGCGCCCGCGATCGCCGGCCGCGTGCAGCACCTTCACCGCCACCCGGCGGCCCTCAGGGTCGTAGGCGTCGTACACGACGCCCTGACCTCCCGCGCCCAGGCGCCCGGCCAGCCAGTACTCCCCGATGCGCTGCGGGTCCCCCGCGATCAACGCCTCCACGGCGGATTAGATGCAGCCGGGCGCGCCAAAGTTGCCCGGTGGTGCCGCCCGGCTGCCGCGCCTACTCCGTCTCGCGGCGGCGGCGGACGGGGCGCTGTCCGGTAGGTGCCCGGCGCGTCTGGCCTCTGGCGGGGCGGCGCGCGCCGACCGGCTCCTCCTCGGGCTCCTCTTCCTCCTCGGGCTCTTCCTCTTCGGCCCGTTGCGGCTCTTCCTCCTCTTCGGGCTCTTCTTCTTCCTCTTCCTCCTCCTCAGGCTCCTCTTCTTCCTCCTCCTCGGGCTCCTCCTCTTCGGCCCGCTCGCGTGCTTCCTCCTCGGGCCGCTCTTCCTCTTCTGGCTCTTCCTCCTCGGGCCGCTCTTCCTCCTCGTACTCTTCCTCTTCGGGCTTCTCTTCCTCCTCCTGCCTGGCGCGCTCCTCCTCCATCGCCGTCTCGTGGTCCTTGACGACCTCGCTGTCGCGGATCTCGCCGCGCCAGCCGTCGCCGACGTCCTCGGGCTTCAGCAGGAGGTGCGCCATCACGTGCCGCCTGAAGTGCTTGAGCTCCAGCCTCGCCCGCCGGCCCTGGGCGCGCCACAGGTTGCCGGTGCGCTCGAAGAGCCCCTGCGGGTGGTACTCCAGCACCACCAGGACCCGGGTCAGGTTGTCGGTGAGCTCGTGGAACGTCACGGCTCCGTCCACATAGCCCTTCGCGCCCTCGGACCGCCAGATGATGTGCTGGTCCGGGATCTGCTCGACGATGTGCGACTTCCACGTCCGGTGGGACCAGAAGACCTGGGCCTTCCAGGAGAGCTTCTCGTCGCTTTCCTGATTGACCGTCTCCACCTTCTTCATGAAGGTCGGGAAGTCCTGGAACTGGGTCCACTGGTCATACACCAGGCGGCGCGGAGCGCCGATGTCGATCGACTCGACGATGTTGACGATCTTCAGCTTGCCGCCCTTGCCACCGGCCTTCCCGGTGATCTTCTGCCACACCCCCTTCACGCCTGCCTTGAGCCCGCCGGTGACACCGCCCTTGAGGCCGCCTTTGAGCCCGCCCTTGAGGGCGCCGCCCAGCACACCGCCGGGGTTCTCTGAGCCGGTGACCGCGCTGATGAGGCTCTTGCCACCGTTCTCCGCGTAGTCGGTCAGCCGTTCGGTGAGATCCTCGACCTTCTCTTCCGCGGTCTCGATCAAGCGCTCGCTCAACGCCTGCAGCAGGTTCTGGGCCTCCTGTACGAGCCGGCTGGTCGGCAGGCCCTCCATGATCGCGCCCCCGGCCTTCTTGACCGTCTCCGCCGCCGCGCCGGCCGCTCCTTGACCGGCGCTCCTGGCTGCGCCGGCCGCTCCTTGACCGGCGCTCCTTGCCGTACCGGCCGCTCCTTGACCGGCACTCTTGGCCGTGCCCGCGACGCTCCTGGCCGTTCCCGTCACCGCCCGGCCGGTTCCTCGGACCGTCTGACCGGCCCGTCCGGCTCTCGTCTCAGTCACTCGAACTCACCTCCGCGACTGGCCGGCTCCTCGCACAGGACGGGCTCGCCGCTGCACCCTCCGAGGCGGGAGCTCCTCCTCTTCCTCGTAGTCCTCGCCCTCGTCCTCGTAATCCAAGTCCTCGTAGTCTTCTTCCTCCTCCCTGGCGGGCCGGCGGGTCTCCTGCGCCGTCCCCTGCGTACGCAGAGACTCGGCGCGTTCGTGCAGCCTGTTGCTCAGAGAGTCGATCTGCCTGCTGGTCGCCGCCACCGCCGCCGCCTTGCCGACCTCCATCAGGTCCCCGCGGAGGCGGTCGGTGATCTCCCCGATCTCGGCGGAGGAGCGCAGGGCCTTGATCCCCTGCCCCAGCAGGCCACCGCCCTCGGCCATGCGCGCGCGACCCATCAGCCCTGCCAGCGCCAACGCCGCGGCCATGCGCAACTTGCGACGCCGTCCGAGGTAGTAGCCCGCGAGCACGGCAAAGGCTATCCGTGACGTGTTCGACATGATCAGTGCTCCTTGTTCTCGAAGCCTGTTGCCGTGGCCGAGGCGCTTGCCGGTGGGCTGCCCTCAAACAGGACAAAGAACCCGATACAGGCGAAAGTTGCTCAGACTTTGAGCGGCCGAGACCAGAGATTTGCGGTCATGGTCGCGACGCCGGCGCCCTCCCCTGCCGCACACCGCATCAGGCAGCCTCCGCGGCCTCTCCGACCTCCCGCAGGACGGCGAAGCGGTGCTGGCCGGCCAGGAAATGGCCGATGGCGACGACACCCACGACGGGCCATTCGACGATCTCCAGCACCCCCAGCGCGAGAAGTGCCGCGTAGAAGGCGAGATGCTCGGGCTCCGGCAGGGGGACCGTGCCGAGCACGGGCAGCGTGACCTGTGGCCGGTCCTCGACGGCGGTGCGGCTGACGACCATGGTCCACTCCTTCGATCGACGACTCACCGTCCCTCCGCCTGCCCTCCGGCGGATCCGGTAACTCGCGACGGGGTAAAGCTTCCGAGGGGGCCGCCGCCACCTCGGGGCGGTACACCGCCCGATCGTGACTGATTGCTACTATCCGTGTTGTCCGGGTGACCGTCCCGGGCAGATCATGACGACTCCCCCCGAGCACCTCTCAAGGGGGGACGAGATGACAGACATGGAGCTCCCACCGCCTTCCTCTTCCGTCATAGAGGCATGGATCGACCAGGTTCTCCTGCTCGCCGGCGTGAGACCGCCCGCCGACGCATCGCTCCCGTGCCCGCGGCAGACCCCGCCGAAGGCGCCGCTGTCCCGCGCCCGGTCCGACGAGCCTTGAAAACGCAGTGCCACGAAATTCCCGGCCGATTACCGCGAGCGACCTCATTCTTCATCCGCACGTAAATTAGTCGCCCGGCCATGGCCTGGCAGCCCTTTACGAGGCCGTTGTTCGAGTTTATTGCCGCGACATAACGGACAGCCATGACTCATGCCATGGGGGAAAACACGCAAGCGGCCGATGCGGCCATGATGTTCGCCCGCGCCGCAAATCTCTGGCGACGACATGGCCCCGTCTCCTCGCGGGAAGCAGGCGGAGCCCCGGGCGTCGATGAGGCGTACCGGCACTGCGAGCAGATCATGCGCAGTCAGGCCCGTAACTTCTCGTACGGTCTGCGGCTGCTGCCGGCCCCCAAGCGGCGCGCGCTGAGCGCCGTCTACGCGCTGGCGCGCAGGATCGACGACATCGCCGACGGGGACGGCCCGGCCGGGCAGCGGCTGGCCCGCCTCGACACCGTTTGCGGGCTGCTCGACGGGAGCGCGCCCACGACGCACGACCTCGTGCTGGTGGCGCTGCTCGAGGCCGCCGACCGCTATCCGATCCCGCTGGCGGCCTTCGCCGACCTCGTCGACGGCTGCGCCGCCGACGTGCGCGGCAGGACGTACGTGACGTTCGCGGACCTGGAAGGCTACTGCCGGTGCGTCGCCGGATCGATCGGGCGGCTCTCGCTGGGCGTGTTCGGCGCGGACGACGTCGAGGCGGCCACGCCGCTCGCGGACGCGCTCGGCGTGGCCCTGCAGATCACCAACATCCTCCGCGACCTGCGGGAGGACCGCCTGTCCGGGCGGATCTACCTGCCCGCCCAGGACCTGGAGCGGTTCGGCTGCACCCTGGACATCGACTCATCCGGCCGGTTCCGCGACCCGCCGGAGCGCCTGGCCGGCCTCGTCCGGTTCGAGGCGGACCGGGCACGTGACTGGTTCACCACCGGCATGCGCCTGCTGCCCATGCTGGACGCGCGGAGCGCCGCCTGCACGGCGACCATGGCCGGCATCTACCGGTGCCTGCTCGACCGCATCACCGCCGACCCAAGACGGGCACTGAACGCCCGGCTGTCCCTGACGACGAGGGAGAAGTCCCTGGTCGCGGTGCACGCTCTCACCCAGGTCCGGCGGGTGAGAGACCGTCCGGCCGATCGGACCGGATCCCCTTGATCACTGCCGCGCTGCTCGCGGTGCTCGCGGCGCTGTCCAACGCCGTCGCGTCGGTTCTGCAGCGACGCGCGGCCCGATCGGTGCCGCCGGAGCTGGGGTTGCGGCTGGGCCTGATCTGGGCGCTGCTCCGGCATCCGGTGTGGCTGTGGGGCATCGTGGCGCTGATCGCGGGCTTCGTCTTCCAGGCGGCCGCGCTGTCGATGGGAGGCATCGCCCTGGTCCAGCCCGTCCTGGTGGTCGAGCTGCCGTTCACAATGATCATTCTGTCGGGGGCGTTCGGCACGGTCCTGGACAGGCGGTCGTGGCTGGCGATCGGCGCGCTGTCGGCCGGGCTGGCGGCATTCCTCACGGCGGCGGCTCCCGGCACCGGCCGGTGGTCGCCCGACGCGACCCGATGGATCGTCGCCACCGTCGTGACCGCGGGCACCATCGCCGTGCTGGTGGCGGTGGCCTCCCTGACCAGGGGTGCCGTCCGTCCCGCGGCGCTGGGCGTGGCGGGCGGACTCGGCTTCGCCTTCACAGCCACGCTCATCAAGGAGTGCACGTCGATCGCGCAGGAGGACCCGGGCGCGCTGCTGGTGTCCTGGCCGCTGTACGCGATGGTGGCGGCGGGCCTGTGCAGCCTGTTCCTGCTGCAGAACGCCCTGCACAGCGGCTCGCTGGTGATCGCTCAGCCGGCGCTGACCATCAGCGACCCCATAGCGGGCATCCTGTACGGCGCGCTGATGTTCGGTGAGCCGATCCGCACCGGCCCGTGGATCGTGTACGAGGTGGCGGGCATCGGGCTCATGGTCTTCGGCGTCATCGAGCTGACCAGGTCGCCGCTCATCCAGGGCCAGGGCGTGACCACCTCGACAGGGAAATGAGGCCGGCCTGCGCCGGCATCGAGGAGAACAGCGCGGACGCCCTGCCGGTCTGGCGCTTGCGCGACCGCTCGTCCTCGAGGAGGTCCAGCGCCGCCAGCAGCGCCGGCGTGGTGCGGGTGTGCAGGCTCACCCCGGCCCTGGCCATCGCCCGTGCGCCGTCGCGGCCGTGACCGGGGATCGGCCGGTGGATGATGACCGGCAGTCCCGCCGCGAAAGCCTCCTCGCAGGTCAGCCCGGCGCCGTTGTCGACCAGCGCGTACGCGGCCGCCATGAGCTCCGGCACGTCGTCGCGCCAGCCGAGCGCGGGGCCCAGCCCCGCCTGCCGCAGGCGCCGCCGCAGTCCGGCGTTGCCGCCGCACAGGACGAGCGGCGTGTACCGTCCCGACCCCGCCAGGGCGCGCACGGTCGCGACGATCTGCCCGACCCCCCATGACCCTCCCGACACCAGCACGAGCCGGGCGCCGGGGTCCACGCCGAGGCCGGCGGCCACCCGCCCGGGATCGGCCACCGCCCGCGCGAACTCCGGGCGTACGACCGGGGCACAGCGGAGCACGGGCCGGCCGGTCAGGGCGGCGATCTGCCCGACGATGTCGGGGTTCGAGCACAGGTACCGGTCGTTGCCGCGATGGACCCAGAGCCGGTGCACCGCGAAGTCCGTGACCAGCACCGTGCTCGGGCAGGGCAGCGCGCCGCGCTCGCGCAGCCGTCCCGTGAGCTGCGCGGCCAGATGGAAGGTCGAGACGACCTCGTCGGGCCGGCGGGAGGCGACGAGCCTGCGGAGGCGGGCGGCGGCGAGCACCGTGAGCGGGGACGTCGCCGGCGCCCGTTTGCCGACGAAGAAGACCTGGTAGATGAGTTCGTAGAGCCAGGGGGCGCGCAGGATCATCCAGCGATACCCGCAGCGCAGCGCCGATCCCAGCCGGAGCGGGAAGAGGCGGAGGACATCGATGATCTCTGAATCCGCATGCTCGGCGGCGAGCCGGGCGGCCAGCTCGGCGGCCACGCCGTCATGGCCGGTGCCCATCGACGCGCTGAGGATGAGCACCCGCCGGCGGCGAGGCCAGGGGCTCATGACCGGACACCCCGGGCGGTAGGGCGATGACCCGTCTCGCCCTGCCTCTCGGGCTGGCCTGCCTGGCGCTGGCGCACGCGGGCCCGGCCGCCACCTGGCTGCCCTCGGTCCGGCGACGCGTGCCCGCGCTCGCCGGCGCCGGCGACCCCGGCCACGTCGCGCTCACCTTCGACGACGGACCCCATCCCGGCTCGACCCCGCGCTTCCTGGACGAGCTGGGCCGGCTCGGCTGCCAGGCCACCTTCTTCGTCCTCGGCGAGCTGCTCGAACGCCACCAGTGGCTGGGCCGCCGCATCGTGGCCGAGGGGCATGAGCTGGCCGTGCACGGCTGGGGGCACGGCAACGCCCTGATCGCCCCGCCGGGCCGGCTGACGGCCGAGATCGGCCGGACCGCCGACCTGGTGCGGGCCGTCGGCGGCGTCGAGCCGGTGTGGTACCGCCCTCCCTACGGGGCGCTGAGCCTCGAAGCGCTGGTCTCGGCCCGCCGGCGAGGGCTGCGCCCCGTGCTGTGGACCGTCTGGGGCAGGGACTGGGAGGAGGCGGCCACGCCGGACTCGGTGCTGGCCACCGTCGCGGCCGGGCTGCGCGGCGGGGCGACCGTCCTGCTCCATGACTCCGACCACGCCTCCGTTCCGGGTGCCTGGCGATCGGCGCTCGACGCCCTGCCCGCGCTCGTGGAGCGCTGCCGGCTCATGGGCCTGAGAGTGGGGCCGCTGCGCGACCACGGCGTGCCGGCCCGTATTTCCATAAAAGCCACTCCCCCTTTCCCCGCGCATTCAAACGCCTATTTCCATGAGCCTGTCACCGCGTAAATGCCAGGCCAATTAAATGGAAACAGAACATAGTGGCGCGGCCGTCGGGTTTGCGCCGCCCCGCGGCGGATAATTTCCCTTTCGTGCTGTCACAGAGTGGCCATTCGCGGGAGCTGGCGGAAAAGGCGCGCCGGGAGAACTTCCCGGTGGCCTCGCGGCTGCTGCCGCGCCGGCACCGCGACCACCTCATGGCCGTGTACGGCTTCGCGCGGTCGGTGGACGACGTGGGTGACGAGGAGCGTCCCGATGACCGCCTGCGGCTGCTGGCGGAGTTCGAGGCCGACCTGGCCCGCCTGTACGACGGTCAGGTCCCCAGGCTGCGGCCGGTCCACGCGCTGGCCCGCACCGTCCGGGAGTGCTCGATTCCCGCCGAGCCGTTCCACCACCTCATCGAGGCCAACCGGCGCGACCAGACGGTCACCCGCTACGAGACGTTCGACGACCTCCTCGGCTACTGCGCGTTGTCGGCGAACCCGGTCGGCCGGATCGTGCTGCACGTGTTCGGGGAGACGAGCGGAGCCCGCCAGGCCCTGTCGGACCGGGTGTGCTCGGCGTTGCAGGTCATCGAGCACTGCCAGGACGTGGGCGAGGACTACCGGCGCGGGCGGGTCTACCTGCCGCAGGAGGATCTGCGGCGGGCGGGCTGCCCGGCCGGCCATCTCGCGGCGGCGGCCACGTCACCGGGGTTGCGCGAGGTGGTCGCGGTGCAGGCCGCGCGGGCCGGGAGACTGCTGGCGGAAGGCGAGCCGATCGTCGCCTCGCTGTCCGGCTTCGCCCGTACGGCGGTCGCGGGCTACGTCGCGGGCGGCCACGCGACCCTGGCGGCGCTGAGAAGCGCCCGCTACGACGTTCTGGGCCGTGCCGTCCGGCCACGCCGCGCACGCCTGCTCGCGGAGTGGACCCGTGTCCTGATGACCATGAGGTGCCCCGGTGCGGGTCTCCAACGCCTGCCGTCGGCCTGAGAGCCGGGCGGTGGCCGCCGACGGGTCCGACGAGCATCGGGCCATACCCGCGAGGAGCCTGCGATGAGCATCACACCAGAGCCGCGCCGGGCTCCGCCGATGGGCATCGCTCCGGTGGCGGTCGTCGGCGGCGGCCTGGCCGGCATCTCCGCGGCCATCGCCCTCGCCGAGGCCGGCTGCCCCGTGACGCTGTACGAGGCCCGCCCGAGGCTGGGCGGCGCCACGTACTCGTTCCAGCGCGGCGGGCTGACGGTGGACAACGGCCAGCACGTCTTCCTCCGCTGCTGCACGGCGTACCGGGGACTCCTGGAACGGATCGGCGGCACCGCGCTGGTGGACCTGCAGAGCCGGTTCGACGTGCGGGTGCTCGGCACGGCGGGCCGGGCCGGGCGGCTGCGCCGCGCCGCGCTGCCGGGGCCGCTCCACTTCGTGCCCGCGCTCGCGGGCTACCGCCTGCTCGGGCCGGGCGACCGGATCCAGGCCCTGCGCGGCTCGATCGCGCTGGGCCGGCTCGATCCGGCCGATCCGCTGCTCGACACGGTGACGTTCGGGCGCTGGCTGGCGGCGCACGGCCAGCGGGCCCCGGTGCGTCAGGCGCTCTGGGAGCTGCTCGCGGTGGCGGCCCTGAACACGGGGGTCGACGACGCGGCGCTCGGCCCGGCGGTGAAGGTGTTCAAGACCGCCCTGCTCGGCCGGCCGGACGCCGCGGACCTGGGCATCCCCCTGGTTCCGCTCGGCGAGCTGCACGACACCGCCGCCAGGGCCGCCATCATGCGGCGCGGCGGCGCCGTACGACTGTCGGCGAAGGTCACGGCCATCGAGCGGGGACCGGCCGTCATCGTGGACGGCACCAGGATCGAGGCGTCGGCGGTCGTCGTGGCCACGCGTCACGAGCAGGCCGCGCATCTGGTCCCGCCCGGGGCGGCGCCCGGCCAGGACAGGTGGAGCGGCCTGGACGCGAGCCCGATCATCAATGTCCACGCGGTCTACGACCGGCCGGTCATGCGGGTGCCGTTCGTCGCGGTCACCGGCTCGCCGGTGCAGTGGGTGTTCGACAAGACCCGCGTCGCGGGGCTGCGCGGAGGGCAGTACCTGGCGGTGTCCGTGTCGGTGGCGGACACCTGGATCGACCGGCCGACCGCGGACCTCCGCGAGGTCTTCGTCCCGGCACTGCGATCGGTGTTCCCGGCCGCGCGGCGGGCCCGGATGACGGACTTCTTCGTCACCAGGGAACGGCGCGCGACGTTCCGCCAGGCCCCCGGCAGCGGGGCGCTCCGCCCGCAGAGCGCCACCCGGTGGCCCGGCCTCTACCTCGCCGGCGCGTGGACCGACACCGGCTGGCCCGACACGATGGAGGGGGCCGTGCGCAGCGGACTCCACGCGGCTCGCCTGGTCAGGCGGCACATACGAGATCAGGAGAACGCGCCATGACCCTGACCCTGCCACCCGCCGAGGCGGCCCGCGAGCTCGTCGAGCCGGTGCTGCGCGAGGCCGTCGGCCGCCTCGACCCGCACACCGCGCGCGTCGCCCGCTACCACTTCGGCTGGACCGACGACTCCGGGCAGCCCCGCGCCGGCGGCGGCAAGGCGCTGCGGCCCACGCTCGCGGTGCTGTCGGGCCGGGCGGCCGGCGCGGACGTCGCGCGGTGCCTGCCCGCCGCCGCCGCGGTGGAGCTCGTGCACGCGTTCTCGCTGCTGCACGACGACGTCATGGACGACGACCCGGTACGCCGGCACCGGCCGGCCGCCTGGACCGTCTTCGGCCGCTCGGCGGCGATCCTCTGCGGCAACGCCCTGCTGACGCTGGCCGGGGACCTCCTGCTGGAACAGGGCACCCCCGGCTACGTGGCGGCGGCCCGCGCGCTCAACCTGGCCACGCTCTCGCTCATCGCGGGCCAGGCCCAGGATCTGGCGTTCCAGGACCGCGACGACGTGACGAGGGAGGAGTGCCTGCGGATGTCGCGGCGCAAGACCGCCGCGCTGCTGGCCTGCGCCTGCTCGATCGGCGTCACGGCGGTCGAGGGCCCTACCGGTCTGGCCGCCTCCCTGGCCGCGTTCGGCACCGAGGCGGGGCTGGCGTTCCAGCTGGCCGACGACCTCCTCGGCATCTGGGGCAGGACCGAGGCGACGGGCAAGCCGGTGCTGTCGGACCTGCGGACCCGTAAGAAGAGCCTGCCCGTGGTCGCCGCGCTCACGGGCCGGACGGAGGCAGGACGCCGCCTCGCCGAACTGCTGGCCCGGCCGCAGCCGCTGACGGAGCCCGACCTGTACGACGCCGCGCGCCTGGTGGAGCAGGCCGGCGGCCGGGCGTGGGCCGAGCTGGAGGCCGAGCGGCGTCTCGACGCCGCGACCCGGCACCTCGCCGACGCGGACATGCCCGCGGACGTGCGGGACTCGTTTCTGCACATCGCCCGCTTCCTCGCATCCAGGGACCATTGACATGACCACCCTCGAGACCCAGAGCCCGCTCGCCGGCGTCGAGCACGCCGTCGAGCACGCCCTCGAGTCCGCCCGCGACCATCTGATCGGCCTGCGGTCGGCGGAGGGCTGGTGGAAGGGCGAGCTGCAGACCAACGTGACCATGGACGCGGAGGACCTGCTGCTGCGGGAGTTCCTCGGCATCCGCACCGAGCCGGAGACGGCCGAGGCCGCCCGGTGGATCCGTTCCGAGCAGCGGGCCGACGGCACGTGGGCCAACTTCCACGAAGGACCCCCCGACGTGTCCACCACCGTCGAGGCGTACACCGCCCTGCGGCTCGCGGGCGACCCGCCCGAGGCGGCCCACATGCGCGCCGCCGCCGGGCAGGTCAGGGCCATGGGCGGCATCGAGGCGAGCCGGGTGTTCACCCGGGTCTGGCTGGCGCTGTTCGGGGAGTGGCCGTGGCGGGACCTGCCCGTCATGCCTCCCGAGATGATGTTCCTTCCGTCGTGGTTCCCCCTCAACATCTACGACTGGGCGTGCTGGGCCAGGCAGACGATCGTGCCGCTGACCGTCGTGACCGCGTACCGGCCGGTGCGGCGGCTGCCGTTCGAGCTGTCCGAGCTGCGGACCGGCCGGGCGCCGCGCCGCGCCGCGCGAGGCGGCTGGGAGGCCGTCTTCGGCGCGCTGGACAAGGCGCTGCACCGGTACGAGCGGCGCCCGTCGCAGGCCCTGCGGCGGGCCGCCCTGAGGCGCGCCGTCGAGTGGATCGTCGCACGTCAGGAGGCCGACGGATCCTGGGGCGGCATCCAGCCGCCATGGGTGTACTCGATGATCGCGCTCCATCTCGCCGGCTACCACGTCGACCATCCGGTGATGCGCCGGGCGATCCGGGGGCTCGACCGGTTCACGATCCGCGACGAGAAGGGGCGCCGGTTGGAGGCGTGCCAGTCTCCCGTCTGGGACACCGCGCTGGCGGTCAACGCCCTGCTCGACGCGGGCACCCCCGCCGATCATCCGGCCATCACGGAGGCCGCCGACTGGCTGCTGCGCGAGGAGGTCACGAGGGCGGGCGACTGGGCCGTGCGCAAGCCGGGGCTTCCGCCCGGCGGCTGGGCGTTCGAGTTCGACAACGACGGCTATCCCGACACCGACGACACCGCGGAGGTCATCCTCGCGCTGCGCCGGCTCGACCGTCCCGGCATCCGGCCGGCGGTCGAGCGCGGGCTCCGCTGGATGGCCGGCATGGCGAGCCGCGACGGCGGTTTCGCGGCGTTCGACGCCGACAACGACCGCGCGCTCTGCACCAGGCTGCCCTTCTGCGACTTCGGCGCGGTGATCGACCCTCCGTCCGCCGACGTCACCGCGCACGTCGTCGAAGCCCTGGCCAAGGAGCGGCCCCACTCCCCCGTGCTGCGCAGAGCCGTCGTCTGGCTGCTCAAGGCGCAGGAGCAGGACGGATCGTGGTTCGGCCGCTGGGGCGCCAACCACGTCTACGGCACCGGGGCCGTGGTGCCCGCCCTCGTCGCCGCCGGGGTCCGTCCGGGGCATTCGTCCGTACGGCGTGCCGTGACCTGGCTGGAACGGCACCAGAACGGCGACGGCGGCTGGGGAGAGGACCTGCGTTCCTACCGCGACGCCACCTGGATCGGCCGCGGCGCCTCCACCCCGTCGCAGACGGCCTGGGCGCTGCTGGCCCTGCTCGCCGCCGGCGAGCGCTCGCCGGCGGTGGAGCGCGGGGTGCGCTGGCTGGTGGAGCGGCAGCGGCCGGACGGTACGTGGGACGAGCCGCACTTCACGGGCACCGGCTTCCCCGGCGACTTCTACATCAACTACCACCTCTACCGGCTGGTCTTCCCGATCACCGCCCTGGGACGCTACGCAGCTCGTCGGGAGGTTTCATGACCGGTCTGCTGATCTGTGCCGCGCTCCGCATCGAGGCTCGTGCGATCAGGCGCGGCCTGCCTCCTCGCCTCACCGGCACCAGGGTGATCGTCACCGGGATCGGCCCGCGGCGGGCGGCCCGCGCGGCCGCGTACCTGGGCGATCAAGCGGCGATGGCCGTGGTCGGGTTCGGCGGCGCGGTCGGCGGGAGCCTGCGGCCGGGCGACGTTCTGGTGGCGAGCGAGGTCCGGTTCCGAGGGCAGGTGCACGACTGTCCGACGGCTTCCCTCCTCGCGGAAGAGCTGGCCCGCGCCGGCCTGCCCGCCAAGGTCGGGCCGCTGGTGACCGCCGATCGCGTCGTCAGAGGCGCTGAGCGTCGGCGCCTGGCCGCCCTCGGCGCGCACGCCGTGGACATGGAGACCGGGCCCCTGGCCCGCGCCGCCGCAGGGCGACCGCTGGCCGCCGTGCGGGTCATCGTGGACACTCCGCAGGCGCCGCTGCTGAGCCCGGCGACGCTCGCCCGCGGCCTCGCCGCCCGCCGCACGCTCCGCTCACTCGGCCCCGTGCTGGTCCGCTGGGCGGCGGCAACCATCCCGGAGACCGTGCCGTTCCCGCTATCGGAGGAATCGCTGCCATGACGATCCCGCTTCGGCAGAGCCTGCGCATCGGCGGCTACATCCTCGGCCAGCGCCTCCGGGGACGGACGAAGTTCCCGCTGCTGGTGGAGCTGGAGCCGCTGTTCGCGTGCAATCTCAAATGCGCCGGCTGCGGCAAGATCCAGCACCCCGCCGACGTGCTGAAGCAGCGCATGCCGGTGGAGCAGGCCGTCGCCGCCATCCAGGAGTGCGGCGCCCCCATGGTCTCGATCGCCGGCGGGGAGCCGCTCATGCACCCGCAGATCGGCGAGCTGGTCCGCCGCCTCGTGGACATGAAGAAGTACGTCTTCCTCTGCACGAACGCGCTGCTGATCCCCAAGAAGATCGACGAGTTCGAGCCCTCGCGGTACTTCACCTGGACCGTGCACATCGACGGCGTCCGCGAGCGCCACGACGCCGCGGTGTGCAAGGAGGGCGTCTTCGACGAGGCCGTCGCCGCCGTGCGGGAGTGCCGGCGGCGCGGCTTCCGGATCACCACGAACACGACGTTCTTCTCCACCGACAGCCCGCAGACCGTCATCGAGGTGCTCGACTACCTCAACGACGAGCTCGCCGTCGACCAGATGATGGTCTCCCCCGCCTACGCGTACGACAAGGCGCCCGTGCAGGACCGGTTCATGGGCGTGCGGGAGACGCGCGCGCTCTTCCGCGAGGCATTCGCCGGCGGGCGGCGGCGCCGCTGGCGGTTCAACCACTCGCCGCTCTTCCTGGACTTCCTGGAGGGCCGGATCGAGCTGCCGTGCACGGCCTGGGCCATCCCGTCGTACTCCCTGTTCGGCTGGCAGCGGCCGTGCTACCTGATGGCGGACGGATACGCGCGGACGTACCGCGAGCTGATCGAGGAGACCGACTGGTCGGCGTACGGCCGGGGCCGCGACCCACGGTGCGACAACTGCATGGCGCACTGCGGCTACGAGCCGACCGCCGTCCTGGCCACGCTCGGCTCCCTGAAGGAGTCACTGCGGGCCATCAGGAGCGGCTGATCCTGGGGTGCTCCCGAAGCGCCGCGCCAGCGCCCGGAACGGGCCGGGCGCCGCTCCGCGCAGCCTGGCCGGCACCCTCAGCCAGCCCGGTACGAAGGACTCCGGCCGGCCGTGCCGGATCGCCGCCACGATCGCCCGCGCCACCCGCTCCGGCGCGATCGGCGCCGGCCAGCCGCGCGTGTACGGGGCGCCGCGCCGTACGAAGAAGGGCGTGTCCACCACGCCCGGCAGCAGGACGGACACGCCGACGCCCGGCACGTGGCGCAGCTCATGGCGCAGGGCCTCCGCGAAGGCCATCAGCCCCGCCTTCGTCGCCGAGTAGACCGCCTCCTGATCCACGCCCACCGCCCCGGCGATGGAGGCCACGAAGACGACGTGTCCCCGGCCCGCCGCCACCATCCCCGGTAGCAGCAGCCGCGTGAGCGCGATCGGCGCCGCGAGGTTGACGGCCAGCAGCTGCTCGACCCTGCCGGCCGGCATCCGCACGAACGGCCCGGCCCACCCCACGCCGGCGTTGTTCACCAGGACGTCGACGTGTCCGGCCCGCGTGGCGAGATCGCCGGCCTGCGTGGCGACGTCGCACACCAGAACGCGCCCGCCCGTCGCCGCGGCGACGGCCGCCAGGCGTTCGCGATCGCGCCCGGCCAGCGTCAGCCGCGCGCCGGTGCCCGCCAGCGCCCGCGCGGTGGCCGCCCCGATCCCCGAGGAGGCCCCGGTGACCAGCACGTGGGCGTCCGCGAGTCTCATGTCGTCGGTTCGCAGGCAAGCATCGGTCACCTATCCCGCAACGGTGCGTATCACGGCGTACAGTCGTGTGCCTTTCCACTCCCGGGGCGTCTCAACCAGCAGGCGGCGGACCGCCCGGCATAGAGGAGTCGCAGGTGGGCAGGGTCGCTCCCACGGAGCATGTGGGGGCGTCATGGCCATGTCGCGAAGCGTCTTCAGGCGCAAACCGGTGGAGCAGATCGCCACCGAGCACGAGGGGGAGCTGTCCAGGTCGCTCGGCCTGTGGCAGCTCACCGCCATCGGGGTGGGCGGCATCATCGGCGCGGGCATCTTCGCCCTGGCCGGCGCGGTCGCCAACCAGACCGCGGGGCCGGCCGTGCTCGTGTCGTTCCTGATCGCGGGGATCGCCAGCGCCGCCGCCGCGTTCTCGTACGCCGAGTTCGCGGGCCTGATCCCGAAGGCCGGGTCCGCCTACACGTACGGGTACGCGGTCCTGGGGGAGATCGTCGGCTGGTTCATCGGCTGGGACCTGCTGCTGGAGTACACCGCCATCGTCGCGGTCGTGGCCATCGGCATCTCCGGCTACTTCGGCTTCCTCGTCCAGCAGCTCGGCTTCACGCTGCCCGCGTGGATGCTCGGCGCGCCCGGCACCGGCCATGGGCACGTGGTGGACCTGTTCGCGGTGCTGCTGTGCCTGCTCATCGCCTTCATGCTGAACCTCGGGATCCGCGCCGCGGCCCGGTTCGAGACGTTCGTGGTGGCCGTGAAGGTCGCCGTGGTGCTGCTGGTCGTCGTGGTCGGCTTCTTCCACATCAACACGGCCAACTACACGCCGTTCTTCCCGTTCGGGGTCAGCGGCGCGATCACCGGGGCCGCCACCGTGTTCTTCGCAGTGTTCGGCTACGACGCGATGAGCACCGCGGCCGAGGAGTCACGGGACGCGCGGCGGCACATGCCGAGGGCGATCATGTACTCGCTGATCATCTCCATGGTCCTGTACGTGCTGGCCACGCTCGTGCTCACCGGCATGCAGAACTACCGGCAGATCGACCCGGAGAGCGGCTTCGCCTCGGCGTTCGCCGCCGTCGGGCTGTCCGGGCTGGCGAGCCTGATCGCGGCCGGGGCCGTGATCGGCATCCTCACGGTGATGTTCACGTTCATGCTCGGCGTCACCCGCGTCTGGTTCTCGATGAGCCGCGACGGGCTGCTGCCGCAGTGGTTCGCCAAGCTCCACCCGGTACGGCGGGTGCCCACCCGGGTCACGTGGATCGTGGGCGTCGCGTCGGCGGCGATCGCCGGATTCCTGCCCATCCGTGAGGCGGCCGAGCTGACGAACATCGGGATCCTGCTGGCGTTCGTGGTCGTGTGCGTGGCGGTGATCGTGCTCCGCTACCGGCAGCCGGACCTGCCGCGTTCGTTCCGCACGCCGGGGATGCCGGTGGTGCCGGGTCTCGGGGCGCTCTTCTCGATCTGGCTGATCACGTTCCTGAACCCGCTGACGTGGCTGCGCTTCGCCGTGTGGTTCGTGATCGGGCTGATCGTCTACTTCGCCTACAGCCGCCGGCACTCGATGCTGGATTGACGGCTCACCTGTCCCCCCCTGTCACGCTGAGCTGGCGTTTGCACACATTTAGCAGATCAACTACGGTCCTTGACTGATCTTTACTTTTTGTGTGCATGCGTGGAGTGATCAAGTGAAGTACCCCGGAACGGGAACCGGCATCGCCCTCACCACGACCGTGACGGCCCTCTGCCTCACCGCTCTGTCACCGGCCTACGCGTCCCCGACCCCCACCACGACCCCCTCCCCGACCGCCTCCGCCCAGAGTCTCGTAGCTCCGCTGAAGTACCAGCTCACCCTCAAGGGCCAGCGGCAGGAGACCAACTACTTCTGCGTGCCCGCCTCCTCGTCGATGAGCCTGTCGACCTTCGGCGTCAACGTCAGCCAGGCGACCCTCGCCAAGAAGATGAAGACCACCCCGGCCCACGGCACCCAGCGGGCGAACGCCCTGCCGGTGGTCAACTCCTACGTCAAGTCCCGCGGCTACAGGTACACGGTCCCCGCGGACACGGACGGCAACCCGGCCCTGCTCATGAGCCGGGTCGCGAACAACGTCGGCCAGCTGCGCCGGGCACCGCTGCTCGGGGTGTGGATGGAGCAGCTGCCCTGGAACAAGGGCAAGGTCAGGGGCACCAAGGTCGGCCACGCGATCATCGCGTACGGCTACGACAGGGTGGCCGGCACCATCACCGTCTACGACCCGTGGAAGCCGACCGGCGGCACCCACACCATCAGCGCCTCCACGCTGGCCGGCATCCTTCAGCCTGGCGGCATGTACTACATCTCCAAGCTCTAGCCGGCCCCAGCGGGCCGCCGGGGCGGCGGCCCGCTGCGCATGGCAAAATCTGCCATCCTCTTTTGCCCCATAAGTCACAACCAATCCCTCTTTGCACACCTTTGACGGATTACGCGCCGTCGTTTACTACTCTTTGCTCCATTTGTGTGCATTTATGTGGAGTGGTCACGTGAAAAACCCTGGACCGGCGACCGGCACCGCCCTCGCCATGGCTGCGACGGTGGGAGCGCTCTGCCTCACCCCTCTGTCACCGGCTTACGCCTCCCCCGGCGCCCCGGCGGCCGGGGCCCCGGTCGCCGACCCGAGGTCCGACCAGATCGTCAGGCCCTTGAAGTACCAGCTCAGCCTGGACGCCCAGCGGCAGCAGACCAACTACTTCTGCGTGCCCGCCTCGTCGTCGATGAGCC
The DNA here is from genome assembly GCF_040674955.1 of Nonomuraea sp. NPDC049695. Classification (NCBI taxonomy): domain Bacteria; kingdom Bacillati; phylum Actinomycetota; class Actinomycetes; order Streptosporangiales; family Streptosporangiaceae; genus Nonomuraea; species Nonomuraea sp. NPDC049695. The sequence continues at coordinate 48,009 of NZ_JBFANV010000058.1, read as the reverse complement.
TGGCGAGCTTCGGCATCATGGTCAGCCAGGCGACCCTTGCCAAGAAGATGAAGACCGCCCCGCCTTACGGCACCGAGGGCGTGGACGCCGTGCCGGTGATCAACACCTACATCAGGTTCCTCGGTTACAAGGTCACGATGCCCACCGACGCCGACGGCAACCCGGCCGTCCTCATGAAACGGGTCTCCAAGGACATCGGCGAGCTGCATCGGGCGCCGGTGCTCACGGTGTGGATGGACCAGCTGCCCTGGAACAAGGGCAAGGTCAAGGGCACCAGGATCGGCCACGCGATCCTCGCGTACGGCTACGACAAGTCGGCCCGCACCATCACCGTCTACGACCCGTGGAAGCCGACCGGCGGCACCCACGTCATCAGCGCCTCCGCCCTGGCCGACGTCCTGCAGCCGGCCGGCAACATGTACTACGTCTCCAAGCTGTGACGCGTCCACCTCCTGGGTCCGCGTACTGAACGCCGGAGCGCCGCCACGCGTATCCCCACGTGAAGTCGGCCATGAGGCCGGGACTTCGCGAGGAGGCATCGTGGTGACCGTGCCGACATGGCTCGGGCGGACAGCGGCGGCCGTGACCCTGGCCTCGGCCGCGCTGGCCTCCAGCCCGGGCGCCGCCGTGGCCGAGCCGTCGCCGGCCCAGGCCAGGGCCAGGCTGGTGAAGCTGAACGAGCGGGCCGATCAGGTGGTCGAGCGCTTCAACCAGGCCACGGAGACGTACAAGAAGGCCAAGAGGAAGTACGACGCCCTCGACGCCGAGCTCGGCCGCAAGGACGCCTCGGCCGGCACCCTGCGCGAGGACGTCGTCAGGGTGGCGGTCGGCGACTACCAGCTCGGCCCCTTCAGAGGGTGGGAGCGCCTGGCCGGGCAGGGCGACCCCGAGGCGATCATGGCCGGCATGGCCTCGCTCCAGGAGATCGCCGAGGCCAGGGCGGCGAAGGTACGCGCCTACCAGGCGGCCACCAAGGAGCTGCGCGATCGGCGCGACGACGCCAAGAGAGCCCTGGCGGAGGCCGAGGCGGCGCGTGACAAGGTACGCGACGAGCAGGCCAAGATCGAGAAGCTGATCGCCGAGCAGACCAAGCTCCTGCGCGGGCTGGGCACGTTCAAGACCGGGAACCCCAACAGCCCGGGCATCCAGTACACCGGCCCGGCCTCCGGCAGCGCCCGCACGGCGCTCCGGTTCGCCTTCGCCCAGGTGGGCAAGCCGTACCGGTACGGCGGCACCGGGCCGGGCTCGTACGACTGCTCCGGCCTGACCCAGGCCGCCTGGCGCGCGGCGGGAGTCCAGCTGCCCCGGACAACCTGGACGCAGTGGAGCTGGGGAGCGAACCGCCGCGTCCCGCTCGACCGGCTGCAGCCCGGAGACCTGCTCTTCAGCAAGGGCCTGGGACACATGGGCATGTACGCGGGCGACGGCAAGATGGTCCACGCGCCGCAGACCGGAGACGTCATCAAGGTCGTCAACCTGGACGACTACTGGCGCAACCGCCTCGCCGGCGCGATCCGCCCCTGATCACCGGGACTACGGGAGGTCATCTGACCAGGGCCTGCCAGGAGGGCGGCATGTTGCGGCTGACCTCGATCCCGGAGAACACCGACGGCTCCTGCGGTCCGTGCTTCTTCGCCCAGGCGGCCATCTGCGCGAGCCCCTCGTCCAGCGGCACCGAGTCCGCGCCCACACCCAGGATCTCCCTGGCCTTGTCGTGCGCGGAGAAGGCGTGGACCACCTCGTGCCTGGCCTCCAGGTGCCGCACCCGCAGCGGCGCGTCCATCGCCTCCGCGACGGCCCTGGCCAGCTCGTTGACGGTGTAGGGGGTGTCGCCGCCGATGTTGAAGACCTCGCCGTAGGCGCGCGGGTTGCCGATCGAACGGGCGATCGGCAGCGCCACGTCGTCGATGTGGCTGAAGGCGCGGGTCTGCTCGCCGTCGCCGAAGACGGTGCACTCCTCGCCGCGCAGGATCTGGTTCATGAAGATGCCGATGACGTTGCGGTAGCGGTCGCCGATGTTCTGCCGCTCACCGTAGACGTTGTGCGGCCGGAAGATGATGTACGGCAGCCCGAACATCTCATGGCTGACCTTCAGCTCCTGCTCGACCGCGTACTTGGCGATGCCGTACGGGTCCACCGGGGCGGGCGTCAGGTCCTCGGTCATGGGAGGACTGGCGTGGCCGTAGACGGCGATGGAGGAGGTGAAGACGAAGCAGCGCACGGTCCCGGCGTTGACGGACGCGTTGATCAGGTTCACGCTGCCGATCACGTTGTTGGTGTAGTTGTAGCGCTTGATGAAGTGGCTGAGCCCTTCTGCGGCGTACGCGGCCAGGTGGAAGACGTAGTCGAACTTCCACGTCGCGAACAGCCCGTCCACGGTCTCCGGATCGCACACGCTGCCCTCGTGGAAGTGGGCGCCCTCGGGCACGTTGGCCGCGTACCCGCCCGACAGGTCGTCGAGCACCACGACGCGGTGGCCCGCGCGGAGCAGGTCGGCCGCGACGTGGGAGCCGATGAACCCGGCGCCCCCGGTGACGAGTGAGGTGGAGGTCATGAAAGTTCCTTTCCGCTGATGGTGACTCCGCTTGTGGCGGCGTGGTGCTGCTCCGGCCCGGATGCGGGCCCGGCAGGGTTGAAGAGCTTGAGCAGGCGGAGTGCGGGCACCGCCATCACGGTCGTGACCAGGGCCATCAGCACGAGCATGGCGAAGGCGCCGTCGCTGATGACGCCGACGCTCAGCCCGGTGCTGAGCACGACGATCTCGGTGACGCCGCGGGCGTTCATGAGCACGCCGAGTCCGAGCGCCAGCCGCCTGGGCATGCCTCCGGCCAGCGCGACCACGGAGGCGGTGCCGAGCTTGCCGAGCACGGCGACGGCGAGCAGCACCGCCCCGCCGATCAGCACGGCCGGATGGTCGATGGCCAGCCGGACGTTCGTCTGCAGCCCGATGGAGGCGAAGAAGACCGGCAGCAGCATGGCCCGGTTGAGCGTCCCGAGCTTCTCCGGGACGCTGCCGAGCAGGGCGGACTCGCGTGGCAGCACGATCCCGGCCAGGAAGGCCCCGAAGATGGCGTGCACGCCGATGGCGTCCGTGGCCGCGGCCAGCGCGAAGATCAGTCCGAGTACGAGGGCCAGGGCGGCGGGGGTCGGCAGGCTCGACCCGGCGTGGCGGGCGGCGAGGGCGCGCAGCGCGGGGCGTACGACGAGCAGGACGAACAGCACCAGTCCCGCCGTCAGGGCGACCGCGGTCAGCACCCCGGCCGGGCTGCGCGCCTGAGTGATCGCCAGCACCACGGCCAGCGCGCACCAGGCGAGCACGTCCGCCACGCCCGCGCAGACCATGGCCAGGGACCCCAGCCTGGTGCCGGTCAGCCCCGACTCCTGCACGATCCTGGCGAGCACGGGGAAGGCGGTGACGCTGAGCGCGGTGCCGACGAAGAGCACGTACTCGGTCATCCCGGCCTTCGGCCCTGCCATCGTGGCGGCGAACGGGATCGCCGCCACGAGGCCCAGGGCGAACGGCACCGCCATCATCGCCACGCTGGCCGCCCCGATCACGCTCCGCTGGCGGCCGAGCACCTGCGGGTCGAACTCCATGCCCACGGTGAACATGAAGATCGCCAATGCGCCCTGGGCGATCAGGCTCAGGTCGGGCTTGATCCAGTCCGGCGTGAGCAGGTTCATCGCGCCGGGTGCCAGCGCGCCCAGCGCCGACGGCCCGAGCAGCAGGCCGGCCACCATCTGCCCCACCACGGTCGGCTGGCCGAGCCTGCGGGCCAGCACCCCGCCCAGCGAGGCCAGCCCGCTGATCGCCCCCACCGCGACGAACAGCCGCAGCGCGAACTCGGCCCGCGTCACCGCCTCCGCACCTGCCCGCGCGACCGGCTGCCCCGAACCTCCCACGGCGCCGCCGAAGGCCACGAAGACCAGCGCCACGGCGGCCCCGGTCAGCACGAGAGCCAGGACCAGGCCGCGGGCCGGCGCCGGCAGCAGCCGCTGCTCGGTCTCCTCCATCGGTCGCTCAACGCGCATGTTCCACCCCTGTGGGTTGACGAGAGTGCGGTCCAAGCCAGCGGAGGATCGCCACCGCGTGGATGAGCTCACCGAACGCGATCAGGACCACCGCGCCGAGCGCCCCCGCCCACGGCACGACGACGAACGCCAGCGCCCCGATCACCGCCAGCGACAGGGCCGCCCCGACCGCGGTCGCGTGCAGCGCCTGGCGGGTGGCGTTCTCCATCACGTAATTGGCGCTGCCGACGGCGAAGATGACGGGGACGCAGGCGATGTAGAGGATCACGACCCCGGCGTCCCCGTGCGGCCGCAGCACGGTCAGCGCCAGCACCAGCACGGCCAGCACGTACGGCGTGCCGGTCAGCATGAGCAGGCGCAGCCAGCGCGACAGCCGCTGGTAGGCGGCGGTCAGGTCCCGCTGGTGCAGCGCTCTGGACACGTCGGGCTGCAGGATGCGCAGCAGGTAGGAGAAGGCGTTGAGCAGGGTCGAGGAGGCGGTGGAGGCCATGTAGAGCCCGGTGCTCTCGGCCTGCGCGCCGGCCACGGACAGGGCCAGGAACATCAGGCTCATCGTCATGCCGCCGGCCAGGTCGGGCACGGCCATCCGCAGCGACGTCCCGACCGCGGCCCTCTTGAGCGTGCGGCGGCGCAGCCCGCGGAAGTCGGGCCGCAGTCCGGCCAGCAGCGCGAGGCTGAGCACGGCCACCGTGCCGGCGTACAGCGCCAGGAACGTCACCGGCGTGATCTTCAGGACCAGCGCCGCCGCGGTGCCGGAGGCCAGGGCCGCCGAGAGCACGAGGTGGTTGGCCACGTCGCGCGCGGGCTTGCCGATGGCCCTGGTCAGGCCGACGAGCACCTGGTTGAGCCCCACGCCGATCTGGCTCAGCCCGGCGAGCGCGGCCAGCGGCCACGGCCCGTTGCGCCCGAGCGCCAGCATGCCGCCGAGGACGGCGAGCGCCGCCACGAGCAGCAGCCCGGCGAGCGCCACGAAGACGCCGACCAGCAGGGGCACGGTGTGGCGCAGCCGGGGGATCAGCTTGAGCGCGCACTTCTCGATCCCGGTCGAGGCGATCAGGGCCAGGACGGCCGCGCCGCCCATGGCCTGCGCGTATCCCGCGTAGACCGGCGAGCCCCAGGCCGCCAGCAGCGCCACGTTGGCCACCAGCAGCGTCCCGCGGAACGCCGCCCGCCCGCCGACCAGCGCCGCCAGCCGCCTGGTGGTGGCCGGTGCGGGGAGTTTCATGCGGAGTAGTCGGAGGTGACGAACCTGCCCTTGCCGCCAGGCGTGATGAGCACGGACTCCGCCTGCACCACCTCCAGCGGGAACTCCCCTCCGGCCAGCCCGAACAGCTTCTCCCGCGCGGTCGCGAACACCCGCTCGGCCTCCTCCTCGCCGCTCGGCACGACGTGGAGGCGTACCAGCCCGTCGGCCTCCTGGTGGACGAAGCACTCGCTGATGCCGGGGTGGGTGGCCGCCAGGTGCAGGAACGCGTCCGGGTAGAGCCGCTCCCCCGACGGCAGCGTGACGTAGTCGTTGCTGCGTCCCGTGGTCAGGCGCAGGGTGCGGAAGCGGCGGCCGCAGGGGCAGCGGCCCGGTTCGATGACGCCGATGTCGCCCAGGCTGTAGCGCAGCAGCGGCATCGCCCGTTCGAGGAACGAGGTGACCACCACCCGGCCGGGCTCGCCGTCCGGGACCGGCTTGCCGCGGTCGTCCACGATCTCGGCGTACACGCGGTCCTCGCCCAGGTGGGCGCGGCCGTGGCGGCAGTCGTAGGCCACGTTGAGCACCTCGAAGGCCGAGTACTCGTCGAAGACCGGCGCCGCGAACTGCGTGGCGAACATGGCGCGGTGCTCGGGCAGCAGCAGCTCCGACTCGGTCATGACGATCCGCAGCGTCCGCCGCAGCCGCGCCAGCTCGTCCGGGGTCAGCGACCGCAGCAGGGCCCGCAGGTGGACGGGGTAGCCGATCAGCACCTTGGGGCGGTTGGCCAGCAGCTCCGCCTTGATCTCCGCCATGGGCCGGTGCGAGAGGATGACGTGCCGCCTGAACAGGCCGAACCGCTCGAACATGCGGGCGGGCGGCGCGAACGGCCGGATGTGGCTGAGCCGGTCGGTGGGCAGGTAGCGGTCGGTGGCCAGGAACCTGCGCACGCACGCGGCCATGTGGTAGTCGTGGCTGTCCTGGTCGTGCAGGATCCTGACCCGCCGCCCGGTGCTGCCGCTGGTCTGGAACGACAGGCACCGCTCCGGGTCCACCCCGTCGGCGAGCATGCGCTCCAGTGGCTGTTCGCGCAGCACCTGTTTGTCCAGCACCGGCAGCTCGGCCAGCTCGGCGAGGGAGCCCAGCGGCCCCCCGGCGTAGCGCGGGTCGTCGCGGTAGTACGGCACCCGGGTGCGGGCGAGCTCCAGCACCCGGTTGAGCCCGCGGAGCTGGCGGCGGCGCAGGGCCGCCGCACTGCCGTACTGCCGCGCGATGGTGAGCGGCACGTACGCCGCCTCGCGCACGAGCATCGCTACGCGCTCTCGGTCCGGGTACGGACGAAGCGCAGCCTGAGCCCGTCCCACCAGCGCTGCGGGCTGAAGAACACCGCCAGTGCCAGCACCACGTGGACGATGATGAACGCGTACGCCTCGTACTTGGTGGGCTCGTGGCCGAGGAACACGGTCATGTGCGAGGCCCAGTCCCACACCTCCGGGATGGTGGCGTAGGCCGGGTCGGTGTGGTCGTTGACCGTGAGGAAGGCGAAGTCCTCCAGGCCGGACAGCATCAGCAGCAGCATGCCGTAGGAGAGCCTGCGCACCAGCGACGCCGAGCCGCCGCCCAGCCGGAAGGCCAGCACCATGGCCAGGATGAGGAACGGCGTCACCGTGAGGACGTGGTAGTACAGGCCGTAGAACGACTCACGGCTGCGCTCCTCCACTCCGCCGAAGAAGAAGATCTTCGGCACGAAGTAGAGGAAGTACACCAGGAACGCCGGTGGCACCGTCCACAGCGCGAGCCTGATCCGCTTGGCCCACTCGACGTCCAGCCTGGCCAGGGCCTCGGTGGCGAAGACGAACGGGAGCAGCTTGACCAGGAAGACGCCGAGCGACTTCACCTCCCGGTCATGGGGCAGGCCGAACCAGACGAACGCCGCGGCGGCGACGGCGAGCGCCAGGAATATCAGGAAGCCGAGCGGCTTACGGGGGATCATGGGGAACCTTTCACATCGGGCTCGATCTTGAATTGGAGGGTGCGCAGGGCCCGGTCCAGCGCGTCCTCCAGCAGCTCCCGCGTGTCGGCGACCAGGACCAGGTAGCCGAGCTTGTGCCCGGCCTGCGTGTAGGCGCGTACGTGGTCGCCGGGAGACTTGAACACCTGCACGTCCACCGCCTCGGGCATCCGCCTCAGCTCGGCGAGCCCCTCGACGGCGGTGAGCACGCCGTCGGTCTCGGCGGCCAGGATGCGCAGCGCGGCGGTGCGCCGGTGGGTGACATCGATGGTCAGCGGCTCGCCCAGGGCCAGGCGGATGGCCGCCTCGACCGTGTTCAGGCCGAAGGCGTGCCGGACCATCAGCGGCATGCCGTTGCCGCCCAGCCTGGCGCCCATCTCGATGAAGAACAGGTCGCCGCCGGGAGTGAGCACGAAGTCGAAGTTCACCGGGCCATGCCGGTGCCCGACCTCGGCGCAGATGGCGGTGATCGCCTCGCTCAACCGCGCGTACACGGACGGGTCGAGGGCGGCGGGCACCACGTGCGCCAGGCTGATCATCGCCGGCGGCCCGGTGATGACCCGGTCGGTGACGGCCATGAACGCCAGCCGCCCGTCGGCGAAGAACGACTCCACCGCGCCGTGGCTGCCCTCGATCAGCTGCTCCAGGATCACCTGGCGGGAGAAGGAGTTCTTGCGGGCGTGCTCGATCGCGCCCAGGAGGTCGGCCTGCCGATCTCCTGGGTCGTTCAGCACGGTGATGCCCTTGCTGCCCGACGAGTCGGCCGGCTTGACGATCAGCGGATAGCCGAGGTCCGCCGCCGCCGCGGTCAGCTTCTCGATGTCGTCGTCCTGCGCGTAGCGGTACGCGGGCAGCCCCAGCCGGTCGATGACCTGCCGGAAGAAGCCCTTGTCCACCGTGCAGCGCAGGGCGTCGGGCGCGGTCTGGTGCGGCGTGCGGTAGATCCGGCGCAGCTCGGCCACCGCCTCCTGGGCCGCGTCGCTGGCCGGGGAGATGACGGCCGCGACGTCGATCGGGCCGAGGGCGCGGGCGATGCCCTCCGGATCCCTGCTGGTCATGCAGAGGAACTGGTCGGCCTCCGCGGCTCCGAGCGCGTCGGGGCGCTGGTCCACGCCGATCACCCGGTAGCCGAGCCTGCGCCCCTCCCGGTAGGCGGGGATCTGGTCCTCGCCTCCGCCGAGCACGATGAGGTTTCTCAACTGACGTTCTCCCAGACTTCGGCGACGACATAGGGCGTTTCGTGGCCGTACAGGGCCTCGTCCGCCCGGATCGGGATGTTGGCCTCGCGGATCTGATAGCGCGGCACGCCGATCGCCTGCACGCGCATCACCCGTACGAGGTAACGTGCGACCACGGCGAGCATGACGAGCGTCACCAGGGCGGTGAGCAGGGCCGCCAGGTCGACCGCGAGCGGGGCGACGCGCCCGGCCAGCGCCAGCGCCGCGATCGCGATCCCCCCGGCCACCGCCACGCCGGCCAGGCCGATGAGCCAGGTCAGCGGCCGGAACGAGAACCCGACGAACAGCTCGACGGCGTGCGTGAACAGCTTGCGCAGGTTCCACTTGCCCTTCCCGTCCACCCTCGGCTGGTGCGCCGTGGGCAGCGTGGTGTAGCGGGCGCCGAGCAGCGGGGCGGTGGCGATGAAGTAGGGAGTGGACAGCTTGCTGTCCACCACCTTGCGCGCCACGCTGGTCCGCACGATCCGGAACACCGACGCGCCCTGCGGCAGCTCGATGCCGAGCCAGCGCTGGGCGATCGTCTGGTGCGCCCAGGTGCCGAGCTTGCGGTACCACGCGTCCTGGCGGTTCTCGCGCACGGCGAAGACCACGTCGTAGCCCTCCATCGCCTTGGCCACGAGCCGGTGCATCTCGCGTGGCGGCGACTGCAGGTCGGCGTCGAACTGCACCGTCCAGGCCTTGGAGGCGTACTTGAAGCCGGCGGAGAAGGCCGCCTCCAGGCCGAAGTTCCTGGCGAAGGAGATGTACTTCACCCGGGGATCGACGGCGGCGAAGCCCTTGATCGCCTCCAGGGTGCCGTCGGTGCTGCCGTCGTCGACGAACAGCAGCTCGACGTCGTCGTACGTGCTCAGCTCCGCCTGGATCTCCTGGTACGCGCGCTCGACACAGGCGATCTCGTTGTAGCACGGGATGATCGCGGTGATGCCGGGGGGCGGCATGCGGACGTCTTTGGTGCCCGCATGCGCCCCTGTCTGATGGATTAATTCGGACATCTGTCAGTCGAACATCGCGTGCATGGTCTCGTGGGTGGCTTCCTTCTTGGTGTCCGACTCACTGGCCCAGCAGGTGTTCAGGATGATGCGCGTCCGGTCGGCGTTCAGCGGGATCGTGCGGTGCAGGGTGGTGTCCGAACGCAGGAAGTACAGGTCGCCGGTGACGTGGCCCCAGGTCTTGATCGGGTGCTCCTGGAGGTACTCCTCCACGCGCGGGTCCTGCTTGTTCCAGTCGGTGTGCGGGACGGTCTGGAGCTGGCCACCGTACTTCGCCTCCGGGGCCTCGATGATCCAGATCACCGTGAAGCTGAAGTCACCCCAGTGCCAGCCGTGCGTGTCGCCCTGCTTGTGCTGGCGGATGGCGATGTACTTCTCCTCCTCCCACGGGCACAGCATGACCGGCTGCGCCGCCAGCCGCGACAGGAAGTCCATGAGCGCCTGCGACTCGTAGATGGCCGGGATCAGCTCGCTGTCCTTGGCGATGGCCTGCTGACTGATCGTGCTCATGTAGCGGGGGGAGTTGCCGGTCTCGGCCAGGTGGATGTCGATCCGCTTCTCGTGCAGGTCGAGCAGTCGGTGGACCTCGTCGGTGACCTCCGTGAACAGCGACTGCGGGACCAACCCGGGCAGCTTCACGTAGCCCTCGCGGCGGAAGTGCTGCGACAGCTTGCGGACGGCGTGGTCATCGGTGTACGTGCTCTGGAGGTGCTCGGCGATGCGCTGGTCGATGGTTGCTTTCAGCGACATGTGGCAGTGACCTTTCTAGGTTGTGGACGAGTCACCGGAAAGCACGGGGTCTCCGTGGACTTTCACGATCTTGATCTTTCCGTTGGCTTCCGGGGCGATGTGGGTCGCCGTCCGTACGGTGGCCTCCAGGCCGGGCGCCTTGCGGCGGAGCGCCTGCTCGATGTCGGTAGTGAGGTCGTGGCGGGCGTCCGCCGTGGGCACGATCACCACCTCGATCGCCCCCGGACGGTGCTGGATCAGCTGCATCCGGGTCACCTCGGGGAAGTCCTGGACCACGTACGTGAGGAAGTCCCCGTAGTAGCGCCGGCCGTCGGCGGCGGCGATGCGGTCCTGGCTGCGGCCCAGCACCTCGCGCACGATGGGCGTGCGGGCCACTCCGCAGGCGCAGTCGTTCGGGGTGATGTGCACCCGGTCGCCGAGCCGGTAGCGGATCAGCGGCATGGCCTGGCCGCGCAGCCTGGTGAGGAGGATCTCTCCCCGGCCGTCCTCGACCGAGACGGTGCCGTCGTCGTGCTCGACCTCGACGACCAGGTCGGAGGTGCGCAGGTGCAGGCTGCCCCGGGGGCAGGCGCGGGCGATGGTGAACGTCTCGACGCAGGCGTACACCTCCTGGTGGGCCGCGCCGAAGTAGTCGAGGATGTGCGCCCGGGCGACGGGGGTGAGCCGCTCGCCGCCGAACAGCACGGTCCTGACGCCGTCGTAGGCGATGCCGCGCCGCTTGAGCTCGTCCACCACGCTGCCGATGACGTTGGGGAACCCGACGAGGAACGTGGGCCTGGCCGCCAGGAACGCGGCCACCTGCTCGTCCAGCGGCCGGTCGGTCGGGATGTGGAAGTTGCGCAGCACTCCCAGGCGTTCGAGCGGATGGCGCAGGAACGGGTTGACCCGGAAATAGGCGATCCGGTCGGTGGGGCGCAGGCCGCTGGAGAGCATGTCCTGCAGGTAGGTGGCGCGCAGGTAGCCGAGGTCGCGTTCGGAGTTGCGGATGGTGATCGGGATGCCGGAGGAGCCGCTGGTCGTGGCGGAGCGGGTGCCGGCCTCGGTGAACCCGTCCGCGAGCAGGGCGGCTCCGTGGTGGTGCAGGTCCATGCGGTCCAGCACCGGGAAGCCGGCCAGGTCGTGCGCGGTGCGCAGTGCTTCGACCAGGGCGGGGTCGTACGTGCGCCGGTAGTGGGGGACGTTGGCGTAGGCGTGCCGGACGAGGGCGCGCAGCCGCTCGGCCTGGAGCCGCAGCTGCTCCTCGTGGCCGAGACGTTCCCTGCGGCGGATGGCGGCCAGGTGATAGGCGACCGGCGCGAGGCTGAACGTGGCTCCCCTCACGAGGCCACCGCCTCACGGGCGGCCAGCACGGGGGTGCCGTGCCGGCCGCAGCGCTCCACGGCGAGGTGGGCGGCGCCCGGCACGCTGATGCCCACCAGGGTCGGCCGGCGCCGTCGCAGCAGGGTGAACAGCGGTCCCGCCGGGGTCTGGCGCACGTGGACGCGCCGCCAGTTCACGTGCACCTGGCCGCAGCCCCGGTCCCGGCCGCCGAGATAGCCCAGCTGCGCGTCGTGCACCACATGCCCGTGGGCGTCACGCTCGTGGGTTTCGAGGTCCGTCAGGGGCAGGCGCACGAGCAGGCGTGCCCGGCCCGGATGATCGGGCAGCTCGGCGAGCTGGCCGGGGTCGCCCAGCAGGGCGGGCTCGCGGGCGGCGCGCAGGGCGCGCAGCCCCGCCGCCCTGGTCTCGGGGTCGGCCACCTCGGCGTCCGCGCTCAGCACGACGTGGTAGCGCGCCCTGCCGATCCGCCGCCAGTCCAGCAGTGCGCGGCGCACCTCGAACAGCGGCCGCTCACCCCGGTACGCCCCGGTCAGCCTCAGTGCCTCCAGCAGCTCGGCGGGCTCGCCGATCCAGCCGGGCTCCTCTCGCCGCCGCTCGTACGGCGCGCCCAGCGGGTACAGCCCGGCCAGCACCTCCTGCAGCCGCGTCGCCGGCGTCGGCGCCGGATCCTCCCGCCGTGCGCCCGCCTCGGCCCACATCTCGCGGTAGTACGGCACGGTGCCGAACGCCCGTGCCACCGCCGCCCGGTACGCCTGTTCCCAGGCTCGCTCGGAGAACCCCGATCGGGCCATCTCAGCAGAAGGTGTTCTGGTCGTGGACGAGAAGCCACCGCCCGTCCGCCCGGGTGAAGTAGAGGGTGAGGTAGTAGACCTTCTGGTACGGCTTGCCCTCCGGGTCCAGGTCGTCGTACTCCACCGACAGCAGGGCGAAGGCGGCCTCCCCGGCGGCCTCCACCCGTACGGTCTCGGCCCGCAGCGACCAGTCCGGATCGCCGAACCAGGCGGTGTGGAACTCGGCGATCGCCTCCTTGCCGCGCAGCAGCGTCCCGTTCGGCAGGATCACCGAGGCGTCCTGGTGGACGGTGGCCAGGTACGCCTCCAGGTCACGGGCCTCTATGGCCTTCAGGTGCGCGTCGAGCGCCTGTGAGAACTCCACGGTCGTTCGCCTCTCGAGATGTCGGATGGTCACCACGCGGCCAGCACCGCGGTCTGGGGAATCAGCTCGCACCCGAACCGCTGCTTCAGCTCGGCCATCCCCTTGCCGAACTCGCATCCCTCGCGGCCGTGCCTGATCATGTAGTCGATCTCACGTAAGTACAGGTCGAAGTAGAGGTTGCGGCGGCCTCCGTCGCGCACGTCCAGCGACCCGGTCACCGTGGTGACCAGGTGCCGGCCGTCGTCGAAGGCCAGGTCGAAGCAGAGCAGCCGGTCTCCGTCCAGGTGGCCGAAGTACCGGACCCCTTCCTCGCCGCCGAGCACGTGGAAGTAGCGTGCGGGCAGGGGCGCGTCGGAGCTCCCGTGCTTGCGCAGGGTGGCCCGGGCCAGCGTGCCGGCCTGCGCGGGGTCGATCTCGCCCGCGCCCGCCAGCACCCGCGTACTCTCCCCTGCCTCGGCGTGGATCTTGCGTAGCCGGCGGCGCCGGTCGCGCGGCAGGTCGGCGAAGTACGCGTCCATGTCGCTCCAGCGGTTGCGCAGCAGCGTGTTGGGCGCGGTCGTGAGCCGGGGCCGGGACCGCCGCGCCACCACCGGCAGCAGGTCCGCCGTGACCTGCCGGTAGACGATGCCCAGGCAGCGCCGGCCCAGCAGGCGGCGCAGCGCCTTCTCGAACGCGGCGAGCACGGCGGCCCTGTCCCGCTCGGACAGCTCGGCGGCGAAGGAGAACCCGCTGGTGAAGCCGATGGGCAGGCGGCAGTTGAACCACCCCGCCGGCGGCAGCGCCCCGGGCTCGGCGTATCTGCCCCGGCGGGGCGGCAGCCCGGCCACCTCGCCGGTGAACAGGGCGACCGCCTGGCCCCCGTCACGCACGATCCCCAGCCGGATGGGGCGGGTGGAGCACCAGGCGACGGTGGTCAGCGCGTCCGCCTGCCAGGCCGCGATCAGGCCCTGCTGTTTGCGGAAGAGCTCCCAGTCGGCGGGCACCGGCTGCACCGTGGGGTCGACGATCTCAACCCACATCGGCATCACCCGGCCTGAGCTGGGCGAGCACCCGTTCACGCAGCGGGCGCTCGGCGCGGTCGGCATAGGCGCGCACGGCGGCGACGAGCCCGGCCCGGCCGAAGCTCTCCTCCAGCCGCCGCAGCGGCGGCCCCGACTCGGTGCCGAACAGGGTCAGATAGAGCGTCCGGTACGACGCGCGCGTCCAGCGTTCCGGCAGGTCCCCATCCACGAGCAGGGCCCCGGGCTCGGCCTCGGACGTCCGGTCGATCCAGCGGCGGCTGCTGCCGCGGGCCAGCCAGGCGTGGGCGTGGCGCACCCGTTCTGCGGCGGCCGGGCCGAGCAGGGCGATGACACGTTCCACGTCGTAGCAGTGGGACTGGAGCAGCCCGAGCACGTGCCGCATCCCCGGCAGCGGGCCGGTCTCCTCGCCCTCGCCGGCGATGAGATCGTGCAGCGCCGTCGCCCGCCGCTCACCCGCCCGCACCCGGGCCAGGAAGCGGTCGTAGGCGTCGTAGGCGGCGACGAACGGGGCGAAGTCCAGGCTGATGCGGAAGTCGGACAGGCAGTTGGGCCTGCCGTACAGGAAGAGGATCAGCCGGGGCGGCATCACCCGCATGAGGTCGGCGAGCGTCATGCCGCCGCCGCGCGAGCCCGACACCTTCCCGCTGTCGCTCGACTGGCGGACCAGGCCGTACGGCACGATCACCGGCTGGTACGCGCGCAGGTACTCGCGGTAGATCGCCCGGGTGCGGTCCATCGTGCTGCCCGCGCTGCAGTGGTCCTGGCCCGCCGGCTCGCAGTCGATGCGCTCGTGGGTGACGCGCAGCGTCCAGTCGAGCGCCCACGCCGGCTTGACCAGCTCGGTGCGCCGCGTGCTGGTGAGAGCGCCGCAGGAGTCGCAGGCGTAGCGCACCCGGCCGCGGCCGAGCTTGAGCGTACGCGTGCCGCCCCGGCCGCACTGCTCGCAGTAGACGCTGAACAGGTGCTCGGGCGCCTGCCCGAGGAGCTTGCCGAGCTTGCCCGCGGCGCGGAGGTAGCGCCGCTGGAGCGGCACGTAGGTGCCGGCGAGGTAGCGTCCGTGCTGGTAGTGGGTCTGCCAGTCGGAGTCCGGCGGGGTGCGGCCGTCGGCGTCGGCCTCCGCCGGGCAGATGCCCATGCGCTTCAACTCGGCGATGTAGCGGCGGCAGATCCGCCTGCTGCGCTCGGTGGCGGCGCCCAGCGGGCGGGCGCCGTACCCGGCCAGCTCCGGGTCGCGGGCTGCCTGACTGGGGCGGATGGGGTCGTAGTCGTCGAAGCTGAGCAGGATCAGCGAGTCCTGTCCCAGCCGCCGCAGCGCCCGGTGGACCAGGTACGCGCAGGCGGTGTCACGGAAGTTGCCGACGTGGAACCACCCGCTGGGCGACATGCTGGTCTGGATCACCACGCGCCGCTCCGGCCCGTGCCGCTCCATCAGGCGCCGCGCGTAGTCGTAGGCCCAATGCGGCTGGGAACGGTCCTGTTTGAACAGGTCGGTGTAGCCGACCCCCGCAGTGGTGCTCATGTGCGTCGTCCGTCGTCCGTCGTCTCAGGATGCCGTGCGTGCCAGGTTGCCGGCTGTCCAGAGCTGCGGATGCTCCTGGAACCAGGCAATGGTGTGCCGCAGCCCGTCCTCGATGGGCGTCTTGGGCGACCAGCCCAGACGGGTTGTCGCGAGCGTGATGTCGGGACGGCGGATCTTGGGGTCGTCCTGTGGCCGCGGCACGTACGTGATCTCCGATGCGGAGCCGGTGAGCTCAATGATCCACTCGGCCAGGGAGAGCATGGAGATCTCATGCGGGTTGCCCAGGTTGACGGGTCCGTCCATGTCCGAGTTGAAGACGCGGAAGACGCCCTCGACCAGGTCGTCCACATAACAGATCGACCGGGTCTGGCTGCCGTCGCCCGACACGGTGATCGGCTCGCCGAGCAGCGCCTGCCTGATGAACGTCGGGATCGCGCGGCCGTCGAACGGCCGCATCCTGGGGCCGAACGTGTTGAAGATCCGCAGGATCGCGGTGTCGACGCCGCAGGCCCGCCGGAAGGCCATGGTCATGGCCTCGGCGAAGCGCTTGGCCTCGTCGTAGACGCCGCGCGGGCCGACCGGGTTCACGTTGCCCCAGTAGGTCTCCGGCTGCGGGTGGACCAGCGGGTCGCCGTACGTCTCCGACGTGGAGGCGAGGACGAACCGGGCGCCCTTCTCCTTGGCCAGCTCGAGCGCGTTGAAGGTGCCGCTGGAGCCGACTCTGAGCGTGTCGATGGGCAGCCGAAGGTAGTCGGTGGGCGAGGCCGGCGAGGCGAAGTGGAGGACGGCGTCGACCGGGTCCGCGAGCACCAGGTGCTGGGACACGTCGGTGCGGATCAGCCGGAAGCGGTCGTCGGCCATGAGGTGTTCGACGTTGGCGACCGCTCCCGTGAGAAAATTGTCAACACAGTAAATGCGGTAACCTTCAGCCAGAAACCGCTCACAAAGATGAGAACCGAGAAAACCGGCGCCGCCGGTAATGGCCACAGCGGGGCGCCTCATATGGTCTTCTCACTATCTTTTTTGCGTTGGACGACAGCCGAAAAAAACACGTATGGCCCCCCGCATTAAAAAGCCTCCGAGCGGGCCCCCCGGATCGCTCAGGAAGATCAGCTTCGATGCACCCGCAGGCTATGACGGCCGCCTCGCCACCGTCAATACTCACTTACCACCAGAAGCGGGTATATATCAGACATACTGTCATCTATGGGTATGGCTGAAATATAAACCAATTGACCCACTAAGGGTTATGAGCTGCCGTTTTGTCATCTGGTCAGTACGCGCCTCATTTCTGACAGTCAGTGCCTGTGAAGACGCGGCGCAGCACTTTCAGTACTTCTCCGACCACACGCGGTCGAGGAAGCCGGCGACGAGCGGAGCGATCTCGGACAGATGCGTCTCCAGGGCGAAATGGCCGGCCTCGAAAAGGTGAAGTTCGGCGTCGGGCACGTCGCGCAGGTACGCGCGGGCTCCGGGCTCGGGGAAGAACGGATCGCCGGTGCCCCAGGCGATGAGGGTGGGCGGCGTGTGCCGGTGCAGCCACGCCTGCCAGCGGTCGTAGCTCTCGACGTTGGTGTGGTAGTCGAACGCGAGTGCCACCTGGGCCTCCTTGCGTCCGGGCAGGTCCAGGAAGTGCTGGTCGAGGGTCCACCCGTCGGGGGCCAGCAGTTCGGGGTGGGCGACGCCGCTCTCGTACTGGAAGCGGGTGCCGGACGGCGTGAGCAGGTCGCGAACGGCCTTCTCGGCGCCCGGCGTCTCGGGGCGCAGCGCGATGAAGTCGCGGGCCGCCTGCGACAGGCCTTCGGCGTAGGCGTTGCCGTTCTGGACGACCAGTCCCGCGATCCATTCGGGGTGCCGCTCGGCGAGGCGGAAGCCGACAGGGGCGCCGAAGTCGAAGACGTACATGGCGAACCGGGTCAGGCCGAGCCGCTGGACGAAGCCCTCCATCACGTCGGCGAGGCGGTCGAAGGAGTAGGTGAAGCCCTCCGGGGCCTGGGTGTGACCGAAACCGGGGTAGTCGGGGGCGATCAGCCGGTAGCGGCCGCCGAGGGCGTCGATGAGGCGGCGGAACTGGTGCGAGGCGGACGGGAAGCCGTGCAGGAGCAGCAGCACGGGCGCGTCGTCCCGGTCGGGCAGCGACTCCCGGTAGAAGACGCGGACGTCGCCGACGTCGAGGTGACGGTGGACGATGCGGGCGATCGACATCTCTAATGCCTTTCAAGCGAGAAGATGCATTAGATATAGCCCATGACTTCCTAATGCGTCAACCCGG
Source organism: Nonomuraea sp. NPDC049695 (assembly GCF_040674955.1). NCBI lineage: Bacteria > Bacillati > Actinomycetota > Actinomycetes > Streptosporangiales > Streptosporangiaceae > Nonomuraea > Nonomuraea sp. NPDC049695. The sequence continues at coordinate 30,518 of NZ_JBFANV010000058.1, read as the reverse complement.
CTTGATACCATTAGAGGTATGAGCGATCTCGTTCCCCTGACCGGGGAGCCGCTGGCGCTGGACCTGATCAACACCCGCCCGGCCACCGGCGACCTCCTGGCCACGCCCGACGACCTGCGCGCCTGGCTGGGCCTGCAGGCCGACCGGTTCCCCGAGGCTCGAGAGCTCGCCGCCGCCGAGCTCACCGCTGCCGATCTGGCCGCCGTCCACGCCGTACGCGAGCACACCGCCCGCGCCGTCGAGCACACCCGCAACGCCACTCCGCCCCCCGCGGAGGACCTGAAGCACCTGAACCAAGCCCAGCTCGACGCACCCGCCATCAGCGAGCTCGCCTGGAACGGCGAGGCAGTCACGGCGACCCTCCGCCGCACCGGTTCCCCCGGGGCCCGGCTGGCTGCATGGCTCGCCGAGGCCGCCGCCGGCCTGCTGGCCGACCCGGCGGTCACCCGGGTCCGCCAGTGCGAGGCCCACGACTGCGTGCTGCTGTTCCTGCCCGCCCATCCGCGCCGCCGCTGGTGCTCGGCCGCCCGCTGCGGCAACCGCACCCGCGTCGCCCGCCACTACCAGCGCCACAAGCCGGCCTGACTGTACGGGCGTGCCGCTATGACCCGGCCGCCAGTTCTCCACGACCGCAGGTCCGGGATCTTCTATCCGACGCGCAGAAGCGGAACGTGTTGGATCTGTTACATGCTGTGATGTGAGCTGCTCAGGCGGCTCCCCCCGAACAGCACGAACACAAGGAGACACGGCAATGAGGTCGACGACACGCGGCATGCGGATCGCAACGGGCGCCGGCGCCATCGCGCTCGCCATGGTGGCTTGCGCCGCCCCGGCCACGGCGGCCGCCCCCGCCTCCAGGGCGTCCGGTGACATCTGCCTGTGGAGCGGGCGGGATTACTCCGGCGCGTCGTGGTGCTGGAGCCCGGACCACGGCTACGTGGACGTGCCGCCGGCGCTCCACGACAACGTGGGGTCCTTCATCGCCCACGCCGACGGCTGCTTCATCAACTGGATCAGCGTCCCCGACAGGAAGGAGACCCGCGTCGTCCGTGACGGCGACTACCGCAGGGTGTACAAGGACGACTTCGGCGGCAAGATCGACGCCGTGGCGCCCAACTGCTAGGTCCCCGGACGTCGAGTGAGACGACGGGCTCTGGGCGGTCGCAGCGCGAACAGAGCCCGTCCCGGGTCCGTTCGAAGCGGGCCACACTGCGCAGTCCGCAAAGTTGTGACATATCACTTTTGTGCCGTCTTAGGCGAAATGTAACTCCTGTGTTCTCAACGGCCCCCGAAACTGGAGAAGGACCCAGGCGCGAGCCCGGGACCGATCGAAAACGGGGGGATCACAGTGAAACGAGTGCTTCTCGCGGCGGCGCTGGCGCTGACCGCCAGCACCGCCGGCACCGTCGCCCATGCTTACGTTCGTACGCCCACGCCGGAACCGACGGATACGTCCATGCCGGAAACCTCGCCGGCACCGGAGGAGACCTCCACCATGCCCGAGGTCTCACCGTCACCTGGAGAGATGTCGCCTGGCGTCGCCGCGACCCCGTCCGGGCCCGGCTGCTCCGCGATGGAGAGCGAACTGTCCGGCATCGCGGACAAGCCGGTCGCCACCGCCCTCTCGCAGGTCACCGAGCTCTCCACATTCTCGGGCGCCGTGAAGAAGGCCGGGCTGGAGGAGAATCTGAACTCCGCCAAGGACATCACGGTCTTCGCGCCTGACAACAAGGCGTTCGACGCGATCCCGAAGGAGGCCCGCGACAAGGTCATGGCCGACAAGGAGAAACTGGTCAAGGCCATCAACTACCACGTGGTTGAGGGCAAGAAGGAGCCGGCCGACCTTTCGGGTGCCACGCTCAAGACGCTGCAGGGCGGCGAGCTGACCGTGAAGGGTTCCGGTGAGAACCTCACGATCAACGGCGCCAAGATCGTCTGCGGCGGCATCCACACGAGCAACGCCGTGGTCTACGTGGTCGACAAGGTCCTGATGCCCCAGTGAGGGACACGGGCCCCGGCCCGGACGGAGAGCACGATCGCCAGGCGACGACCCCGGCGACCGTGCTCTCGCCATGTCCGGCCGGGAATGCGGCGACCGCAGATCACATGAGGCGAACAAGAACGTGGGACCCTGCGTCTAATTCCTACACCTGACCGATCTTGATCGCCTCGCGGAGATTTGTGTCGATGCGTACCACCCGAACGACGGTCCTCCTGCTCACCGCCGCGGTGCTCTGCGCGTGCGGAGCGCCCTCCCAGCACACCGGAAGCCGGACGGCGACGACGCCCCCGCGGCAGCCCGCGTCCCCGCCGGCCTCGCCGGCCGTGACCGGCTCGCCGCCGGCGAGCGCGACCCCTGCCGGAACCCTCGTACGGGAGGGGCTGGTCGGCCTGCACGGCTCGAACCCGTTCAAGGTGGAGGTCAAGGCGCTCGAGCGCAACAGTGACCTCACCGTGCTCAAGATGGAGATCACGGCCACCGGCGAGGGCGGCTCCAGCGGCGACTTCGGCTACGACGGGTTACCCACGCAGAGCGTGAGCTTCGGCAAGTTCCGGCTGTTCGACCCGGTCGGCAGGAAGGTCTACTTCACGCTGCGGGAGAACGACGCCGACGGCAGGGCGTTCGGCACCCGCCACGCCACGCCCACCACGGAGAACTATCCCGACGACTTCCGTGCCGGCGTGCGTTACCCCGTCGAGGTGTACTTCCCGCCGCTGCCGGCCGGGGTCCGGCAGGTCTCGATCGTGCCGGACATGGCCATGGCCCCGTTCACCGGCGTCCCGGTCACCGACGGCGCCGCCCCGCCCGTCGCCAGGCAGCGCGACGAGACGGACACGCCCGCTGCCGGCTCGACGTTCCAGTTCCCCGTGGTGCCGCCGTCGGGCAAGATCTGGTCGGGGGTCTCCGACGTGCACGAAATGATCGAGACCCCGCAGAAGACGACCGAGCAGCAGGGCGCCCAGGAGACGATCGGGCTACGCACGGACGTGCTGTTCCGCTTCGACAAGGCGGATCTGTCGGACAAGGCCGCCGCCGTGCTGGACGAGGTGGTCGAGGAGACCCGCCTGCGGGCCGACCCCGCCAAGCCGCCGATCCTCATCGAGGGGCACACCGACAGCAAGGGCGAGCCCGCCTACAACCAGAACCTCTCGGTCAAGCGGGCGGAGGCGGTGCGCGGGTACCTCGCGGGCAAGCTCGGCGACGCGTACGTCTACAAGGCCACGGGCAAGGGCGAGAGCGAGCCGATCGCCGACAACACCAAGCAGGACGGCAGCGACAACCCCGAGGGCCGCGCCCGCAACCGCCGCGTCGAGATCTCCTACCAGATCAAGCAGGACCTGCCCGGCACGACCACCACGACCGGCCCGTCGGCGGACAAGGTGCGCGGTTCGGTACGCGGCCCCGCCCCGTTCCGCGCCGACGCGGGTCCGGTGGTGGGCTCGCTGAGCGTGAAGCACTTCAACGACCGGCTGCGGGTGGACGTTCACCCGTTCTACCGCGACGGCGCCTACCTGGTGGCGACCTTCGACGTCGCGCTGGAGAGCTCGGAGTTGTTCGTCCCGGTGCCGGGGCCGTTCAGCGGCGGGTCGCACTCGTTCTCCTCCGGCTCCGACTACGGCACGTTCAGCCTGGTCGACCCGGCGACGCAGGCGCGGTACCTGCCGCTGAAGATGAGCACCGAGTTCGTGGAGAACTCCGTGCTGACCCTGGACAAGGGCGAGGTCAACAGGAGCTACGTCTACTTCCCCGCGCCCGCAGACTCGACGAAGTCGATCACCCTGGAGGCGGAGGGCCTCGGCACCGTGCCGAACGTCCCGATCTCGTGAAGCGCGAGATCGATGGATTGTTGACATCCCCGGTCCGGCCTTCCTACGTTGGTCGGCGGCTCAGGCGGCCGGGCGGTCCCGTCCGGCCTGAGCCGCCGGAAGACCGCGAACGACCGGGAGGCGCCTGTGCCGGGACCCGCCCACCGTCCCGTCATCACCGTGCTCTGCGCCGACGCGGACAGCCGTCCCCCGCACGTGGAGGCCGTGGAGGAGCGGGCGACCGTCCGCTACTGCGATCACGCGGGCCTGCCTGCGGCGATCGAGGGGGCGCACGCGCTGCTCCTGTGGGACTACTTCTCCACCGCCGTGCGCGAGGTGTGGGACCGGGCGGGCGCGCTGCGCTGGATCCACGTGGCGGCGGCCGGCGTGGACCGGCTGCTGTTCGACGCGCTCGTCGACTCCGACGTCGTGGTCACCAACGCCAGGGGCGTCTTCGACCGGCCCATCGCCGAGTTCGTGCTCGGCTCGGTGCTCGCCTTCGCCAAGGACGTCCATCGCGGTCATGACCTGCAGCTCGCGCGTACCTGGCGGCACCGGGAGACCTTGACGGTGGCGGACAGCACCGCGCTGATCGTGGGCACCGGCGCGATCGGGCGGGAGACCGCCCGGCTGCTGCGCGCCGTCGGCATGCAGGTCCGGGGCGCCGGCCGTACGGCACGCGCCGGCGACCCCGACTTCGGCGCCGTCGTGCCGAGCGGCGACCTGGCCGCCCACGTCGGCTGGGCCGATCACGTGGTCCTGGTCACGCCCCTGACCGAGGAGACCCGCGGGCTGGTCGACGCCGAGGTCCTGGCCGCGATGAAGCCGACCGCCCACCTGGTCAACGTCGGCCGCGGCCCCTGCGTCGTCGAGGCCGACCTGGTCGCGGCCCTGTCGGCCGGGCGGATCGCGGGCGCGACCCTGGACGTGTTCGACACCGAGCCGCTGCCGCCCGACCACCCGCTGTGGGGGACGCCCGGCGTGGTGGTGTCCGCGCACATGGCCGGGGACGCGGCCGGCTGGCCCGGCGCGCTCGCCCGCCAGTTCGCGGAGAACGCCCTGCGCTGGCTCGACGGCAAGCCCCTGATGAACGTCGTCGACAAGCGCCTCGGCTTCGTACCGTCCGGGCCACGCTGAGGAGACGGCAGCGTTCCCCAAGGGGCGCGACACGCCCGAGGGCCGGCCCACGACGGACTGGACCGGCTGGACGCGGCTCCGCGATCGGGTCCTCACAACGCGAGTTCGGCAGGCGTGAGACCCATCACATACACTCTGTCCAGCGGTTTCGCGGCGGGCCGGCTCGTACCGGCCACCGTCTGGCCTCGGCGGAGCATCAGGCGGCCGGCTACGACACCGGCGCGACCGCGGCCCTCGTCGGCACCCTGCGGCGCAGGGCAGGAACCAACAAGAAGAAAGATCATGCGAATTCTCGCGACTCTCATAGTCGGGGCCGCGTTCGGCCTGGCCGCCTGCGGTTCGTCCGCCGGCCGTGAGCCTTCGGGAGACCTCCATATCGGCATGGCCGTGTCGACGCTGAACAACCCCTACTTCGTTCAGTTCCGAGACGGCGCGGAGGCGGCCGCCCAGAACTTCGGGGTCAAGCTGACCGTCACCGACGCGCACAACGACTCCGCCCAGCAGGCTGACCAGATCAAGAGCTTCACCGGCCAGAAGATGAAGGCGATCATCGTCAACCCGGTCAGCTCCGAGGCGGTCGGCCCGGCGGTCAAGGCCGCTGACCAGGTCAACATCCCCGTGATAGCGGCCGACCGCACGGTCACAGGCGCCGAGGTGGCCGAGACCCTGACCTCCGACAACGTGGCCGGAGGCAAGCTCGGCGCCCAGGAGCTGGCCAAGCAGCTCGGCGGGAAGGGCGAGGTGGTCGTGCTCGAGGGCACGGCCGGCACCTCTGCCTCCCGCGACCGCAGCCGGGGCTTCACCGCGGGCATCGCCGCGTACCCGGACATCAAAGTCGTCGCCAAGCAGCGGGCCGACTTTCACAGGGGGAAGGGACGGCAGGCCATGGCGAGCCTGATCCAGAGTCATCCGAACATCACGGGTGTCTTCGCGGAGAACGACGAGATGGCGCTGGGCGCGGCCCAGGCCCTGGGGCCGAAGGCGGGGCGGCAGGTCAAGGTCGTCGGCTTCGACGGCACGCCGGAGGGCATCAAGGCGGTGCAGGCGGGCACGCTGACCGCCACGGTCGCCCAGCAGCCGCGGCTGCTGGGCTGGCAGGCGGTGGACGGCGCGATCAAGGCGGCGAGGGGCCAGATCATCGCCAAGTCTGTGGCGATCCCCGTCAAAGTGGCGACCAAGGAGAACGCCCGGGAGTTCTGGACTTTCTAAACTTTCCGCGCCGGTCCGTGGCGCCGCCCGCCCGCGGGGGGGTTCAGGCCCAGGCGGTGACGGCCGTGAAGGAGCTGTCGTCGCGGAACCCGGCGGTGCCGTCGTAGGCGTCCACCCAGAGCTCGTAGTCGCGGTGCCGCAGGAAGCGGCCGGGATAGTTGCTCGATTCGAGCCGCGCCGAGCCGCTCGCGGTGCCGGGGACGGCGTAGAAGGTGGCGTCGGCCTTGAACAGCGCCGTCCCGTCGTCGGCGGCCAGGCGCACCCGCCATCCGGAGTGGCGCAGGTACTGCCCGTTGGCGGCGCGCAGGGAGTAGCCGTTCGGCGCGGCGAGGCCCGCCACGATCGTGAAAGTGGCGTCCTGCCGCGTCTGGGCGTCGCTGGAGGCGCTCACCTCGTGCAGGTAGCCGAGGTTGTTCTGGTGCCTGATGTAGCGGGCGGGGTAGTTCACCGAGCGCAGTGACCTGGTCGTCCCCGTCGGGAGGGTGGCGGTGCCGGGGGTCCTGGCGTGCGTGAGCGTGCCGAAGCCGAGCTGGTCGAAGCCGCCGCTGTTGGGTCCGTAGTCACCGCCGCCGCCCTCCGGCCGCACTTGGGCGACGAACGCGGCCGAGTACGGCATGGCCAGGCCGCGCCGGTTCGCGTAGTGGTTGTAGACGGTCTCCCAGACGGGGCGCACCTCGCCGCGGCTCGCCGAGGAGATCACGGTCTGCGTCTGCTGGGCGCAGTTCTGGCCGGTGCCCCAGGTGTAGGCGGTGAACGGGACGTCCTCGCCCAGGTTGTACTTGGCGATGTACTCGCACGCCTTGGCGAACCGGTTGCCGTCGTAGCCGTACAGGTCGATGCCCTGGTTCCAGGCCATCTCGCAGAAGGCGCCCATCTGTCCGACGCCCATCATGGTGTGGCCCTGGTCGCGCCCGCTCTCCTGCCACTGTGCGAGCCCGCCGCTGTGCACGAACGGGATGGCGTGCATGATCGAGCCGTTGCCCGCGCCGGTCTTGAAGTACGTGACGGCCCGGTCGATGAGGTCCTGGCGGTCGCAGAGGACGCCGATGGCCAGGATGGAGTTCATGGTGCACAGATCCCAGTTGGCCCAGTAGTTGGTGATGCAGGCGTCGTTGTGGCTGGTGAGAAAGCTCTCGTTGAGCGGGAGGAAGACGTTGAGCATCATCCGCTGGAAGCGGGCCAGGTCGAAGCCGCCGTAACCACGCATGATCTCGCCGACGTTGGCGAACTGGTAGCCGTAGATGCCCGCGGCGAGGAACCTGTCGGCGTTGCCGGTGACCGTGGTGAGCGTGCCTGACCAGGCGTTGAGGAGGTCACGTGCCTTGTCGCCGTGCGCGGCGCCGCCACTGACCTTCCAGCGCAGCGCGTTCTGGTAGGCGGCGTGAATGTCGTTGTAGAGGATGCCGTAGTTCTGCCCGTCGCCGCCGCGGATGATCGTCGCCTGCGGGTTGGGGGTCCAGGTGCTCTGCGAGTGGGAGTTGGCCACGAGCCTGTCCCAGCCCGCCTTCCACGGCTGGGCTCCGGCGTTGACCATGGACCGCATGCGGTCGAAGTCCGCCTGGGTGTGCAGCAGGCCGGGGTGACTGGCCGCGGCGGCGGGTTCGGCGCGGCCGAGCAGGGCCGCGCCCGCGCCGGCGGCGAGCACGGTGTCGAACGCGGTCTTGAGCGCGGTACGGCGGCTGACGAGGGGATCGCGTGGGGACATGAACCTCTCCTCGAGGTGATGCCTGCGGGCGGAGAGATAGAAAACGTTGTCCTCCAGAGATTAGGCCGCAACTAGGAGAGCGACAAGATGTTTGGGCCGTTTGATAGACACCGGTCTCTAGGCCGCGATCGCTCGACCCTCAGCCGCCGTCCGGAGGGCGGCGGCGAGCCGTACCACGGTCCACGGCATAACCTGGGTGGTGAATGCTGTGCACGCTCGGGTTCGACTCGCGGCCTGGGTCGGCGACCAGGGGGATCGCCTTTCCGGGGGCTCCTTATGAAGCTTTTGACGGATAAATCAACGTTTGTCGGACGGGGACACGAGCTGTCCGTGGCGCGAAAGGCGCTGTCGAAGGCTCGGCTGCTCACCTTGACCGGCACGGGCGGGGTCGGCAAGACCCGGCTGGCGCTCAGGATGGCCGAGCTCCTGCGGGACAAGTACCGGGACGGCGTCGAGGTGGTCGAGCTCGGCCCTCTGGAGACCGGCGACCTGCTGGAACCCGCGGTCGCCGCGGCCCTGGACCTGCAGGACGCGAGCCCCGACCTCACGGGCGTGCTGGTGGACTTCCTGTCGGCCAAGCGCATGCTGCTGGTCCTGGACAGCTGCGAGCACATGGGCGAGGGCTGCGCCCGCTTCGTGGAGCGGCTGCTGCGAGCCGCGCCCCATGTGCAGGTCCTGGTGACCAGCAGGCAGAGCCTGGGCGTGTACGGCGAGCAGGTGCTGAAAGTCCCGCCGCTGCCCGTTCCCGGCCCCGGTCCCGGCCCCAGGCTCCCGGAGAGCGGCCGCGCCCCGGACGACCGGATGGAGGCGCCGTGCACCGGCCGCACCGTCCGGGAGGTCGCCCGGCACGCCGCGGTCCGCCTGTTCCTGGAGCGCGCGGCGAAGGTCGTGCCGGGCTTCGCGCTGGGCGCGGGCAACGTGGAGCGCGTGGTGCGGCTGGTGCGGCGCCTCGAGGGGCTTCCGCTGGCGATCGAGCTGGCCGCGGCGCGGCTGCGTACCCTGTCGCTGGAGCGGCTGGCGGACGAGCTGGACGAGCGCTTCGACGTGCTCGGCGCCGGCGCCCCCACCGCGTTGCCGCGGCACCAGACGCTGCGCGCGACCATGGACTGGAGCTTCCAGCTCTGCTCGGCCGAGGAGCAGCGGCTGTGGGCGCGGCTGTCGATGTTCCCCGGCGGGGCTGATCTGGACACCGCCGAGGACGTCTGCTCCGGTGAGGGCATCGAGCGGCTCGACGTGCTCGACCTCCTGGCCGGGCTGGTGGACAAGTCGGTCCTGGCCCGGGACGAGACCGGCTTCCGCATGCCGGAGAGCCTGCGCGCGTACGGCTCCGAACAGCTGACCCCCTCCGAGCAGCGGCTGATGCGCGGGCGTTTCGTCGGCCATTACCGGGAACTGGCGGAGGCGCACCGGATCGACCAGCTGGTCCCCGACCAGCTGGAGCGGTACCGGGTGCTGCGGCAGGAGCTGCCCAACGTACGCGGGGCCCTCGAGACGTGCCTGAGCGAGCCGCCGCTGGCCTCCGCCGGACTGGAGACCGCGTCGGCGATGTGGTGCTACTGGCTGCTCTCCGGCGCGCTCACCGAGGGCCGCTACTGGCTCGAACGCGGCCTGGACCTGGTGCCGGAGGCCGGCCGGGCCCGGGCGACGGCGCTGTGGGTGGACAGCATGCTCGCCCTGCGCCAGGGCGACGTCGACGCGGCCCTGCCGCTGCTGGAGGAGTGCCACACGATCGCCCTGCGGCCGGGGAACGAGGACATCTTGCCGTACGCCGTACGGACCGCTGGTGTGGCGGCCTTCTCCAGCGGCGAGGGGCGGCGCGGTCTCGCGCTGTTGCGGGAGTCCCTCGCTCTCCACCGGGCCCTGGACGACCTGGACGGGGTCCTGTTCAGCCTCTACTTCGCGGCCGCGTACGGCTCGAGCGAGGACCCCGGCCAGGCCGCGGAGTTCGGCGAGGAGCTCCTGGACCTGTGCGAGTCCCATCACTCCCTGGTGTCCCGCTCGTACGCCCAGCTGGTCCTCGGCGTGGCGTGGTGGAACCTGGGCGACTGCGCGCGGGCCGAGGCCCTGGTGACGGCGGCAACGGAGTTCGCCGGGGCGAGCGACGACCGGTGGTGCCTCGTCCAGTGCCTGGAGGTGCTGGCCTGGTGCGCCGGCGCCCGGCAGGAGCACGAGCGCGCCGCCGAGCTGCTGGGGGCGGCGCACGCGCTGTGGCAGGCGGCGGGCGCCTCGCCCGAGCGGCTGTGCTATCACGCTTCTTCGCACGTACGGTGCGCGGACCAGGCCCGCCGCGCTCTCGGGAGAGCGGCGTTCACGTCCGCCTTCCGCCAAGGGGCGCGGCTCGGAACCGGTCGCGCCGTCATGTACGCGGTCCGGCCCGCGCAGGCCTCGTGAGACCTGTCCTAGCCTCCTCGCCAGATCCGCAGGTAGGCCTCGCGGTAGCCGCGCGGGTCCCATGACGTGGCGCCGTTCACGTTCTCCGTCGTGGTCAGATGCACCGGCGAGACGTAGCCGCTCGGCGGGCGACCGGCGAACGCGCGGTTCAGCTCGTCGACGATCTGGCTGCCCTGCGCGTTCAACGGCTCGGGGACGGTCGCCTGCTGGAACTGGCGGTCGCGGATCCGCTCGAACGCCGACGGATCGCCGTCCCCGGCGCCGATCGAGTAGGGAGGCCCGCCGCCTGGCCGGCCGGCGTCGCGCAGCGCCGGAGCGGCGTCGGCCAGATAGAGGTCGTTGACGGCGACCGAGTGCGTCCAGCGGTCGACGAACCGTGCCAGCAGGGACGAGACCGCCTGCGGCACGCGGCTGCCCGCGTCGGGGAGCGGGATGTTCTCGTAGGAGAGGAGCTTGACGCCGGAGCAGCTCAGCAGGGTCTTCTTGATGAGCTGGGACTTGTTCTCCGCGAACGGGATCGAGGAGTCGGTGAAGACCACGACTCCGGCGTCGCCCTTCGACCTGGCGATGATCCAGTACGCGCTGATCCTCGCGACGTCCTCGACCCTGCTCGTGACGTTGGTGAACAGCTTGGGACGCGCGCTGGGGCCGGGCGACCTGGTCGCGTGCCAGCCCACGAGCGGGATGCCGGCGGCGTTGGCCTGCTTGACCTGCTGAGCCACGGAGTTCGGGTCGAACCCGCCAATGACGATCCCCGACGGCCGGAGCGCGATCGCCTGACCCAGAGCCGCCCGTATCCCGGCGGGGGTGCCCTGGCCGTCGATCACGCGGACGCTCCATCGTACGGACCGCGCGGCGTCCTGCACCCCGCCGGCGACGCCGGCCACGCCGGGGTTGGTCATGGTCGACGCGACGAAGACGACGCTCTTGCCGGGAACGGCCCGCGGCCCGCTCGTGGGACCGGTCCAGGGGACGTCCACCGCTTCGGCCCGCGCGACCTCCCGCGCGGCGGTGCCGACCACGCCGGGGCACGGGCTCGCTGAGGGGATCCGGCCGGGGGCGGGGTGCTCCGGGCCGCGCGAGCAGCCGCCCGCGAGCACGGCGGCCAGCGCCAGCGCCGCGCCGGCCCGGATGAGGTTCATGTCCGGCTCCTCATTGGGCGCGGGCGTGCGCCCGGCGCCGCGCGGAGTAGCCGGCCAGCCCGACCGCGATCAGCAGGGTGATGCCGTTGAACAGGGGGGTCACCCAGAAGTCGGCTCCCAGCTGGCTGATGCCGGACAGCCCGATGGCCAGGACCGCGACGGCGACGACCGTGCCCCACGGGTTCGGCCGCCCGGGCCTGATCGTGGTGGAGCCGAGCAGGGCGGCCACGAACGCCGGCAGCAGGTAGTCCAGCCCGACGCTCGGGTTGCCGATCTGCTGCTGGGCGGCGAGCAGGACCCCGGCGAAGCCGGTCACCAGGCCGGAGATCGCGAAGGCGAGGATGACGTAGTGGCGGATCGGGATCCCGACCAGTTCCGCCGCTCGCGGGTTCGAGCCGATGACGTAGAGGTAGCGGCCCACGGCGAGCCGTTCCAGCATGAGCCAGAGCGCGGCGGCCAGGGCGAGGACGTAGAAGGCGGGCACGGGCACGTTGAGCAGCCTCGACTCGTACAGGCCTGTCAGGCCCTCCGGCAGGCCACGGGGGCCCGGGAAGATCCGGGCGCCATGGGTCACCCAGCCCGTGATCGCGTACAGGACGCTGCCGGTGCCGAGCGTCGCGACGAACGAGTCGATGCGGACGAACTCCACGAGCAGGCCGTTGACCATGCCGACCACGACTCCGCCGGCGAGCACGGTGAGGCAGGTCTGCGGCCACGGCCATCCGGCGTTGACGACGAGGAGCAGCGTCATGACATGCCCCAGCCCCAGTCCGTACCCGATGGACAGGTCGAAGTGCCCCGTGACGATGGGGATCATCGCGCCCAGCGCCAGGATCGCGATGATCGAATAGGCGGAGACGATGGCCGTCAGGTTGGCCATGGTGGGGAACGTGTCCGGCAGCGCCAGCGCGAACACGGCGAACAGGACGACGGCCAGCACGAGCAGTCCGTAGCCGCTGATCAGCCGGTCGGCGGAGAGCCGTCGCCGGCGCGCGGGATCGTTGATCAGCAACGGCCCGTCCCGCAGGTCGTGGCCGCGCGGGCGAGGGCTGCGGCGGTGAGGGCGGCGCCGCCCAGCTCGGCGGTCACCGCTCCCCGCGCGAACACCAGGGCGCGGTCGCACAGGTTCACGACTTCCTCGAAGTCGGCCGAGACGAGGAGCGCGGCCATCCCGGTCGCCAGGGCCTCGTCGAGCAACCGCTGGATCTCGGCCTTGGCGCCCACGTCGACGCCGGCCGTGGGCTCCTCGAGGACCAGGAGGCGGGGGCGGGCCGTGAGCGACCGCCCGATCAGCATCTTCTGCTGGTTCCCGCCTGACAGATCACCGAAGGGCGCCTCCGTGTCGGCGGGGCGGACGTGCAGACGCGTCATGAGCTCGGCCGTCTCGGCGCGCTCACGACGCGGGCTCAGCGGGCTCAGCGGCGATCGGCCGCGCGTCCCGGGGTTGGCCAGGAGGTTCTCCCGTACGCTCAGGTTCTCGGCGGCCCCTTCCTCGTGCCGGTTGCCGGTGACGAGGCCGACGCCCGCGCCGACGGCCGCCGAGATCGAGGCCGGCCGGTACGGGCGGCCGCCGAGCAGCACGCGGCCCGACAGCATGGGGCGCGCGCCGGCCAGCACACGCCCGATCTCCCAGTGCCCGGCGCCCGCGAGCCCGACAAGGCCGAGCACCTCGCCGCCCCGGAGGGCGAATCCGACCGGGCCGGCCTGGCTGGTGCGCACGCCCTCCAGGCGGAGGAGTATCTCCCGTGGCCTGCGGACGTGGGGCCGGTGGCGGGTGCTCTCCCGTCCGACGATGTCGCGTACGAGGCCGGCCGGATCGCGGCCGGCGAGCGGGCCCTGGCTGACGAGAAGGCCGTCGCGCAGCACGGCGACCCTGTCGGCGACCCGGTAGACCTCGTCGAGCCGATGGGTGACGTAGAGGATGCCGTGACCGCGGTCACGGAGCGTGCACAGGACGTCGAAGAGCCGGCCGCGTTCGGCGAGGGGCAGGGAGGCGGTCGGCTCGTCGAGCACGACGATCCTCGCGTCCGTGGCCAGCGCGCGGGCGATGGCCACGAGCGAGCGCTCCGCGCGCGTCAGGTGAGCGACCTGCTCGTCCGGGTCGAGGTGGCAGGCGACGATCCGGAGGGCGTCCAGGCAGCGGTCGTCCACCGCGCGCCAGGATATGAGGCCGCCGCGCCGGGCGTATCCGGCGCCGAGTGCGACGTTCTCCGCGACGGTCATCCACTCCACGAGGCCGAGGTCCTGGTGGATGAACGCCATGCGAGCGGCGGCGGCGCGGCTGCCCAGCGGCTGTCCGGCCACGGTCACCTCTCCCCCGTCGGCCTGGTGGATCCCGGCCAGGATCTTGATCAGCGTCGACTTGCCGGCGCCGTTCGCGCCGAGCAGGGCCAGGATGTCGCCGCGGTGGAGCTCGAGATCCACGCCGTCCAGCGCGCGGATGCCGCCGAAGTGCTTGCGCAGACCCCTGATCCGGATGAGCGGATCGGGGACGCTCGCCGGTCCCGGACTGATCATCACGATGCCTCAACCGGCCTGGCGCGCGGTCCACGTCTTGGCCACCTGCGACCTGGACGTGAAGTTCAGCTTGCGCAGGATGTTCTCCACGTGGCACTCGGCGGTGCGCTGCGAGATGACCAGGGCATCGGCGATCTGCTTGTTGCTCAGGCCCTGGGCGACGAGTTCGGCGATCTCCCGCTCTCTGCGGGTGAGGATCGAGGTGACGTCGGACTCGGGCTGGAGGGCTTCCGCGGGCCGGGTGAGCTTCTCGTCCAGCGCGCACGCCGCGGCCTGGTCGAGACTGAACTCCGAGCCGCGGTCGAAGGCCGCCTTGAACGTCGCCTCCTTGAGGTGCTGCCGGACGGCGGACTCGCACCGGTCGTGCAGGCCCGCCAGGTGACCGAGCCCCGGCAGTGACGTGCCGATCGACCGCCAGACCATGTGGGCGGCGCCCAGCATCTGCGCGGCCTGCTCGTGCTGCCCGTCGTCGGCCAGGATCCAGGCCAGCCCCTCCAGGCACTGGGCGAGGCCCAGGTGGTCGTTGCAGCGCAGCTTCAGCCGGACGGCGTCCCGCATCATGCTCACGGCCGGCCGGTACGCGCCCTGCCGCCACCGGTCCAGAGCCACGACCCACAGCGCGTACGAGACCGACCATTCGGCGTTCGCCTGCTCGGCCGTCTCCAGGACCTCCTCGCAGAGCTTCGCCGAACGCCGATCGCCCATGAGGACGGCGGTCATGGCCAGCTGGAAGAGCGCCACCCAGGCATTGCCCCGATGGCCCAGGGCGCGCCGCCGGGCCAGGGCCTCTTCCAGGAGCTCGAACGCCCGGCCGAAGTCGCCGGCCAGCAACGTCGCGAACCCCGTGATGTGGACCGCCCCGGCGAGCTGGGCCTCGTCGCCCAGCCGGGCCGCCAGCTCCCGGCACTCTTCCAGCAGCGGCTTGGCGGCCTCCGCCTCTCCGCGCAGCAGCACGAGCCACGCGTCCACCCACAGGGCCTTGGCCCGTACGCTGCCGGCGTCGGCCTCCTGGGCCAGCGCCCGCTCCAGCCAGTGGTGGCCTTCGCTCGGAGAGCTCCACGAAAGCCGGTGGCTCCACATCGCGCCGGCGATCTCGAGCGCGGCCCAGGCCTCCCCCGGCTCGCTCAGGCAGAACTCCAGCGCGGCCCGCACGTTCCCCTGCTCCTCGGTGAGGCGGCCCAGCCACTCCATCTGGTGCTCGCCGAACCACTCGGTCTCGGCCTGCGCGGCCAGCCCGCGGCACCAGTCGCGGTGGCGCAGCCGGAGGGATCTGTCCTGGCCGGCAGCCGCGAGCCGCTCGAGTCCGTACTGGCGCAGGGTGTCCAGCATCCCGAAACGGCCCCGCCCACGGCGCTGCACGATCGACTTGTCCACCAGCCGGCCGAGCACGTCGAGCACGCTTTCTGGGGCGATCCCGTCCTCCGAGCACACATGTTCGATCGCTTCCAGGCGACAGCCGCCGGAGAAGACCGACAACCGCTCCCACAGCGCCCGTTCCTCGGCGGAGCACAGGTCATAGCTCCAGTCCAGCAGCGCCCGCAACGTCTTCTGCCGCGGCGGCGCGGTGGTGGGCCCGGTCGTCAGCAGCCGGAACCGGTTGGCGAGGCGCTCGAGGATCTGCTCCACGGACAGGACCTGCACGCGCACCGCGGCGAGCTCGATGGCCAGCGGGATACCCTCCAGCCGCCGGCACAGCTCCGCCACCGTCGCGCTGTTGGCGTCGTTGACCCGGAAGTCGTGCACGACGGACGCGGCGCGATCCTCGAACAGCCGCACGGCCTCGTTCTGCAGGGCGTCGTCCATCGTCGCCTCGGCCGCCTCCGGCACCGTCAGCGGCGGGACCTCGAGGATCCGCTCCCCCGTGAGGTGCAGCGCCTGCCGGCTCGTGGCCAGGACGCTCAGGCCAGGAGCCATCGCCAGCAGGTCACCGGCCAGGGCGGCGCACTGGCTGAGCAGGTGCTCGCAGTTGTCCAGCACCAGCAGCGACCGCTTGTCACGCAGGTACTCGGCGAGCGAGGCCAGGTCCGGCTGGGGGCAGCCGACGACACCGGCGACCGTGTCCGCGAGCAGGTCCCCCGCCGTCAGCGGAGCCAGGTCGACCAGCCAGATCCCGTCACGGAACTCCCGCGACATCTCCGCGGCGATCCGGAGCGCCAGCCGGGTCTTGCCCACCCCGCCCACACCGGTGAGCGTCACCATCCGGCCGGTCGCGAGCAGGCGCTTGCCCTCGGCTATTTCCTGCCTGCGACCGACGAAGCTGGTGAGCTCGAGCGGGAGGTTCCCCGCACGAGATCGGGTCATCGCCTCCATAGCACCCAGTTCACCTGACTCAAGGAAGTCGCCGATGATGCGTAACGTAATCTTTCGGCTTTTTGACCTGGTTATCGGGATGACACGCATGGCCACCGCCGCATTCCCCGCGACATGTTTACTTACCCGTGGCGGGTAATGCCATGGCACGGCACGTGTAAATGCTGCTCTAGTCGGGCATCTCCGGGCTGCTGGACGGTCTGCGAGGGCGCAGGCCGTCGAGCGCGATCTCGACATACCGCCGCCAGTCACCGGCCGAGTTGCGAATGACGGCCGCCAGGCCGCAAACGACCATGTTGACGTCCGCGGTCGTCGCGTCCGGCGATCGCCCGCCAGCACCTCGCCGACGTGGCGCAGGAACAGGTCGAGCGCCTGCACCGGATCGGACTCGGCCGGGCATCGCGCCCGCGCGAAGGCGAGCATCTCGGCGGAACGCTGCTCCGCGACGGCCTCGATCAGCACCTCACGGGTCGGGAACTTGCGGTAGAGGGTCCCGACGCCGACTCCGGCCACCCGGGCGACCTCCGACATCTGCACGTCATGACCATGCTCGGAGAACAGCTCCCGGGCTGGTCCGCGACATCCCCCGCCATGTCCACCATGTCGCCGACGAATGCGTCTACGTGCTCGACGGCGTGCTGGAGGTCGAGTTCGACGACCGGGTCGAGCACGTCGCCGCGGGCGGGTTCGTGCTGCTGCCGCACGGCGTCCCGCACGCCCTGCGCAAGGGCTCCGCCCCCACGGGTGATCCAGATCTCCACGCCCGGAGGATGGGAGTGCTACCTCGAGGACCTCTTCGAGGCCGGGCCGGAGGCCACCACCACTGACGGACAGCTCGACCCGGAGAAGCTCAACCGCATCGCCGCCAAGTACGAGATCACGTACGAGGAGCGGTAGTCACCCGTGGCGGGCACGGCGTCCGTTTTGAGAAGGTTGACGGTGTGAGCACCACCTTTGACCTGACCCTCTGGTACGACAGGCCCGCCACCGACTGGGAGACCCAGGCGCTGCCCATCGGCAACGGCCCCTTGGGCGCCATGATCTTCGGCGGCGTGGCGTCCGAGCAGATCCAGTTCAACGAGAAGACGTTATGGACCGGGGGTCCGGGCTCGCCGGGCTACGACCACGGCAACTGGAAGAGCCCGCGCCCGGACGCCGTCGCCGAGGTCCAGCGGCAGATCGACCGCGACGGCAGGATGGCGCCGGACGACGTGGCCGCCAAGCTGGGCCAGGCCAAGACCGGCTTCGGCGCGTACCAGACCTTCGGCGATCTCCACCTCGACTTCGCCGGCGCGCCCGAGAACCCCACCGCCTACCGCCGGGAGCTGAGCCTGGAGGAGGCCGTGGCCCGGGTCGGCTACACCGCGGACGGTGTCCGCCACACGCGCGAGTGCTTCGCGGCCAACCCCGGCAACGTGATCGTCGGACGGCTCTCCGCCGACCAGGGCGGCAAGGTGTCGTTCACGCTGCGGCACACCTCGCCGCGCGACGACAAGACCGTCACGGCCAGAGGGGGCCGGCTCACCATCCGGGGCCGGCTGAGCGACAACGGGATGGCGTTCGAGGCCCAGGTGCAGGTGATCGCCGAGGGCGGCACCCGTACCGACGACAGGGACAGGATCACCGTCACCGGCGCCGACAGCGCCGTGTTCGTGCTGTCGGCCGGCACCGACTACGCCGACACCTACCCCGCCTACAGGGGCGAGGACCCGCACGCCAAGGTCACCGCCGCGGTGGACGCCGCCGCCGCCAAGAGCTACGACGAGCTCAAGAAGGCGCACGTCGCCGACTACCGCGAGCTGTTCGACCGCGTGCGGCTGGACCTCGGCGGCCCGGCGCCGGCCGTCCCCACCGACCGGCTGCGCCAGAGCTACACCGGCGGCGACTCGCCCGGTGACCGGGCGCTGGAGGCGCTGTTCTTCGCCTACGGCCGCTACCTGCTCATCTCCTCCTCCCGCGAGAACGACGTGCTGCCCGCCAACCTGCAAGGCGTGTGGAACGACTCCACCAGCCCGCCCTGGGCGGCCGACTACCACGTCAACATCAACCTGCAGATGAACTACTGGCTCGCCGAGCAGACCCATCTGCACGAGACCACGCGGCCCTACGACCGCTACATCGCGGCCCTGGTCGCACCGGGGCGCAAGACCGCTCAGGAGATGTACGGGGCGCGCGGCTGGGTGGTCAACAACGAGACGAACCCCTTCGGCTTCACCGGCGTGCACGCCTACGCCACCTCGTTCTGGTTCCCCGAGGCCGCCGCCTGGACCGCCCAGCACCTGTACGACAGCTACCGCTTCACCGGCGACCTGGGCTACCTGCGCGAGACCGCGTACCCGGTGATCAAGGGCGCGGCGGAGTTCTGGCTGGACTTCCTGCACACCGACCCGCGTGACGGCAGGCTCGTGGTCTCCCCGAGCTACTCCCCCGAGCACGGCGACTTCTCCGCGGGCGCGTCGATGTCGCAGCAGATCGTCCGCGAGGTGTTCACCAACGCCCTGGCCGCGGCGGAGCAGCTCGGCGTGGACGAGGCGTTCCAGGACGAGGTGCGGGCGGCCCTGGCCGCGCTCGACCCGGGCCTGCGCATCGGCTCCTGGGGGCAGCTGCAGGAGTGGAAGAGCGACTGGGACTCCAGGACCGACACCCACCGGCACGTCTCCCACCTGTACGCCCTGCACCCGGGCGACCAGATCGCGGCCGGCACGCCGGAGGCCGAGGCGGCCAAGGTCTCGCTGAACGCGCGCGGCGACGGCGGCACCGGCTGGTCCAAGGCCTGGAAGATCAACTTCTGGGCGCGGCTGCTGGACGGCGACCACGCGCACAAGATGCTCACCGAGCAGCTCAAGAGCTCCACGCTGGACAACCTGTGGGACACCCACCCGCCGTTCCAGATCGACGGCAACTTCGGCGCCACCTCCGGCATCGCCGAGATGCTCCTGCAGAGCCGACACGGCGTGGTGCACGTGCTGCCCGCGCTGCCGTCCGCCTGGAAGGACGGCTCGGTGTCGGGCCTGCGCGCCCACGGCGACGTCACCGTGGACGCCGCCTGGAAGGACGGCGCCCCGGACACCGTCACCGTGCGCCCGGGCAGGACCGGCCCGATCAGGGTCAGGTCGCCGTTCATCGCCGGGCGCTACCGCGTCCGCGACGAGCAGGGCCAGGAGGTGCGCCCACGCCGCGACGGTGACGTGCTGAGCTGGGACGCCCGTGCCGGCAAGGCGTACACGATCCAGAACGACATGCGATGATCAGGGCGCACCATCACGTTCGAGGTGAACGACATCGTGGCGGCGCTGCTGCGCCACATCACCTGATGGTCGGGCGTGCCGGCGCTCAGGAGCGCAGGGCGTCGCGGAGGAACTCGCCGCCCTGCTGGGTGGCCGCCTTCGCGGCGTGCGTGTCGCGCATCGCGTTGACCATGACGAAGTCGTGGATGATCCCCTGGTAGCGCACGGCCGTGACGGGGACGCCGGCGGCGCGCAGCTTGGCGGCGTACGCCTCGCCCTCGTCGCGGAGCACGTCGGCCTCGGCCACGATGACCAGCGCGGGCGGCAGACCGGCGAGCTCGTCCAGGCTCGCGCGCAGCGGCGAGGCGGTGATCTCCGCTCGCTGGGCGGGGTCGGTCGTGTACTGGTCCCAGAACCACTTCATGCCGTCGCGGCTGAGGAAGTAACCGGTGGCGAACTGCTCGTAGGAGCCGGTGTCGAAGTTCGCGTCGGTGACGGGGTAGAACAGCAGCTGCGCGGCGAGCCTCGGCCCGTTGCGCCGCTTGGCCAGGATGGTGGTCGCCGCGGTCATGTTGCCGCCGACGGAGTCGCCGGCCACCGCGATGCGGGCCGGGTCGAGGTCGTGCTCGGCCCCGTGCTCGGAGATCCACTGGAGTGCGGCGTAGCTCTCCTCGATCGCGGTGGGGTACTTGGCCTCCGGCGAGAGGCTGATATCGGGCATGCTCACTCGCTCTCTCCAGGTGCATGTGCGCCGCCGGTGGGCGGCCCATGCCGCCAGCATCGCAATCCGCCCATACGGGAAGCATCAGGAAGTTGACTGCCCATTTCGACGTGTCAGCACCGCATCCAAGCTGAAGGGCTTATTTGCAAGTTACTGGTGCTTTGGGGTGTTTTCGGGGTGGCGTTCAACGGCGTGCGGGCGCCGGCTCTTCCTCTCTTGAGGAGATGATCAGCGATTCAGGATGGCGGCGAGCGCGGCGCGGTCGTTGACGCCGGTCTTGTCGTAGACGGCGTACAGCGTGTTGGCCACGGTGCGGACGGACACGACCAGCCGCTCGGCGATCTCGCGGTTCGTCAGCCCCTGGGCGGCCAGCACCGCGATCTCGCGCTGCCTCGGCGTCAGGCCCGGGACGTCGAGGTCCATCAGGGCGAGCGTGCGGGCGCCCTGGCAGCGCTGGGAGAGCCGCCAGGCGCGGGTCTCCGCCGCCCGCGCGCCGCGCCACAGCCCGGCCTCGCGGTGGCGGGCGGCCGCCTGCGCCGCCGCCTCCGCCGCGTACAGCAGCAGGCCGAGCCGCTCGAAGCCCTCCGAGACCGCGTCGAGCTCCGCGCCGTCGCGGGCGGCGGCGTGCCGTGCGAAGAGCGCGACCAGCGGGCTCTCCACGTCGAGCGCGGCGAGCCTGGCGGACACCAGGTCGGGACGGCCCAGCCGGACGACGTCGTGCAGCGCGAACGGCACGTCGCAGGGCAGCGCGCTCTCGGCGGTCTCCAGGCAGAGATCGACGGCCCCGGCCGCGTCGCCGCGACCGGCCAGCGTCCACGCGCGGGCGAAGCGGAGGGGCAGGACGACGTACGGGCCGATCGGCATGCCCGTGGCCTCCGCCCGCGCCAGGGCCTCCTCGGCCGCGGCCAGGTCGCCGACGAGCGCGTACGCGTGCGCGAGCTCGCCCAGGCAGGCTCCGGCCAGCACGCCGGTGGGCGGCAGCCGCGCGACGGTGTCGCGGGCCCAGGCGAGCGCGTCGGTGAGCCGGCCGCGCAGCCGCAGCACGCGGGCCTTCGCTGTGCCGAACTCCAGGATCGCCCGCGTCCAGCTGCCGAACCGGCCGCCCAGGTCGTATCCCTCATCCGCGAACCGCTCGGCGCTGTCCAGGTCGCCGAGCAGCAGCGCGGCGTTCGCGGCGTAGCCGGTCAGGGCGGCGGAGAGGCTGCGCATGGCGTCCGGTTCCTTCGCGAGCCTGGCGCGGGCCTCCGCCACGCGGGCCAGGCATTCCGCGGCCCGGCCCCGTGCCAGCAGGACGGCCGCGTCGGCCCCGCCGATCATGCGTTCGCCGTGCGGGCTGAGCGGGCCCAGGTCCCGCGTCCGCGCGAGCAGGTCCTCTGCGGCGGCGACGTCGCCGGTGAGTGCGGCGAGGACGGCCCGCATGATCAGGATGCCCTGCCGCGCGCCGTCGCCGCCGGCGAGCCGGGTGGTCTCCTCCAGGACGGCTCGTGCCCGTGGGACGTCGCCGAGCCCGACGGTCAGGTTCAGTGCCCGCTGGACGCCCAGGTCGGTCCGGGCCACCTCGGTCATCTCCGCCGCCCAGGCGGTGGCGTACATCTCCTCGGCCTCGGTGTGCCGGTCGGTGTAGAACAGCACGGTGCCCAGCGCGGCCAGCGCGGGCGTCCCGCCGCCCGCGGCCACGGCCGCGCGTCCGAGCCGTACGGCCAGCTCCAGGTCCCGGACGACCCGGGCGCGCTCGCAGCCCGCCAGCAGCAGCCCGGGATCGCCGGGCAGGCCGCTGTCCAGCCGCCAGACGGCCACCCTGAGCACGTCCTCGCGCCGTCGCAGCCCGGCCTCGGTGACCGCCTGGGCCAGTCGGCGCATCATCGTGCGGGCGCGCAGCACGCCGCAGCCGTCCCTGATGACCTCGCCGTACAGGGGGTGCGCGAGCCGTACCTGGAGCCGCCGGCCGTCCGCCTGCACGGTGACGAGCTGCCGGTCCTCCAGGTGCTGGACGGCGTCGAGGGAGCCGAGGACGGCCAGCAGGTCGGCGCCGAGCGGCTCGCCGTACGCCAGGAGCTCCAGCGCCTCCCGCTCCCGCGCGGTCAGCTCGCCGATGCGGCCCGCGATGGTCTCGCGCAGCGTGGGCGTGATCGTCAACGGCCCACGCCAGCGCCACACGTCCCCGTCCTCGGTGAGGATCCCGGACAGCACGAGCTCGTGCAGGTAGAGGACGTTGCCCTGGCTGGCGCGCCACAGCCGGGCCACGGTCGCCGCCTCCACCCGGCCGCCCAGAGCGGCCTCCAGGACGGCCTCCGTCTCCTCCAGGGAGAACGGCTCCAGCTCCAGCCGCGGCACCAGATCGTCCTTCCACAGGGCGAGGACCGCGTCCGGCACGGGCGTCCGGCTGCGGAGCGTCGCGATCACGCGGGTGCCGCCCCGCGTCACGAGGTGGTGGACGAGCGCGGCCGAGGCCGGGTCGAGCAGGTGGGCGTCGTCCACCACCAGCACCGGCGCGCGCAGCGCGGCGGCCGCCCAGCCCAGCGGGTTGCCGGCGGGCGGCGTGGCGGGGAGCAGCGGGGCGAAGGCACCCAGCGGGATCTCCGCGGCGGCCGCGGTGGCCCGCGCCCAGGCGACCCCGTCGAGACCGTGTACGGCCTGCGCCGCCAGGCGGCTCTTGCCCGTCCCCGGCGGACCGGCGACGACCACGCCCCGGGAGGCGGAGCTGATCTCCGCGAGTTGCGTCGCACGCCCGATGAACGGCCAGGAGGCTGCCACGGCGAAAGCGTATTTGAGTAGGCCATGCTCATGCGAGAGCGCCGTCGCACCCAGCATGCTGGGGCCCATGACCGTGACGCTGACCACCGGCCTGACGGACCTCGTCCGCGCGAGCCTCGGCGACCCGCTGGCCGAGATCGCCGAGCAGCACGTCGAGCTGCTTCACCATGGTCCCGGGTCGTTGTCGACGGCCTCGCTCCACCGCGTGCGCGGCACGACGACCGGCGGCGTGAGCTGGTCGTTCTTCGTCAAGTCGATCCACGCGATCAAGCACTCGGCCTTGTTCGCGGCGATACCCGAGGAGACGCGGGCCGCGGCGCTCGCGCACTTCCCCTGGCGGGCCGACGCGGACGTCTACCTGGCCCGCCCGCCGCTTCCCGCCGGGTTGCGGCTGCCCCGGATGTACCGGCTGGACGACCTGGGGGACGACCGGCTCGTCATGTGGCTGGAGGACGTGCCGGTCGCTCCCGCCGCGTGGGACCTGGACCGCTACCGCGTCGCCGCCCGCCTGCTGGGCGACCTGGCCGCCGCCCGGCCCGTGGCGGGCCGCTCGGCCGCGCCGCGCGAGCCGCTCAACCGCAGCCTCCACTACTACTGCGCGGGTCCGGTCGCCGGCCTGTTCCTGCCGATCCTGCGGGACCCGGCGACGTGGCGCCATCCGCTGGTCGCCGCCAACGCCGACCCTCTGCTGCGAGCCGACCTCCTGGCCCTCGCCGACCGGATCGACCTGCTGCTGGACGCCCTGGACCGCCTCCCGCACACCCACGTCCACGGCGACGCCGGCCCCATGAACCTGCTGGTCCCGGCCGACGGCTCGGCGGAGTTCGTGGCCGTCGACTGGGGCTGGCCGTACCCGGCGGCCGTGGGCTTCGACCTCGGCCAGCTCCTGGTCGGCCGCGCGCACACCGGCGAGCTCGACCCCGCGGACCTGCCGGCCGTCCATGAGGCGATCGAGGCCGCGTACGCCGCCGCGACGGCCGACGTCGCGGATCCCGGCGAGGTCTCCTTCGGCTACGTCGCCGCGCTGGTGCTGCGCAGCGCGTGGACCGCGATCCCCATCGAGCTTCTGGGCCAGGAGCCCACCCCCGAGCTGCACGACCTGTTCCGCAGGCGGGCCGCGCTCGCCCGCTTCATCGTCGATCTGGGACGCTCCCTGCTCCCCTAGCCGTGACGGATGCCGACCACGGCGGCGGGCCCGTGCCCGTACGGGCCGGCGGTCGCGAGGGCGAGGTGGCCCCCGGCCTCCCGGAGGTGGAGCAGGACAGGGCGGTCGACGGTGATGTCCGGGCCGCCGGGCACGCGGAGCACGCCGGGCTCGTGGAAGACGGCCTGGACGACGCCCAGCGCGCTGTGCCGTACCGCCTGCAGCCGCGGGGTGTTGGCGAGCACGCTGATCGCCTCCGGGGCGCCGGCCTCACCGGGGACCGTGATGTAGGCGTAGGACGCGTCGCCGGGCCGCACGCCGTGGTCGATCCAGAGCTCGAGGATCGGGGCGCTGAGCGGGGCGTCGGACTGGGAGCGGTTGAGCTCGGCCCAGCTGCCCTGGCGCAGGCCCGCGCGTACGGTCACCGTGGCCGGCTCGGGGAAGACGTAGGTGACGCCGTCGTGGTGGATCCGGCGCGCGTCCGGGCAGACGGTGGTGCAGCCCGGCGCGACCACGGCGGTGTCGCAGACGACCCGGCCCGTCAGCGCGCTCTGGTCGATCGTGGTGTGCACGGGCGCGTCCGCGTCGCCGCAGCTGATGCCGGCGCCCAGGGCGACGTACTCGTCGGCGAAGAAGAACCAGGCCTTGCGTGCCTCGAGCCCGTCCCGTCGCAGGTGCATGGCGGCCAGGCCGTACTCGCCGTCGGACAGGCCGCCCGAGAAGCCGGATCCCCCGGCGTCCTCGTCGAAGCCGGAGGACACCGGCAGCGGGCCGGCCCGGTAGACGACCGTGGTGCCCGGCAGGTGCCGCCAGTCCCACACCGGCCACAGCTCGGCGTGCTCGCGCCCGGCACGCCACAGGGGCGTGAAACCGTCGCAGAGGTGCCGGCCCTTCAGCCCCTCCCCGTTGCCGGCCTCGGACAGCACGGTACGGGTCGATGACGTCTTCACCGCCGCCGACCAGCCGGGACGGTGCACCGCCAGGTAGTCGGAGCGCCAGAAGTAGCGCGCACCGGCGACCAGCGGCTTTCCGGAGTCGAGACGGTCGGCGAAGTCGGCGAGCTCCTGCCGCCGGGGCGCGTCGGTCAGGGCGCGGGCGGCCGCGGCCAGCTCGCGCGCCTGCCCGGAGTTGCCCTGCCTGGAGCTCTCGCGTCCCATGCAGGCGATGTCGTACCGCCCGCCGTGCACCATCCACCGCTGACCGTCCAGGAGGAAGTCGGCGAGCACGGAGAGCGCCCGGCCGGAGAAGGCCGGCGGCGTCCCCGCGGCCAGGGCGGCCAGCGCCGCCGCGTCCCTGGCGAAGGCGTGGCCGTAGCCGCCGGAGTACAGCTGGGCGCCGTGCTGGTGGAAGCTCTGGTCGGCCTGGATGCCCTCGCCTTCCCCGACGGCCAGCGCTGCCTCCACGCGGCCGAACGCGTCGGACAGGACGTCGAGATCGCCCGTCAGCAGGCCGCGGCGGATCGCGACCTCCGCCGCCCACAGCAGGTTCTGGCCCGCCATCCGGTCCCAGGCCGCCCGCTCCAGCACGTGCGCCACACGGGAGCTCTGGCCTGCGGACAGGCGCGCGTGCAGCAGGAGGGCGGCGTCACCGAGCAGCCGCGGCGCGCCGAGCTGGTTGTACCACCAGTTGGGGCAGTGGGGATCGAGCTCCAGCCAGACGTCGAGGGCGCGTAACGCCTGGGCGGGGGCGTCGCGGGCGAGCCTCGCCAGCCGGCGCAGGTGCTCGAACGGCTCCCAGACGGCCACGTCCCGGCCCGCGTAGTCGATGTCCGGCCACGTCCCGCCGGGGCCCGGCGCGTCCACGGGGGCCGCCGAGTCCGCCAGGGCGGCCAGAAGACGGTCCCGCACGATGCCGATCGTGTTCATGCCGTCCGCCGTACCCGGAACGTGCGAATCCGGAACGGGTCAGCGGCTCACGGTGAGGTGAGCGGCTTCGTCAGGTGCCTCCCGGCGAGGGCGTCGGAGGCAGGACGGGCTCAAGGTGGAACATCCCGGTGACCATCTCACCGGCTCCTTCGGCCGGCCGGACCCGTCCGGCGACGGCCGCCAGCACGTCACAGGCGGTGACCAGGCCGACCAGCCCGCCGCCGTCGACCACCGGCACGGCGTCGCACCCGGCGTCCAGCATCGTCCCCGCCACCCTGGCCAACGGGGTGTCCGGCCGGACCACCGGTCTGCGCTCACGCCCCAGCAGCGTCCGCACCTGGCGGCCGGACTGTTCCTGCGGCCCGCCCGACCAGGACGCCGCCACCTGCTCCCGCGTCAGGATGCCCAGCACGTGCCGTCCGTCGACGACCGGCAGGTGATGCACGTCGGCGCGGCGCATCAGCTCCCAGGCCATCAACGGTGACTCGTCCGGCTTGATGGCCACCAGGACCCGGCTCATGACCTGTTCGGCGGTCAGCGATTCGACGGTCATGACCCCTCCCTCGCGACAGGCCCGCCACGTGCGTATCCCCATATGTCGACCCCTACCCTCACGCTCGAGCCTGTGTCGCGCCGGCGAGCAGCTGGGCGAAGCGCCGGGGTGAGCCCGCCTGGGCCCACATCGTCCGCTGCCTGGCCGCACCCGTGCCTCGGAGGGCGAGGCCCCGCAGGAGCAGGGCGATCGGTTCGGGCTCGGGCAGGCGCGGCAGGAGGCTCTCCAGCAGGTCGCGGTGCGGCATGACGCGCGAGGTGTACGGATCGACGGCCGGCGCGTCGAGGCCGTGGCGGGCGGCGGCGTCCAGCTCGGCGACGATCCGCCTGTCGCTCATCGCGGGGACGGGCACGCCGCGGTTCACGTCCGCGATGGCCAGGGCGACGAGCGCCCGTGCCATGGCCGCCATCAGGAGGGTGTCCTCGACCGAGAGGCAGGTGTCCATGACGCGCAGCTCCACCGTCGGGTAGCGCGGTGACAGGCGGGCGTGGAAGTACACGCTCCGCTCGTCCATGGCACGGCCGCGACGGATCAGGCGGCACACGGCGGCGTCGTAGTCGGCCGCCGACCGCCAGACGCGGGGAGGCGTCGCCGTCGGCCAGCGGCTCCACTGCCGGTGGCGGCGGCTGGCCCAGCCCGTGTCGCCGCCGTCGGCGATGGGCGAGTTGGCGCTGAGCGCCAGGAGGGTGGCCAGATAGGGCCGGAGCCGGGTGAGGATCTGCACGCCGAGCTCGCGGGAGGGGATGCCGACGTGTACGTGGCAGCCGCAGGTGCAGGAGCTCGCGACCAGGGAGCCGTGGCGGGCGGCCAGTTCCCGGTAGCGGGCGTCGGCCGTGAGGGCGGACAGGCCGGGCACCTGCCGGGGAGCGATGCCGCAGGCGACCAGGTGGCAGCCGAGCTCCTCCGCCGCACGCGAGGCGAGCGTCCGGTGGCGGGACAGCTCCTCCGCCACCTGGGCCAGGTCCGTGCACACGCCGGTGACCGTCTCGAGCTGGTAGCGCATGGCCTCGGCCTTGACATAAGGGTCGCCGTCGAGCAGCGCCAGGATCGCCGGCGCGGCGAGGGCCGGACGGCCTTCGGCGTGGTCCAGCAGCAGGAACTCCTCCTCCACGCCCACCGTCAGCGTCCGGGGACGCGCCGCAGGGATGGTCGTGCCGTATGCGCTCATCGCAACCTCCCCCGAAGCGATGACCCGCTCATCTAAGAGTCGCGCTTGGACGGCCTCCTCGGCAAGCCCGCAAAGCACCTGCTCAGTGGGCGCTTCTGAGGCGTTCTGCGGCGCTGCGAGGGCTGCCGACGGCGACCTCTCCACCGGTCCCGTCGATGGTGACGAGCGTGCCCGGCGCCATGGACGCGGGGCTGACGGACTGGCTGTTCTGTAGGACGGGACTTTCGCCTCTACGCTGACGGGCTCCGAGCAGAGAGGGTGAGGGTATGCAGGTCGACTCGTCCGGACTTCAGGTGCTCTCGCGCGCGGAGTGCCTTGACCTGCTGTCCACGGCACCGATCGGGCGGATCGTGTTCACCGATCACGCTCTGCCGGCCGTGCAGCCGGTCAACTTCCATCTCGACGGCCATTCCATCGTGATCCGCACCTCGACCGGATCGAAGCTGGCCGCCGCCACCAGAAGAGCCGTGGTGGCGTTCGAGGCCGACAATTTCGATCTGGAGCGGCGTACCGGCTGGTCCGTCACCGCGGTGGGGCTCGCGCGGGCCGTGACGGACCCGACCGAGCGCGACCGGCTGGCGGAGCTGCCGTTGACGGCCTGGGCGCCCGGGAACCGGGACCACTACATCGTGGTCGAGGCGGAGCAGGTGTCCGGCCGCCGCATCGCCGACTGAGCCGGCCTCACATCGGGACCTGCCAGCACAGCCGGGTGCCGCCCTCTTCGGAGCCGGCGAACCCCGCGGTGCCGCCCAAGCAGGCGGCCCGGTCCTCCACGTTGCGCAGGCCGCTGCGGCGTCCGGTCTCGCCCAGGCCGACGCCGTTGTCCGTGACCATGAGGACGAGTTCGGCATCGGCGGCCTGGACGAGAACATCGGCGCGGGTCGCGCGGGAATGGCGGACCACGTTGGACAGGGCCTCGCGCAGCACGGCCAGCAGATGCTCGGCGACCGGCTCGGGAACCAGGGTGTCGATCTGCCCTTCCATGCGCAGGCCCGGCATGAAGCCCAGGTGGCCGGCGGCGCCCTCCACGAGCGCCACGATCTGCCCGCGCAGGCTGGGTGCGGCCTGGGCGGAACCCTGCAGTGCGAAGATCGACGAACGGATCTGCCGGATCGTCTCGTCCAGCTCGTCGATCGCGTGCTGGACCCGTTTGGCCGCCTCCGGCCGCTCCACCAGCCGGATCGTGCTCATCAGCGTCATCGCCGTCGCGAACAGGCGCTGGATGACCACGTCGTGCAGATCTCGGGCGATGCGGTCGCGGTCCTCCAGCAGGCCCAGCCGTTCGGCGTCGCGGCGGGCCTCGGCCAGCTCCAACGCGATCGCCGCCTGGCAGGCGAACGCCTGCAGCATCTGCTGATCCGCATCGCTGAACGGCAACCGCCCGGTCCGCTTGGCCAGCACCAGCACCCCGCGCACGCTCGGCGCGTTCCCGAGCGGCGCCATCAGCACCGGCCCGTACCCCAGCCGCCGCAGCGGCGAGCCGGGACGCGGGGCGCTCTGCATGTCCGCGTCGGACATCGGCTCGCCCTCGGTGAACACCTGACCCGCGAGCGTCTCCGACACCACGAAGACGGCGCCCGGCAGCTCTTCCGCGCCCTCACCCGCCGCGAACTCCACGATCAGCGACTGCCTCGACGGCTCGGGCACGAGCACCTCGACCAGGTCCGCGTCGGTCATCTCCCGGGCGCGAGCCGCCACCAGGCTCACCACCTGGCCCAGGTCGGCACCGGACAGCAGGCTCGTGCTCACTTCGGACGACGCCTGCAGCCAGGTCTCACGCCGCCGCGACACCTCGTACAGTCGGGCGTTGTCCACGGCGACGCCGGCGGCGGTGGCCAGCGCTATCACGATGGCCTCGTCCTCCTCGTCGAACTCGCCGCCACCGCGCTTCTCGGTCAGGTAAAGGTTTCCGAAAACCTCCTCCCGCACCCGGATCGGGACGCCGAGGAAGGCGCCCATGGGCGGATGGCCGGGCGGGAAGCCGTACGACTCCGGATGGTCGGCGATGCGGGCCAACCTGAGCGGCCGCTCATCCTTGATCAGCAGGCCGATCAGGCCCAGGCCGCGCGGCCAGTGCTCGATCCTGGCGGTCTCCTCCTCGGTCAGTCCCACCGGGATGAACTGGATGAGCGTGTGCTCCTTGCCGACCACGCCGAGCGCACCGTAGCTGGCGTCCACCAGCTTCGTCGCGGTCTCCGTGATGCGGTGCAGCACGGCCTCCAGGCTGAGCTCGCCGCCCACCGTCACGATCGCCTCGAGCAGCGCGTGCACCCGGTCCCGCGTGGCCAGCACGGCATTGAGCCGCATCTGCAACTCGGCCAGCAGCTCATCGAGCCGCATCTGCGGCATCAACGGGTGACGCTCGCTCTCCACATCTCTCAGTGTCGCATCTGACCTGCGGCGATGCCCATCTCCAAGCCTGCGGTCGGATAGCGTCGTAAATATGATTCGTGTGTTCCTCGTCGACGATCACGAGGTCGTGCGGCGGGGTGTCGCGGCGCTCCTGGGGTCCGAGGAGGACATCGAGGTGATCGGCGAGGCCGGCACGGCCGAGTCGGCCATCGCTCGCGTCCCCGCGTTGCGGCCCGACGTGGCGATCCTCGACGTGCGACTGCCGGACGGCAGCGGCGTGGACGTGTGCCGGGAGGTGCGCTCCCGTCTGCCGGGGCTGGCCTGCCTGATGCTGACCTCGTTCGCCGACGACGACGCGCTGTTCGACGCGGTGATGGCGGGGGCCTCCGGCTACGTGCTCAAGCAGATCCACGGCTCCGATCTGGTGGGCGCGGTACGCACGGTCGCCTCCGGGCAGTCGCTGCTCGACCCGCAGACCACCGCCGCCATGCTGCAGCGGCTGCGCGACCAGGCGGC
>NZ_JBFANV010000057.1:0-71843 GCF_040674955.1 Nonomuraea sp. NPDC049695 | reverse complement strand
GGATGTCTTGGAGTGACACACCTCTTCTACAGCGGCTCCGCTGCTTTGTTCACCGGCTTTGACGAACAGCCCTAACTCTTAACTGAACGGCGTTGCTTCTAGAGCGCGCCAGTTGGCGGCGCGGGCCTTGGCTGGCAGGGTTCTCGCTATGGCTGTTGCTCGAATGCGTCGCAAGCGGGATCGATATTAGCCCCGCTCGCCCCTACCAGCCGTGCGAGGAGGCAGGCTGCGTGGGGCGGTTGGCACCCAGCGTGGCATCAACCGCAAAAGATCTTACTATGGTATTAGGATGTGGCCATGCCCGCCAAGGACACCATCAGCGTCACCGTAGACCACGAGCTGGTCGAGTACGCCAAGACCCAGACCGGTTCGTTGTCCGCTTACGTCAATGAAGCCCTTGCTGCGAAAGTCCGCGAAGACCGTCGACGCAAGGCGATCCTCCAAGCCCACCGCAACCGCGCCCACGACGGCGCCGACCACGCGCGCGTGGAACGCCGCATGGCCCACGTCGCCCAGCAACTCGCCAGTATCACCAGCGACGCGCAATGACGCTCCCGCCGCTTATCCTCGACACAGGTGTCCTGGTAGAGCTGGCGCGCGGAGACCTCGACCTCATGGAGATGGTGGCCCGCTGGGACGAGCAGGGCCAGCCGATGGTCATGTCGGTCGTCGCGCTGGCCGAGGCCGCTCGAGACTCCGGATCCAAGGACGCCACCGATCTTCTACTCGGCATCTCCACCATGGACCAGATCACCGTGGCCGGGCTCCGCGAACCCGAGCACGGCATCATCCTGGCATCCGTACTGGGAAGAACCGACCTCGATTGGGGCGACGCCCACGTCGCCGCGCTGGCCGACACCTCGGTCTGCCCGGTGCTCACGCTGGACAGCTCACACTGGACGCAGGCCATCCGCGCCTTTGACGAGCCACTGCACGTCATCCAGATATCCGACCCACCGGGCGACCCAGAAAGGGACCGGCCATGACGTACAGCGACATCGCCTGCACAACATCACAGATCCAGCTTGTGCACCGTGAAAGCCGCTACGGCCACCCCGCGGACGGGCTCGTCTCGCTCCGCGTCGGATCGAGGGACAGCTCGGGCAACACCGTCGAGCAGACCATTATCCACGCCTACTGGATCG
This sequence comes from Nonomuraea sp. NPDC049695, assembly GCF_040674955.1. Taxonomy (NCBI): domain Bacteria; kingdom Bacillati; phylum Actinomycetota; class Actinomycetes; order Streptosporangiales; family Streptosporangiaceae; genus Nonomuraea; species Nonomuraea sp. NPDC049695. The sequence goes on along the minus strand of NZ_JBFANV010000057.1, from coordinate 70,698 downwards.
CCCAATGACACCACCCGCCACACCCCATTCTCGAAACGGGGGTGTGGCGGCTCCGGAGCCACCTGCTGCCGCGAAACCAGGCTCGCCCGGCGGTGATGACCACCCACGTTTTCGGGCGGCGCCCGTCGTATCCCTTCTCCAGCACGACCAGACCGGCCTCCTCCAGGACGGCGAGGTGACGGTTGAGATTTCCTCTGGTGAGCTCGAGCGTCTGATGAAGGTGGGTGAACTCCACGCGGGCCGCTTCGCCGGCGATCGCGAGAAGGCCAAGGCGATGGCGTTGGTGGACGATGTCGTTGAGGGCGGCGGTCGGGTGGGTCACCGGCTTGTCCTTCGCCGGACGCCCAGCCCGCGCGCGATGAGGAGCAGCACGGGAACGAACAGGAGGACGGCAGGGCCCGCGTCGATGTTCACGCCGGACAGGGGGAGTAGCCGGTCGTGGAGGTACAGGACCTTGCTGGTGAAGACGGCGGTGGGATGACGATGGCCGCGTAGAGCCCGGTGATGATCTACAGATCGCCGCCGCGTTCGGTTCAGGCGAGGGCGAGCAACCAAGGGCGATGACCATCAGATGGACGTTCCCGCTGCTTGGAACGGGCGGAGCAGCGAGAGCACGGGAGCGCCGTGCCGGGGTCTTGGGTCTCGATCTGCTTCGCCAGCCACTGCTCGGGCGTCACACTGTTGTCCGCGGCCATCACGTGTTCTCCTTCGATCTTGACTTGCGCCTTTGAAGGATCACGCGATGGCCGTCGCCATTTCACGACGCCACGCCTGTGACCAGGTCAAACTCGTACACCACTCCCGTGGACGCAACCACCGGCTACGCAGTCACCCGATCCGCAACCCGATACTCCAGCGCCGACGCGCTGCTGAACTCCGTCACACCGCACGACGATGTCCCACGTGTCACAGAATCGACACCTTGATTCTTTACGGCTCCAGTGGACGGGATGTTGGCAGCTTGGGCAACGCTCGGCGAGCAGCACCCGATGGTGGGTGCAGGCGAACACCACGGAGAGATACCAAGTCTTGCGCCATGGACCGCCATGAGCGTTCTGAATCGCTGAACCGTCGCCGGCCAGGCAAAGGGGACAATAACGCGTTGCGGGGGCAGACAGCCATGGATCGGAGTCGACTCTGCTGTGGGCGAGTCGATCGACATAGGTGTCGGGCAGCAGGTAGCGATCCCCAAGCGTGTTGAGCGTGAGGTCGGCAACTTCAGCAAGGGTGAGGCGAGTCGCAGCAGCAAAGGATGCCCGCGCCTCATCGGAGAGGCGGATCAGCAGATGGTAAGGGACCATGGTGGGAAAAGCGCTGCTCTGGTCCAGCGCGGTCAAGGCCGCGATTCTGGCCGGTGTGTGACCGAGCCGGTGGGCAAGCCGCAGGATGAAGCCGGGGAGTGACTCTTGAGCCAGCGGGTCGAGGCTTCGGGGAAGCACGGATGCAGCTCTTGTGCTCATCTCGTTTCTCCGGCGGCTGCGGGTCCGTGATCGTCGAAGACCGTGTTGCGGCCCCGTTTGCCCCGCCGAGTGGGCTGCGGGGGCAACACCGGGACCTCACCTGCAGCGGGATCACGTTCCGGCACGTCGGGGGGTCGCAGGACAACGTTGTCGAGCAGATTCTCGGTGAGCTTCTCGGCACCCGTGTCAATGGCTTCGCGGCAGCCGTCCTCGAGGAGTCGTTCCAGAAGGCCGACTACTCCGTCGGTGCGTCGGTAGAGATATTCGGGCATCGTGCCGCCGGCGAGTATGCCAGGGGCGGCGTTCATGAGGCGTAGGTGCTGTTCAACTCCGGTCAGGTGAGCGGCCCAGGCGGCGATCTGCTCGGAGGTGGAATAGTGGAAGCGGTCGAGTTCGATCAGGTCGAAGCGGCGTTCGGTCTGAGTGGGCTCCAGTCCGTTGACCTTGACCTGCTGGGCGTAGGCGGAGGGCGGGAACACGTATTGGCCGGTGCGGGGATCATGGCGTCCTTCCTGCAGCAGGCCGGAGCCGGGGATGTCGACGCCGATAAGGATGAGGGTGACGTGCATGCTCATGAACGCGCGGATGAGGTCGAGCACGTCCTGGTCGTCGGCGCGGTGCATGCGCAGCCGGGTGATGTCGTCCAGCACGAGCACCTTCGTGCCGTGGTCGTGGAGGGATTGGGCGACCTGGCGGATCAGCTCGGGCAGGTCCATGTATTTGTGGTCGGCGCCGTACAAATTCAAAATCGCTTTGCAGGTGGACTTCGGCTTGGCCGTGACAGGGGTCTGAATGTAGGCGACCGGGGCGTGCAGGTCACGGGTGCCGGGCCTGGCACTGGGCAGGTGCAGGTGCGCGTCCAGCCAGAAGTCCTCGAAGGCTGCGCAGACCTCGCAGACCGTCTCGGTCTTGCCCTGGAATCCCCCGCCGAAGACCATGATCCCGGATCGGGTGGTCGGCTTGTACTTGAGCGCGTTGGACTCGATCCGGGCACGCAGCAGCTTCTCCACCGCGGCGCTCATCGGCGTCGCGATCACCGGCAGGTTGGCGTGCGTCGCGGCGCGGTGCAGGTCGTGCAGCATCCGCCGGCGCGGTGACAGCAGCCGCCATTCGGCGAGGCTGAGCTGCGGGGCCGGGATGAAGAGGCCCCGGCTGGTCCGGTAGTGCTCCCACCCGGCCAAGGTGTCCCGGAACGGCACCTCTCCGGGGAGTACGAAGGGCACCGGGCCTTGGCCGTCCGCTTTTCGAACGGACGTCATGGGCTTGGTTCTCCGTGCTCGGGCTGAGCTGGCGACGCCTCGTCATCGTCATCGTCAGGGATCAGGAAGATGCTCTTGCGGCGCAGCGCGTCATGCAGGAGTGGAGGTGGTTGCGGTGGTGAAGTGACCACGGCCTCGCGACGGCGGCGCCGCTCGGCGTCGATCTCCTCAGCCGCCTGGCGGGCCTGCTGCGGCCAGGCCAGAGGAACGACCTCCGCGGGAACATCCGGAGAACGAGGGGATGGTTGGCGGTCTTGGCGCGCGGCGTCGGCCTGGGCCGTTTGCCGAGCTCGGCTGGTGCGCTGCTGCTTGGGCTGCTGCGTGTGCCACTGGTCGACCGGGATGAGCCCACCCAGCAGTTCCAACAGCACAGGCAGCAGTTCGGCGTCCGAGCGGGGCGACAGACCACGCGCGCGGGCCTGGTGCAGCAGCTCTTCGACCGTCTTGTCGGAGAAAGCGGGGATTTCGCCCTCGGGTGGCAGTCCGTTCCAGCGCAATTCGTGCCAGACGGCTGGAGATTTAGGATCTTGGAAGAATGCGGTGCGCCGGTCCCGGCGCTCCCGGTGGATAACCCAGCGGTCCTTATGCTGGCCGCCCCGACCGGACGGCTTGCCTCGGTAGGGACCCAGGGCGGGCCCGTCGTACCAGAGTCCGGCGATCTTGACCCCGCGCCGGTTGGGGATCTTCACGTAGTGAGCGGGAAGCACCTGGTAATACAGCTCCGGCTTGGGGATCTGCAGCGCGAAGCCGCCCTGCTCCATCGCAGCCGCGAACAGCGTGTTCGGGGAGTGCTCCTCCCCGGGTCCCCATGCGGGCGCGTGTTCGCCCAGTTTGCGATTCTGCCAGACCTGGACGATCCAGCGCGCGATCGTGCGCTCCATCTGCGCGAGCGTCAGCACCGCGTCAGCTTCCGGGTCGACGCCGCGATCGGCGACATCCACGCCGGTGTAGCCGGGCAACTCCTCGAACAACAGCGACCGCAGCGCCCCGAACGCCCGCTCGACTGCCTGCTTGTCGGTTGGGCGCAGAACGCGTGCGGGCAGGATGTTGCAGCCCAGGACACGTTGAGCGTCTACCAGGTCGTGGTTTTTGAACGGCGAACCGTGATCGGTGGTGACCGTCTCCGGCGCGAAGAACGGCAGCCCGGCCACCGCGTGGCCGGCGAACTCCGCGACCACCTGGGCCGGAACACCCGGGTAGGGCCACTCCATCTCCGGGCCCCAGCCCTCGCGCATCGGCAAAGGCAACATCACGTCCCGCAACAGCATCGCCACGTCCACTGACGTTTCCGAGACCAGCGTCAGCCGGAACGCGACCGCCGAATGCGTGTAGAGATCTAATGCCAGCGTCAGCCGAGCAGTCACCGGATCTCCGAACATCCTCTCCCGCACCTTGACCGGTAACGGTGTGGTGTCCAGGGCGACGATCTGGCCAGGCCGGTGCACCACGGGGTAAACGCGGCCCGTGTCCACCGCTGCGGCTGAGCGCGCATACCGCTGCCGAGCTCCACCTGGGCCGAACCATTCCAGCCAGACCTCACGCAAGGTCCGATAAGAAGGAACCTCGACCTGCGGCCCGAACTTCTCCGCAACATACTGGCGGATCAGCACGCTCCGAGCCATCATGGTCATCTTCGATCGGCGCAGGCTCTCGGCGCGGGCCGCGAAGATGGCTTCCCGGATCTCCTCGGTGATGCTGTGGCGGCCCTGGCTGGCCCGCATCCACCGGCCGTCCGCGCAACCGAGCGCGCCGCGTTCGTCGCACTTCGCGGCCATGCGCTTGAGTGTCCGCTCGCTTATCTGATCCAACCCGAGCAGCTTTGCTTCCTGCCCATTAAGACCGGCCAGCTCCGTGACCTTGGCTTTCCGCCGCTGTCCCAGCGTGGTGCGAGTTGGATCGTAGGCTGGCCGAGGCTCTCCAGGAGCCGGGTGGTGGGGGTCTCCGCTGCGGAACCCGGTCTCGACCTCGTTCAGGTGAGCTGCGCGAAGCCGGACGACGCTGCGCTGATATTCGGTCAGGTCGCCCCAGGTAGTCAGATGGTGGACACCCTTTGGCATCGTGGGCGCTTCAGGGACCGGCTGGCAATCGGGGTGATGCGCAAGCCAGCGGATCGTGCGCCACTGTGGCTCACCCTTCGTCGGCCGGAGTAGCACACGGCTGAACTGCGGCTCGATCGCCGCCACCGCCCATTCCTGCTGATCCAACCGGAGCATCGACCCCAGCGACAGCTCCAACAAACCCGCCGGCCGCGTCATGCTCCGTTTCCTTCAGCCGGCGAGCGCACCAGCGAATGGTCCGACAGCGGACGAGATAGATCGACTCCGAGTTGGCGGTGCCAGAGCAAATGCAGGGCATGCGCGCGGGCGACCGCCGGCAGCGACGTCCGCGCCACGAGCTCCCCGAACCTGCCCGGCCCGGCAGCGATCGCCGCCATCAGTTGTCCTTGCAAGCCCAGTGGGTCTTGCAGCATGCGGCGCTGCGCGGACAATGCGTCGATTACCGACAGCACGTGCGGCCGCCACCCCGCCACCACCGAATACCGCCACCCGACCGCCCACGCCGCCTCCCGCGCCGCGGCGAAGGCGACCTCGTCGCGATCTCGGATCAACGAAGCGGGCCGGACGTCGAACAGCCATGCTGATCCGTCAGGCAGCACCGCGAGGAAGTCCGGGACATGCTCGCGAAACCCGTCGTCGGTCTCGAAGCGCAGCCGGAACGGCTGCGGCAGGACCTCCACCACGGCGCCGGCGAAGTCCAGCGCCAGCAGCAGCTTCTGCTCCTCCAGCGACTCGAACCCGTGCATCCGGGCCGTCGACACCATGTATTGCAGGCCTGGGCGGTGGCGCTGGTTTGTTCGCCAGGAGAACCGGCGAACTGGTACGCACTCCAACGACGACACTGCCGCCAGGTCCCGGGCTGGGCATACCAGCTCACCTGCAGGGGTTCGCCACGTCCCACTCCATCGGCGCGGCCACTGCGGGCTCAGCAACAGCGAACCTCGCGACTGCTCACTGGAGGTGTGAGCGCAGAACAGTTCCTCCAACCCGCAGGACTCCGACCGCACCTCCGGAGCGTCGCGTACTGTCATCACTCAACCACAGCACTCCTGAAGCAGACGTACCACCGATTCCGCCAAAACCAGGACCGGTGGAGAGCCTTCCCTGCCGTGACTGAGCGCTTCAGTTCAGGAATCGCCCGCTGAAAACGCTCAGTCACCACGATTGATCGTTACGAGGCGCCTAGCTGGCTTCGAGAACGAAGAACAAGAAGCACAGAAACCTCGTGCGGGTGGGCTCGATCTCGCGGAGCTCCTCGGGGAACAGCTCGCGGGCTTCCGGCGCAAACGGCGGTTCGCTGATGACGCTGATGCGAAAGCCCGCCGCGGTGAAGGCTTCGGTCATCGCGTGCAGCGGCCGGCCCCAAAACCTCATCTGGACAGTCTGCCCACCCATGGTCCATTCTTCGGTCCGGCTGCGGGTCTCGAAATACTTGGGCTTCTCCCCGGCCATGTGCTGAAAGAGAGCGACGCTGAAAGGATGGTCGACCGAGACGAGGAGTCTGCCACCAGGCTTCAGCACGCGTCTCAGCTCAGCCAGCGTCGGTCCCCAGTCTTCCAGGTAGTGCAGCACCAGGGACGCGATGACGTCGTCAAACGCCTCGTCGGGGAAGGGCAGCGGGCCGGCCAGGTCGGCGACTTGCAGATCCGCATCGGCGCCCAGCCGCTGCCGGGCCAGCTCCAGCATCCCGGCACTCGCGTCGATGCCAGTGACGATGGCGCCTCGATCGCGCAGCGCGGAGAACAGGGGACCCGAGCCGCAGCCGGCGTCGAGGATGCGCCGGCCGGTCACGTCCCCGGCGAGCTCCAGCATCGCGGGCCGTTCATAGTACGCGTTCGCGAGGCTCGTTTCGTTCTCGGCCGCGTACCCCTCAGCCATCCTGTCGTAGTCGTTGATGGGGGAAGGCTGTGCGGTCTCAACGTGATTTTCGGGCATGGTAGACATGTGGGCTATTTTGGCCCAGCAGTCTCGGCGGCACAGACATACGGCAGATCTTGATCAAGCACGCAAACGGCCTAACATCCCTCTCGCCAGCGCGTCGCGGCAGATCGAGCCGGGCCAAAGCAGCCTCTCCTCGCTGCTCATATGCGCGGAACTCGCCAGCTCAAGTGCACATCCGCCAACTGAAGCACCCAGTCGGCCCTGCCTGGCGGACACGCGGGGCCAACTGTCGCTCCCAGATGGGCCACCTATTGCCCCCATGGGCCAAGTAGCGCTCCCAACGTCACAATTCCGATTGTGGGCTTCCATGTCCGCTTCCAGTTGCCGCGACGGACTGTCGCCTTGAAGGCCGTCAGACATCTGGGAGTCTGACCGCACTACATCCGCCACCAAAGATCATCTTCGTCAATACAATATTGACATGCCTAAGCGCGCCCTGCCTCGAATCAGCAAAACCGCTGGTCAGGAAGCCATTGAGCGGATCGTACAGCGACGGAAGGACGTACGCGACCCCGATCTTGAGGCCCTGGAGAGCCGGGATCCGGCCGAGCATCCCCTGGCCGTGATCCACCATGTCCTGAGTTGCCGCAGGGTGCCCGACTGGGTGACGTCGAACGATGTTCTGGATGGTCTGTGGGTGCTCGCCTACGTACGTCTTTATTGCCCGCACCGTCCCGACGAGGCAGAGCGTCTCGAGCACGAGTTGCTGGAACTGGGGCGCGCCATGCAGATCGCGATGATTCGCATGGCGCCGCCGATCAACGTGCGCAGCCGGCAGGCCGTGGAGCATCGGCTGCTCCGGCATCGAGCGTTCCGGCTGGGGCTCGGCCGGAGCGAACGGCTGGAACGAGCGCACCGGTTGTCGAGGACTCCCCCGGAGAGCACGTCCGCTGAAGCGCTCTGGTACGACCGGCATGCCCTGGCACTGTGGGAGGCGGCCGGCCAGCTGGTCGCGTCCCGTTCTCGGTTCGATCACCTCATCGACGACGAGCTGGCGGAGTGTCTCATCGGGCTCCGGCGGGTGGTCAGAGAAATGCGGTGGCCGTTGTCGCCGGCTCACTACTCCACCCTGCGGGAGATCGGCTGGTGGGTGCAGGAAGTCGTGGAGGCGTTGGAAGAGCCTCGATATGCCTCGTTCCGTGAGCAGCTGGGTGAGCTTCACGCCACTGCCGCCGCACTCGCGGCTGAGCAGTATCGTGCCCGGTTCGGGGACACGTGAGCGGCCGGAAGCGGTCCGCTGACCGGCGGGGCTGGGATAGGTGGGATGTTCGGGCATCTCGTGGGCGACGTTCTTCTGAACATGGGGCTACCAGTGGTAGAGAGGAAGCGTCGATCCTCGGGGCTCTTGGTCGGGTGCCCGGCAGTCGTCTCTCCGACAGATAGGGCCATGCGGACTTCCCACGCGGCCATTGATCGGGGAGCCCAAGGCCGTTCAAAAGGACGGTTGAGATAGGATCATCCTACAAATCAGACGGGGCCATCTGAACTCTCGCCGCTCAGCGACGAGAGGGATGTCCTCTTTCGAGCCCGCGTCTCTGATGTTCCAGGTGGAGACGCTTACCTGAGGACGTTGCCGGCGGATGATCGTGGTGGCGAGGCCCCCATCTAGGTCTGCTGGATGTCGTCGTCGTGCGATCTTGTAGCGGATGTGCAAGCGGCGCGGAGCAGTGCGAGCACCATGGGGGCCGCCGTTGACACCGTTGACGATCGGGCGCGGTCGCCGCATGACCTGGGTGACGTCGTCGCGGTTGCCGCCGGTTGGTCAAGGCGTGAGGAGGGCGGTACGACATGGTACGACTCGGCGGGCCCTTTGGCTCGATCCGGCGCCCATAACTCACCTGGCACCATCCACTGTGCATGCTTGCGCCCGCACGAAGTGATCACCTTGTGAGAGTACCGTCGCGCTGAGGCCCCGGGCGAGAACCGGCGCCCGTGGGTGTGGGCGCACTTCGGCATGCCCACCGACAGAGGCTCACGCCTTCCCTGTTCTCGGCGGGGGCCTTCACGGTACGGCGGGCGCTGCCTGTGTGTTGAACGCTGGGGCTCAACCACGATGACTCCTGCAGCTGCGATGGCCTAGTGGGGACCTTGATTTCCTTACAGGGCAAAGACTATTTCACTTACGCTCCGACTCGGTTGCGGTCTCCCTGCTCCCAGCGGGCCAGGTGAAACACTGCGAGAGGGGTCCCGATATGACCAGCGGAACGCTGTCGAAATCGAGCAGCGCGGGCACCCCACGAAGGGCATAGGATGACCTCAAGGAAGCATCACCCCTGTTCGGGACGACTAATAGGTGCTACGACAGGTCTGTCACTATAGGCAGCAACAGGTCTTCAATAAGGTTTTCAGATAAATCTCACATAGACTCAGTGATAGCTATACACATAGGATTGTGCATAATCTTAATAACCATGGCTAAGATATGCATGACAGTAAGGGCGAACACAGGCTCTATAAAGGGTGTCTCACTAGTGTCAATCCTAGGAGCACGAACCAATAGGCAGATAGGTCATGGCAACAGCATCCAAGCTTGGATGAGCACTGGGTACGCGGTAGGAAGCCCAACCGACAGCTCCACCCTCTCCCGATGTACACAGGACCTGGTACGACGGATACTCAGCACGCGCAGTGAGTGAGAGAGCCAAGACAGGCATCGCCCGAACATCCCGAGACAGGAACGCCAGCGAAGCCGACCGATTTCGGCGACACGCCCGGCGTAAGCGTGGCAAGGGCACAGCAGATCTGTTAGGAATGTGACGGAAGTTCCGCCGCCACAGTCGGGCCGCCTGTCGCTCAGCCCACCGCCAACCAGAAGGCTCTTCCACCAAGTCGTCGGCATGCACAGGAGAGCAGATCCATGACCTTCCCCCACACCGCCAGCACGAGCCACGCGATGAGCACACAAGAGATCATCGAGGCGATCCGTCCCAAGCTGAGGCGGGTGATCATCGTGCTGAACAACAAGGGGGGGGCTGGCAAGACCACGACGACGGCCAACATCTCGGCTCAGCTGGCAGCCGCTCTGCACAGCGCCGGATCGTCGAAGCGTGTGCTCGCCCTCGATCTCGACCCGCAGGGAAACCTCGGACTGGACCTGGGCCATCAGGGCAAGCCCGGCGACGATGAGGGCCAGAGCGTCATCGATGTGGTCGAGGGCACGGGCTCGCTGCACATCATCAGGGACGTACGCCCGCAACTCGACGTCGTCCCTGGCGGAAAGATCCTCAAGAGGATCACCGCGTCGATGATCGGCACCAGGTCCATCGACCCCAGGCGAGAGATCCTGCTGAGCCTCGCCGAGGCGCTCGCGGAAGTCGCGCACGACTACGAGTGGATCCTCATCGACTGCCCGCCGAACCTTGCCGATCTGCAGCACCTCGCGGCGGTCGCCGCCGAGTACGTGCTCATCCCCGTGTGCTTCGACCAAGGGGCCATCCAGGGCCTCGAAGGTGTCAGCGAGGTGTTCGACGTCGCCACGCGGCTCAATCCGAGCATCACCCCGCTGGGCGTGCTGCTGTTCGGGTTCGACCGTCAGCATCTGCGCAAGATCCGGGATGAGGACGGGGAGGTGATCGGCCTCAAGGAGATCGGCTTCCTGGCCAAGAAGCGGCGGGAGATCGCCGAAGTCCTCGGCGACTCGGGAATCCCGATCTTCCAGACCGTGATCACCCGGGCAGTGAACGTCGCCGACCAGTGCAGGAAGCACGGACGCGTCTTCGCCGAACTGGCCGATCTCACGGCCGGGTCCGACTGGAAGCGGCACGCCAAGCAGCATCAACTCACCCTCAGCACGGAATCGGCCGAAACCTCCGCGATCGAGATGGAGGAGGCCACCGCTGAGATCATCAAGCGGGCCATGGAGCTGGAAGCGGAGGCGTACGCGTGACCTCGGAATTCTTCGATGACAAGCCCCCCCAGCCCAAACTGGGCGGGATGACCCGGGCGCGGGGCAAGCGCGGGCAGAGTGGCTTGGCCTCGCTCGTCACCCAGCCGCCGCCCGCTGAGGAACCTTCCACGGCCGCACCGCCGGAGAACCGGGATCCGGCGTCCCGGCCGGTCACGTCGCCGCCCGAGACAGCTCCCTCCGAGGCCAAGGCCGAGCCCGAGGCGCGGCCAAAGGAGAAGCCCGCGACGGGTTCCGGCCTCACTCCGGTCGATCGGGGACGTACCAGGCGGGCTGAAGCGGACGGTCCCGCTGCACGGCCGGTGGTGGAGGGCGCCTCTCCTCAGGAGGAGAGGCCAGGCGGCGCCGTCACCGCTCCGCGACAGGAGCCGCCCGCCTCTATCTCGCCTCCCGCCGCACCGGCTCCCGCCGCACCGGCCTTCGCCGCACCGAGCTCCACCGAGAAGGTCTCCGCGGAGAAGGTTTCCGCCGCACCTGCCGCTACGGATTCACGGCCCGCCCCTGCCAGATCCGCAGCCAGACCGTCGCCCACGCCGGTGGAGCCCGAGCCCCGCCGGCACACCGACCTCGTTCCGCAGACTCCACCCGCCGCGCCTGCACAGGTGATCCAGGCTCAGGTGCAGCCCACCCGGCCCGCACCGCAGCCGGGCCCGCGCCCGGCGCCGCGGACCATCGCCGCCACCGGCGCGAGCTCGAGCGCCTACCAGACGCCCGAGCAGGTCAGCATCTACGTCAAGCCCGAGGCAAAGGAGCGGGCGCGGGTGCTGAGCCGCGACGAGGGCATCGAGTACGCACAGCTCGCGATGGACGCCATCGACCACTTCCTGACAGAGAACATGCTGACGTTCCTGGTCAGGGCCCGTCTGGAGGTGAGCCGCCCCAACGGCTCGCGCTTCCCGCCCCGCAGAAACCTCCGTTCGAAGTCCAAGCCGGGTATCCGCCGGGTGTTGTGGCCTGTGCAGTTCCGCCCGGCCGAGCTCGACATCCTCAACGACCTGGTACAGGACACCGGCGCGGAGCATCTGTCCACCCTTGTCTCGGTGGCGGTGGAGGCGTACTTGCTGGACGACGACGGCGCCGACCCCGCTCGTTCTTCCAGCGATGATGTGGCGTTGTCCTCGAGCAGGTAGGGGCTTCGCGCCTTGAGGCTGAAGCGGGCGGAGGACGCTCGGTCCGTACCGCCCGCAGGGGAGAGCCGCGCCCCGCTCCCGGTGGTCACTCGGTGCCGGTGATGCCGCGTACCAGGACAGTGCCGACGGCGTCACGGTCCCGCACGTCCCCACCGTCGAGGCAGCCCTGCGATGACGCCAAGGGCGAGGCCACGCATTCCGAGGCTCACAGAAGCCTGCCTCGCCCGTTCGACGTTCATCGCAAGCCGGGGAATCGCCACCTGAGCGCCATCGACACCGACAGCAGGCGGCCGGTCGGTCGGTCGAGGAGCGAGGCGGTTCTCGACGTTTTCTGTGATCTGTCGAGTATCCGGCACGGGCCGTCTTTTGCGGATTGAGCCCGCTGGGGCGCGCGAGGAGCATGTCCGCATGACCGATCAACTGACCACAGCCAGCTGGGCCGGCCTTGTCAGCCGCCCCGGTTTCGCCGAGTACGCGCAGAAGTACCGCGACTTCTTCGTGATGCGCCGCCGCGACGGGATCCTTGAGCTTCGCATGCACACCGGCGGCGACTCCTACGTCCAGACCTTCGCCGGTCACAACGCCTGGGGGCAGGCATGGCTGGAGGTCGGCAACGACCCGGACAACGAGGTGCTCATCCTCACGGGCACCGGCGAGCACTGGCTGGACGCGCGGCGCAGCGCCGACCGGCAGCTGGATCGGACGGCCGGCGACATCGCCAAGATGTACGAGGACGCGGCCAAGCTGTTGCAGAACTTCGTCTTCGGCCTCGACATCCCGACGATCGCCGCGGTCAACGGGCCCGGGCCGCACACCGAGATCGCGCTCGCCTGTGACATCACGATCTGCGCCGAAGAGGCACGCTTCTTCGACCCTCATTTCCCGATGTCGACCGCGCCCGGGGACGGGCAGAGCCTCACGTTCCAGGAAGTGATGGGCACCAAGCGAGCCGCGTACCACCTCTACACCGGCCAGGCGGTGGATGCGCGGCAGGCACTCGAGTACGGCATGGTGTCGGAGATCGTGCCGCGCGAGCGCCTGGTGGACCGGGCGTGGGAGCTCGCTGACATGATCATGCGGCGTCCGCGTGCCGCGCGCCGGATGACGCACGCCATCGCCAGCCGGCCATGGAGGCAACGGGTCGTCAACGACTTCCCCTTCCAGCTCCACAGCCAGGCCGCGGGGCTCTTCCTCGACGGGCCGCGGGCGGGGCGGCCACCGGCGGGGGAGCAGCTTCGATGGTGAACCCGCTGGTGGACGGGCAAGGTGCCGCGGCAAGGACCGCGAAGCGGCGGCGGGCAACGCGAGATCCCGTACACCACCCGCGGGCGGGCAAGGTGCCGGACGGCGAGCGCACACAAGGGCCCGGCCGCTACGACGTCGGGGGCGATCCGTACAGCACCGCTCGGGTCACCTCGTCGGCCACCTGGCCGGGGGAGGTGTCCGGCAACCCGCTCTCCCGCCACCAGCAGACCGCGCCGACGATCGCCGAGCCGACGATGTGCGCCGTCACGGCCGACTCGTACGCGTGCCGCTCGACGAGCAGGCCGGACACCTCGCTACGCACCGCGCGCTGGATCAGCGGACGCAGCACGTCGATGTTCCGCCGGCAGCCGTCCGCCCGGCCGGACTCTTCCGACAGCAGCACCGCCAGGCCATGGATCAGGCCGGCGACCGGCGCGGGCGCCGCAGGCAGGCGGGTGGCGAACCGGCGCCGGATCTCCTCGCGCACCATCGCCTCGGCGAACGCGTACTTGTCGGTGTAGTGCGCGTAGAAGGTGGCTCGGTTGACGTCGGCGCGCTCGGTGATGTCGCGCACCCGGGTCGCGCGAAAGCCCTTCTCACGGACGACCTCGATACCCGCCTGACGCAGCAGCGATCGTGTCCGCCGGACCCGCCGGTCCGTGGTCATACGGCAGCCTCCGAGCCGCCGGCGAGCGACCGCCGATGCCGCCGCGGACCCGGCGCGGCGCGGCGCGGCCTCATGCACCCGGGATACGCACCGCGTGCCCCGTGCCCGCGCATCACCCGCCGGGTCACACCGTTCCTTGGATGACTCCGCACCCGTCAAGTAGATCATGACGTCCCCGGGGCTCTTCGGCGGCGCCGCAGCGGCCTCGCCCGACAGGTACCTGGCGCCTGCCCGCCGGTTCAGCCCCGGCCCGGCCGCAATTCCCGCAAGCTCATCGCGCCGGACTCGTGCATGTTCACCTGTACGCCGACACTCCGTCGCCTACGTCAGCCACGTCCTGGATCCGGCTGGCATCTCTGGGATTCGGCGCCATGTGGATCAAAGACGTGGACCTCGAAACGCTCGCCCGAAGCTTCCACCTGGACCTCGTCATCCGGACTCCGTGCTACCTGAGCGAGATCCTCGATCACAACATCGACGACGAACCCACCTGGTTTGCCGAGGTCAACGACTGGATCGGCATCGTGCCGGGGCATGCTGACGGCGAGCGCGTGCGCTCCGTCACCGAAGGCGGCCGTCAGGCCCTCGGCCTCCCATGGACATCAACGTTCGCTTACGCCCGCGACGGCCGCACGGTCGTCTCCTTCGACCCGCTCTCGCCCGAGAACCGGAAGCGATGCGGTGTGCGCCACGAGGCGCTGTTTGACCGTGCGGAGATGAAAGGGCTCCGCCGATGGCCTGTCGTAGCAGGTCGTGTGAAGTGGGAGGCAGCCTGATCCCGGAGTCGTGGGTGAGGGTGGGAGCAGCCTCGACAACGTCAGGGCGCGTCGGTACTGCCAGACGGCGTGGGCCTGGTTAACGAGCGGGAAAGGTGTACGTGAGGAACCAGTGGTGTAACGCCCTTCAAGGCTTCCACCAGCTCGAATCTGGCGGATATGGGCTGGGTTGCGGTGCGTACCCGCCGGGCGAAGGTGCTTGGCGGGGAACTCCTGGGCCGGTTGTCGCGCTTGGCCGGGAGGCTCTGGTGAAGGTCTACGGCGTAGCCAGGGCGATGCCGCAGGGGCATAGCTGGGCACCTCCTCTCGCGAGCGGTCAGCAGTGAACGTGGGAACCATCTCGTGTCACTCCCCGAGCTCGGTCTCATCCAGGACGGTTCGGGGATAGGTGCGTCGTCTGCCGAAGGCGCGGGGTGGGGCGGAGCCTGCGTAGTACTCCGAGCGCGGGAAAGCCGCGCACATGGGGAAGGCAGGCAGCAGTTTCGAGCAGGTGGGGACGTCAGGTCAGGAGGCCGCCTGTGAATATGGGCGCGCTGCTGCTGGAGCCGGAGACGGCAGAGTGCGGGTACTGAGCATTCAGACCAAACTGCACCGCTGGGCCGGCGAGGATCATGCTCGCCGGTTCGATGATCTGTTCAACCTGGTCGCTGACCCGGCGTTCCTCGTGGTTGCGTGGCGTCGGGTCCGGGGCAACACCGGGTCCCGCACGGCGGGTGTCGATGGGCTGACGGCCCGCGATATCCCTGCCGGGTGGGGCGAAGAGGCGTTCCTGAACGGGATACGCGAGCAGTTACGCTCGCGTTCCTTCCACCCTTTGCCGGTTCGAGAACGGCTGATCCCCAAGCCCGGCACTTCCAAGAAGCGTCGGCTGGGCATTCCGGTGCTGGCCGACAGGGTCGTTCAGGCGTCGCTGAAGCTGGTCATGGAACCCATCTTCGAGGCCGGTTTCGCGCCGTGCTCGTATGGGTTTCGCCCGAACCGGCGCGCGCACGACGCGATCGCCGAGATCCACCACATGGGCTCCCACCGCTATGAGTGGGTGCTGGAGGCGGATATCGAGGCGTGCTTCGACACCATCTCGCATTCGGCCCTGATGGGCCGGGTGCGCAAGCGGGTCGGTGACAAGCGGGTGCTGGCGCTGGTGAAGGCGTTCTGCAGGGCCGGGATCCTCACCGAACTCGGCTAGCAGGACCAGACCAGCGCCGGAACCCCGCAAGGTGGGATTCTGTCTCCGCTGCTGGCCAACATCGCCTTATCGGTCCTGGATGAGTGGTTCATGGCCGAGCACCAGGAGGCGATGGCCACGGTCCGGCAGCGCGACAACCGGCGTCAACGTGGGGTGGCGAACTGGCGGCTGGTCCGCTACGCCGATGACTGGGTCGCCATGGTCAACGGCACCCGTCACGACGCCGAACAGTTGAGGGGACAGGCGGCCGCGGTGCTGGCTCCGATGGGCCTGCGCTTGTCGGAGGCCAAGACCTCGGTCACCCACATCGATGACGGGTTCGTCTTCCTGGGGCACCACATCCAGCGGCGCCGCAAGCGAGGAACTCGGAAGTGGACCGTCTACACCTATCCGAGCAAGAAGGCGATCAACACGGTGATCGCTAAGGTGCGGGCGCTGATCCACCCAGGACAGCCTGACCTGAAAACCCTGCTGATCCGCTTGAACGCGGTGATTCGGGGCTGGTGCAACTACTTTCGGCACGGCTCGTCCAAACGGACGTTCAGCTACCTGGGCCACTACGTCTGGCACCGCCTCTACTGGTGGCTGCGCAAACGACACGGTGGCATGTCGTGGCGGAAGATACGGACCCGGCTGCTCAACAACGGCTGGGAGATCTCCGCACAGGGAACCGTCCTGCTGGACGCGGCATCGATCGCGGTCACTCGGTATCGCTGGCGCGCCTGGGACATCCCCACACCCTGGTCACGGCGAACAGAGCCATCTCCAGTGGCCTGAACCTGTGGAGAGCCCGGTGCGGTGAAAGTCGCACGCCGGGTTCGGAGGGCGGGCCGGAGAAACGGACCAGCCGCAAGGCTGACACCGCGCTTCGGTCCGACCCCACGACAAACCGCACGCGCTCGATCACCTGATGAACGATCTGCGCTTCCAGATCAGCGACGACGACATCCTCGACAAAACCGTGGAGTATCCAGAGAGCATCAGCTCAGCCTTGGCGCTGATCGGACGCATCACGGAAACCGACATTGCCACCGACTGGTTCCTGGCACCGCACTCACGCATCAGATCCACCTCCTGACGGCTCGTTCCCCGGGCAGGAACGCATCGGCTGGCCGTCCTGGGAAACCTCCGTCGTGACCTGCTGGAGGCGGGAGAACAGCTGACCGCCGGGTCGACGTTGGGGTTCGCGTCGAAGTCGAACGCGCGAGGGGACTTCTCCCTGGGGAGGCGGTCGCTTTGGTCCGGAGCTCTGAACGGCGGCAGGCTCTGTCGTCGCACTCCGCCATCAGCAGCTCCGCGAGGAATCCGCGATACGACATCCGGTCACGGGCGGCGGCTTCTGCCAGGTCGGGAACTGAGCCCGGATGGTGGCCGGCCGGGCGACGCTCGGTCAGGAACGTCACCGCAGCCCGGCCGGGGGCGGCTCGGCCGCGAGGGCTGGTGTGTCGTCGGCGTCGACCGCCTTGCGGGCCTCCAGCGCGACGGTATTCCGAGGTCAGCACCCCCGGCCTGCAGTGCGGCGGCGGACCAGCCGCCAAGTGCTCGTGGGCGAAGGTGACGGCCCAACAGCAGCAGGACCCTGGATCAGGGTCCGGGGGCCGTCACGATCGCCGTGGGGGCCTTGCAGGCAGCCGTCCACCACACGTCGTAGACGGGGGTGAAACCTGCCTGCAGAGCGGGCCTGTTCCAGCGCGGTCGCGCCGGGCTTCGAACGGCTCGTCCAGCAACGGCGGCTCGACAGCGACGTACACACCGATCGTTCGGGGCGGGGAGCCCATGCGGCGTTCGTCGGCCTCGTCGGCCCACCGCTCGACCATCGCGTCGTTCTCCACCCCTGGACAAGCCCAGAGTGCGGCCCGCAGGTTGTCCGGTCGGCACCCCGCCCAGCGGGTGGACATGGCCTCCGGAGAACGCCTGCTCGCCTGCCAGCCGTACCGTCACGAGGGTGGTGCTCGGCAACGTAAACCCGCACCAGGTCGATGACCGGCCGACCGCTACGAGTCTTGGAGCTGGAAGCGACCCAAGCGGCGCAACCCGCCAAACATGAGCGCCGCACGTTCTCCTCGGCAAGTACTTGAGCCCAATACGGAGGCTGGGTCGCTTCGGTCACTCCGGTCGCTGGCGCGGCCAGGCTGGTGGCCCTTTCTGCACATGTACGACGGAACCATGCCAGACAAGGACGCGGTGGCCAGCGGCCGGGAGCGACGGGCGCTTCAGTCGCTACCCCTTCAGTCGCTCAGCAAAACACCAGGTCAAGAGCTTGCCCAGGGCTGCTGAGCGACCGAAGCGACGCTCGGTGGGGTATATAACACACACAGCGTTTTTCTCTGATGACGTCATAAGAACAGACCCTCAGTAGCTTCAGTCGCTGTTCTTGGCGGGCAAACGCCATTTGACCAGGCACTCCTTGCCCCGGACGGGCAGCGACCCAAGCGTCTCAGGCTCCAGCGACTCAAACTTCGGTAGCTGCTCGTGTCCCGGAGCAGCAATCCACTGCCCCGGCCGTGGTGTCGGCTAGTCTGTACTACCGTCTTCGAGTCCCAGTCGCTTCAGTCGCTTCAGTCGCCCACCTCCACCAGCATTCGACACGGATCCGCAGGTTACGGCTCCAGCCGAGCCGCAACCCGGCGCACTACGGGAAGGGATCATGTGACGCTGCGACTTCACCACGACGGTCCCCATCCCGGGCTCGTCTTCCCTCAGTCGCCGGCGCGTGCCTGGGGCTGTCCCCGTACCCCCTGGCCGGCCGCCCTGACGGCACTCGGTCACAGAACTCCCGCGGCCCCGCACCACCCTCAAGGACGATCATGACGCCCTCAACCGGCCCGGGGGGTTTCGACCCGGTGGCCGCAGCACAACAGATCCTTGACCTGACCGATGTCTCGGCGGAGGAGCCCGTCGTGCGGGTACGATCGTCCGAGGAACCCGTCGCCACGGACAACGGGCTCTTTCCCGACACGCTGACCGATCGCGGCAACGCCAAGCTCTTCGTGGGTCTGTACGGCAGGGACTTCAAGCATGTGCCCGGCCTGGGCTGGTTCCGCTGGGCGGGGCATCGCTGGGTCCTGGACGAGAGCGACGCCGTCATGTGGGCGGCGGGGGAGATGGCCGAGCAGCTGGCCGTGTTCGACACGCGCGGGCGATACTCCTCGGGCGAGCTGCGCCGCCATCGTCGCAGGGCGCTGTCGACGACCGGCATGAACGCCCTGCTGGCCCAGGCCAGATCCGCCCCGGGCATGGTGCTGTCGCCCGCCATGCTCGACGCCGACCCGTACGCCCTGTGCACGCCCGCCGGCGTGGTGGACCTCCGTACCGGCCGCATGTCACCCCCCGACCCGGCCACGCATCTGCATTCGCGCTCCACCACGCTGTCACCCGAGCACGCGCCGACGCCGCGCTGGCATCGCTTCCTCAAGGACACCTTCGGTGACGACGCCGACGGCCTGCAGACGATCGACTTCCTCCATCTCCTGCTGGGGTACTCGATCACCGGTGACGTCGGCGCCCAGGTCATGCCGTTCCTGTACGGGCAGGGCAAGAACGGCAAGTCGGTCCTGGTCGAGGTGATGCTGCAGCTCATGGGGGACTACGCCGACGCGGCCCCGCCGGGCTTCCTCATGGCAAAGGCCTTCGACGGGCACCCGACCGACCTGGCGGAGCTGCACGGGCGCCGCATCGTCGTGTGCTCGGAGCTCAAGCCGGGTGACCGTTTCGACGAGGCCCGGGTCAAGCTGCTGACCGGTGGCGACAAGATCAAGGCCCGCCGGATGCGCCAGGACTTCTTCAGTTTCGACCCGACCCATCACCTCTGGCTGCTCGGCAACCACCGTCCCGAGGTGGCCACGGGCGGTTTCGCGTTCTGGCGGAGGCTGCGGCTCATCCCGTTCGAACGGGTCGTGACGGAAGAAGCCAAGATCGACAACCTGGCGCGCATCCTCGTCCAGGAGGAGGGCGCCGGCATTCTCGCCTGGCTGGTCGACGGAGCCCGCCGCTATTTGAACGGCCAAAGGGATTTGTCCGGTCCTCAGCGGGTACGACTTGCCACTGACGCGTACGAGGCGACGGAGGACGTCGTTGGACGGTTCATTACAGAGGCGTGCAAACTCGGCCCCGGACTGCGAGCAGAACAGGCGCACCTGTACACTGCATACACCTGTTGGTGCGGAAGTGAAGGAGCCACTCCGGTGTCGGCTCGGGCGTTCGCATCACGGGTGCGTGACACACTCGGGATGGCCTCACCGAAGGAAATGCTGCTGTCGAACTCTCGTAAGTTCTATCCAGGGCTCGGCTTGATCTCCGATCTCGACGGTGAAGGGCTGCCGCGATGAGTGCTTCGATCGATCCCGACGACCTCATGCACGAGACCGAGCTGGTGTGGCTCGAGAGCATCGAGGCGCTCGACTACGTGAGGCAGAGCCTCGACCGCCTGCCGAGCCGCCGCCGTAAACCCGCCTATCACCGCGACGGCCGCATGGTGGGCTACGCGGTGCTCGGGCCGGACGCCAAGGGCTCGCCGGTCTCCGGGACGTTCCGCCGCCGGGTCTTCTGGCTGGCGCCGCACGACCGCGACCAGCAGCCGACGGGCTTCTACTCCACCGGGGCGCCCGTGGAGGCCATCGATCCCCGGACGCTGGCACCGCGCTCCCCGGGCCGGAAGACGGAACGTTCGGAAGGCGGTCCTCCCTCGCCCGCCATGGTCGAGCTCGGGATCACCTTGGACAAGGCCTGACACACGGGCGGCCGTGGCTGTCACCGGGGGACGGTCAGGTCGAGAGCGAGCTTGCCGGGCGCGGTGCCGTCGGCGATGAGACCGAGCGCCTTGGACGCCTCGGAGAAGGCGAAGGCCGTCGGTACACGAGGCGCGAGGCGCCCCTCCGCGTGCCAGGCCAGGCACTGACGCAGGGCCCGCATGGCGACCGTGACGTCGCGGGCGGCATAACCGGCGATGTCCTGGCCGATGATGGAGATGCTCGAATGCCGCCCCTTCTATTGGGACCCCAACGCCATCGCCGAAGCCTGCCGATCACGTGACGCCGATACGCGTGACTCGGTGCCGGTCGAGCCCGCCACGGCCTCTTGAACCAGGGGTAATACCCTCAGGCCTTGTCGAGCGTGATCCCGAGCTCCACCATGGCGGGCGAGGGAGGACCGCCTTCCGAACGCTCGGTCTTCCTGCCGGGCACCCGCGGCGCGAGCGTGCGCGGATCGACCGCCTCCACCGGAGCCCCCGTACTGTAGAAGCCCTGCGGCTGCTGGTCGCGGTCGTGCGGCGCCAGCCAGAACACCCGCCGGAGGAAGGCCCCCGACGCCGGCGACCCCTTGGCGGCCGGCCCCAGGATGGCGTAGCCCACCATCCTGCCGTTGCGGTGGTAGGCGGGCTTGCGCCCGCGGGTCGGCAGCCGGTCGAGGGACTGGCGGACGTAGTCGAGGTCCTCGATGTCCTCGAGCCATACCAGCTCGGTCTCGTACGTCAGGTCGTCTGGTGTGATCGAAGCGCTCACCGCTGCAACTCCTCACCGTCAAGGTCGGAGATCAAGCCAAGCCCCGGGTAGAACTTGCGAGAGTTCGACAGGAGCATCTCCCTCGGCGAGGCCATGCCCAGGGTGTCACGCACGCGGGCTGCGAAGGCCCGGGCCGAGACCGGGGTAGCTCCTTCGTGACCACACCACCGAGTGTAAGCGCTGTAGAGGCTCGCCTGCTCGGCCCGCAGGGCGGGGTCGAGCTTGCACGCCTCGGTGATGAACCGGCCGACGACGTCCTCCGTCGCCTCGTAGGCGTCGGTCGCCAGTTGCACGCGAGGCGGTCCTGACAGGTCCTTGTCGCCCCTCAGGTAGCGGCCGGCGCCCTCGATCAGCAGGGCCAGGATGCCGGGCCCCTCTTCCTGGACGAGGATGCGGGCCAGGTTGTCGATCTTGGCTTCTTCCGTCACGACCCGTTCGAACGGGATGAGCCGCAGCCTCCGCCAGAACGCGAAACCGCCCGTGGCGACCTCGGGACGGTGGTTGCCGAGCAGCCAGAGGTGATGGGTCGGGTCGAAACTGAAGAAGTCCTGGCGCATCCGGCGGGCCTTGATCTTGTCGCCGCCGGTCAGCAGCTTGACCCGGGCCTCGTCGAAGCGGTCGCCGGGTTTGAGCTCCGAGCACACGATGACGCGACGGCCGTGCAGCTCCGCCAGCTCCGTCGGATGGCTGTCGAAGGTCCTGGCCATCAGGAAGCCGGGAGGGGCCGCGTCCGCGTAGTCGCCGAGCAGTTGCAGCATCACCTCGACCAGCACGGACTTGCCGTTCTTGCCCTGCCCGTACAGGAACGGCATGATCTGGGCGCCGACGTCGCCGGTGATCGAGTACCCGAGGAGCACGTGGAGGAAGTCGATGGTCTGGCGTCCCTCGTCGTCCGTCCCGAACGTGTCCTCCAGGAATCGCTCCCATCGGGGGGTGGGCGAGCGCCGGGGAGAGACGGTGGTGGAGCGCGAGTGCGCCTGCTTCAGCGGGTCGGGGGGCGCGATGGCGCCCGTACGCAGGTCCACGACCCCCGCGGGGGTGCACAGCGCGTAGGGGTCGGCGTCGAGCAGGGACGGCGCCAGGACCATTCCAGGGGCCGCCTTCGCCTGGGCGAGCAGGGCGTGCATGCCCGTGGTGGACAGGGCGCGCCGCCGATGCCGCCGCAGCTCGGCGGTGCTGAAACGGCCCCGGGGGTCGAAGGCCGCGAGTTGCTCCGCCATCTCACCGGCGGCCCACATGACGGCGTCGCTCTCGTCCAGGACCCAGCGATGCCCCGCCCAGCGGAACCAGCCCATGCCGGGGACGTACCGGAAGTCGCGGCCGTAGAGCTGCACGAACAGCTTGGCGTTGCCCCGGTCGGTCAGGCTGTCCGGCAGGAGACCCGCGCCGCCGGCGAAGGCGGGCTGCTGCGGGCGGGCCGGGGGCAGCGGTCCGGACCCCGCCGCGCCGGACAGGTCGAGGATCTGCTGGGCGGCGGCGACGGGGTCGAACTCGTCCCGGCCTGCGGACGTGCTCATGATCGTTCCTGAGGGTGGAACGGGCGGCGCCGGCCTGCGGCCAGGCCGGAGTCGATGATGCGCTCGAACCGTCGCTCCTGGCCGGGGCGGGCATGCTGCGCGGCCCGGGTGAGTGCGGCGTACGCGGTGTCGTGCGTGAGGTGACCGGCGGCGATCAGCCCGCCGGCGGTGTAGGCGGCGCGGTTCAGCTTCGCGCTGAAGCCGGCGCCTTCCGGCACCAGATGGCAGGCCTCCACGTCCGCGATGAGACGCTGTAATGCGCGCTCAGCCATGCTGCCCAGGCCGCCGCCGGCCTCCAGCACGGCCAGGCGGGCGCGCGGTGGCACGGCGGGCGTCTTCGGCGCGGGGTCCGGGGAGGCCAGGTGGCCGGTCCTCGTCAGTTCCTGGCGCAGCCACGAGGGCAGCGGTGCGGGCTCTCTGCGGTCGCCGAGGGCGATGTAGGCGCCGTCCTTCGTCCGCGTCCCGGGCGCGATGATGTATCCGCCGGTGGCGCGTACGTCGACCTGCCAGGCCAGCCCGCGACCGGGTCCCGATCCGGTCGAGCACAGGTACGTCTCGCCGGGGGCCGCCCGGTACCACACGTGCAGTCCCCCCGAAGGGGTGCGTACCCGCAGAGTGGTCTCGTCGTCGGCGGGACTCCTCTCGCCGCGCAGCGCGGCGAGAACGGCGATGGTGTGGAAACCGTTGGCCAGCCCGGACAGGTCGACCCGGGGGTCGATGGTGATGCCGGGCAGAAGCCGTCCGCGGTCGGGGACCGGGGTGGGATGGGCGTCGATGTCGATGACCACCAGCCGGGCGGGCCCGCAGGCCACCCCCACCCCGAAGCCTGGCGTATGGGTCCACCAGGACGTGATGCGCTCCGGATCAAGGGTCGCCGCGTGGAATCCGTGACACCAGCGGCCCTGTTTGAGGCAGGGGCACTGCCGTGCCGGATGGCCGCGCTCGGCGCACGAGGGGCAGTTGCCCGCAGGGGTCTTCGCGCCCGGCCGGAGCGGGTGCACCGGCCAGGACCGGCCGGCGCACCACAGGGCGATGTCCAGCGGGCGGGGGTGGGGGAGAGCCGCGAGGTGACCATGACCGTCGGAGTGCAGCGTCACGTCTTCCTTCCCTGCCTCTGATCCGATGTTCGGCTGTGTCGCTGACCGCGGGAACGTCACGCCGACGGCGAGTGTGCCTGGCTGCGGAAGTGACCGTAGCGACTGAAGCGACTGAAGTTTTGGTCTTGGCGTCAAAGCCTAGCCGACAGGCCCTCTCGGGGTGGCGTTCACCGGGGGGTGAACAGCGACTCAAGGGGAAGTGGCGGCGGCTCTGCCCTGCCGGTCGCCGCGCCGGTGGTGGGGTGAGGGTGTGGGGCCGTCGTGAGTCGCTGGGGGAAAGCGCTGGCCGCTGGGCTCTTCTTGGTTAAAAGCGACCGAAGCGACGGAATTCCGACATCAGCTCGGGATCGGATGGCGGAGGCGACCGGCGCGTATCTTATCGGCGACTTGAGTCGCTCCAGTCGCTTCGGTCGCCGCGCCGTCGCGTGCGCGCGGCTCGCCCGGCTCGCCCGGCGAAAGGGCAGCGACTGGGTGCGCGCCCGAGCCGCTGGCCGAAGCGTTCCTTCACTGACCCGGCCTACGCGCGGCGGCAGACCGCTGGCGCCGGCGGTAGTCGGTCGGGGAGATGCCATGGCGCTTGACGAACTGGCTGCGGAGCACGCCGTTGGAACGGAACCCGGCGCGGCCCGCGATCTCCCGGATCGGCAAGATCGTGGTCGCCAGCAGCTCTTCCGCCAGGTCGAGCCGCTGCTCGGTCAGCCACGCGTAGGGGGTGGTGCCGGTGACGGCCTGGAAGCGCCGGGCGAAGGTCCGGGAGCTCATCAGGGCCTGTCGGGCCAGCTCGCTGACCGTCAAGGGCTGGTTCAGGCGGGTACGTGCCCAGGCGAGCAGGTCGGCCAGCCGCGCGTCCTCGTCGTCGGCGAGCGACCGGGTGCCGAGCTCCGAGAAGCTCGGAACATAGTGGGTCTGCCCGCTCTCGCGGCGTGGTGCCACCATCCACTCGCGGGCCACGGCGTTGGACACGGCCACGCCGTGCTCGCGGCGCAGGAGATGCAGGCACACGTCGATGTCGGCGGCGGCGCCCGCCCCGGTGATCACCTGGCCTTCGTCGACGTAGAGGGTGTCGGTTTCCACCTGGATCGCCGGGTGACGGGCGGCCAGGTGAGCGGTCAGGGACCGGTTCGTCGTGGCGCGCAGGCCGTCGAGCAGACCGGTCTCGGCCAGCAGGAGTGAGCCCGCGCAGTAGGCCGCGATGAGCGCTCCCCTGTGATGCGCGGCCGTCAGCGCGTGGTCGAGGGCCGCGGACCGGGGGAGCGGGCGGCGCTCGGTGGGCAGCACGATGATCAGGTCGGCGGCCGCCATCGCCTCCAGCCCGTGATCGACCTGCATGCACATGCCGACGTCGGTGTTCAGGGCACCCGCCCGGTCGGAGCAGAGGGAGAAATCGAACCTGGGTAACCCCATGTGGCTGCGGTCCGCGAAGAGGCCGTTGACCGCGCTCAGCCCGAACGCGCTGACCCCGGGAGGGGCGTACGCGACCAGGGAGCGGAAAGGAGTCCGCGGCTTGCTGACGGGCTGTTCATGGGGCCGGTAGGGATCGGTGCTGACGAAGCCAAGGGCGGATTCGTCGCCGTAGACCTTTGACCCGCTCCCCGAGATGCTCCGGCCCTTGTCAACCTGGCCCAGCATCTGAGACCACCACCGCCCGCTTGCATGATGCTACCGATCCTCTCAACTTACTAGCTTCATGCAAGTCATTTAAGGGAGCGGAGCGACAGGCGGATTTGACGACCTGGTCCCCGTGGTGACGGGGGTAGCAGCGCTCGCGCCTCAGATCTGCCACTCGTCGTCGCGGAGCAGCTTCACCCGGCCTCCACCGCGGGTGATGCCGGTGACCGTGACGTCCGGCCCGCCCACCATGAAGTCGACGTGGACCGCGGAGACGTTCACGCCCGCCGCGTCCGGGCGGGAACGCAGCTGTTCCGGCACGCCGGGCGGCAGGCCGGCACCCCAGGCGAGGTGACAGGTGGCGTTCTCGTCCAGCAGGGTCTCCAGATAGGTGATGCCGCTCCGGCCGACCCGGGACGAGCCGTCGACCAGCGCCAGCTCGCCGAGCCGGGCCGCCCCCTGGTCGGTCGCCTGGTGCGTGCGGACGACGTCCGCGCCCGTACTCGCCCGCACCCTGGTCGCCACGCCGCCGGCGAAGGTCAGCTCCAGGTCGCGGATGACGCTGCCGTTGAGGGCGAGGGGACGGGTCGAGCGTACGACGCCGTTGACGCGGCGATGGTCGGGGGTGGTGAACACCTCCTCGGTGGGCAGGTTGGCCTGAAAGGCCCGGCCCTTGCCGTCCTCGAGCCGCGCCGCCGCCCAGCGGGCCTGGGGCAGCAGGCCGATGGTCAGGTCGGTGCCGGGGCCCTCGAACCGTACGGTGTCGAGCTTCATCTTCCTCAGCGTTTCCGCCCGCCGCACCAGCTCGGTGATCCGGCTCTGCCAGGCCGCAACGGGGTCGGGCTCGTCGAGGCGGAGAATGCCGCGCAGCTCCCGCCACAGCCGGGCCTGGTCGGGCTCGCCGAACACGGCACGCGCCCACTCCGGCGTCGCGTACGGGATGATCGTCCATCGGGCCAGGTTGTGGAGCCGGAGCCGGAGCCGGGAGGCGAGCTGGGGCATGCGGTCCCTGCCGGCCCGGACCTGGTCCTGCCCGGCGAGGAGGTCGGGGGTGGCGGCGCCGCGGATGTTGACGAGCACGCCGCCGTGCCGTTCCAGCTCGTCGTTGCGGACGTCCAGCCAGCCCGGGGTTTCGCTCAGTGTCTCGATGGGCGCGTGCTGGACGCGGGAGCGTTTGGCGAAGGGGTCGAAGTACCAGATGTCGACATAGCGGGCGCCTCGGGCATAGGCCGCCTCTGCCAGGGCCCGGGCCAGCGGGGCGTGCTCGATCTCGGCGTTGACGAGCACCCTGTCGCCGGCTTCGACGGGCACGGCCACGTCGAACACGACGTCGGCGTACCGGGCCAGATCTGCGGGGGGAATGGTCACGGGGGATCTCCTTCACGGGCGGAGAGGGGAGGAAGAGCGGCAGGGCGGCGGCCGGCATGAGGGCGGACACGGTGAACCCGCCGCGCAGGGCGCCCGGGCGGCGAAGGGCCGGGCGAGCGCGGCAGCGGCTCGCGTGATCGCCGGCGCGACGCCCGCCATGCCCGTTTCCGCGTTCAGGTATCTCGGCACAGCCGGAATGAGCAGGCCGATCGCGAGAAAGCCGGTGGCGGTGCGGGCGCGCGTTCATGCAGATGCCCCGGCGCGCGGTGGTCACTCGCCGAGCTCCAGCAGGAGCGCCGTGACGCTGACCTTGATCGCGTCATCGCGGCGAGGCGGGCCGGCCTTGTCGTGGACGAGGGCCATCACCTGGTCGACGAGGCCGACGACCTCTTCCCAGACCGCCCTGTCCAGCCACACCTCCGCGTCCATCGACATGCGCCGGCGCCGGGTCTTGCGCAGCCGTCGCGCCAGATCGGTGCTCAGCGCCTGGTGCATGACCTGCCCGGCGTCCGTACGGTCCAGCCGGGCGCCGCTCGATGGGTCGTAGCGGTATCGGCGCTGAGGCCGGCCCTTGCCTCCGCCCTGCCCCGGCTCCTCGTCGGCCTGCCGCAGGAAACCCGCCTTGGCCAGGTGGCGCAGATGGTAGCTGGCGGAGCCGTGGGCGATGCCCAGCTCCTCGGCGACCTCCGTGGCGGACATCGACGTGCCGGTGAGCAGGGAAACGATGCGGATGCGCAACGGGTTGGCCAGCGCCCGCAGCGGCACCAGCTCTTCGGCGTCGTTTTCCCAAGACATGTTGGGAAACGTACCCAGGACATCTGGGGAAATAAACGGATCGGCGACGAGACGGCGTGCCGGGCCGACGATTCGCCGGCCGGATCACGCCCGGCCGGCCGCCTCCGCCGAGGTGAGGACGACGGCCCCGACTCCTCCGCATCACCCACGTCGGTGGTGCGCCTTGGGGCGCTGACTATGATGTCCAGTCCGCGTACGGATCGATCACCAGAGAGGCTCTTCATGGCCGACCACGCCACCCTCATCGATGAGCTGCGCCAGGCCGAAGACCGCCTGCAGGCGGCGCAGCTCGCCGGAGACGTCGAAGAGCTGGACCGGCTGCTCCACGAGCAGCTCGTCTTCACCGGACCGCCGGACGGCCTGTGCCACCCGGGCGCCAAGGAGCTCGATCTGCACAACCACCGCTCCCGCACACAGATCATGACGAAGGTCGCCCAGGAAGACCTCACCGTGCTCGTCGCGGGGGACACCGGTGTCACCTGCTTCCTCGGCACGCTGGAGGGCACCTTCGCCGGAACGCCGTTCGCCGGACGGATGGCCTACACCCGGACCTGGACCCACACGGACGAGCACGGCTGGCGCGTCCTGGCCGCCCACTCCAGCCCCGCGTGAGCGGCGCCGGCCACCTGCGTCGCGGTGAGGCCGGCGGACATCATCGTGGCGGCGGCCAGGGCGCCTGGTCGTGATTCCGCGCCGGCACGGTGAGCTGGTCGAGTTGATCGGCGGCATCTCCAAGAAGATGCTCACCCAGACGCTCCGGCGGCTCCAGCGGTACGGGCTTGTCAGCCGGATGGCCCACGCTGAGGTGCCCTCCCGGGTCGAATACGAACTCACCGAACTCGGCACAACCCTCATCGAGCCCATCGCCATGCTCACCAAGTGGGCAGAGGAGAACGGCGAGGCCGTTTCGGCCGCCATCTGAATGGTCAGCCCGCAGGTTTCCTTGTGAGCATCTCACGCAGCCTGGACAACTTTCCCAGCAGACGTTCCGCCTTTGCCGCAGCGGCCGTGAGCGGCCCGATGATGAAATTGCGGGCTCGGGCGCGATCGAGTCGCACGCCGCCGTGCCCCGTCAGCGTGTTCCCGCGGCGTACCAGATCCTGCTGCGCAGGTCCGTCCCCCTGATCACCTGGACGCGCCAGGGCTCCAGCCGGAGCACGTGCAGTTCCCGGGTCGCCGGGTCCGCCGTGCCAGAAGTTGCCCAGGTCGTACCCGGCGCCCTTCGGGCTCGTTCGCCGGTACAGGTCCCACACGTGCCGCTTGGTCTCCAGATCGTCGACCCAGCTCGCGACGGCGTCGACGCTCACCGCGTTCTGCCGTGGTGTCCAGTAGGAGAGCGTGGTGTGCGGGTTGCCCGCCAGGTGGGCGGTCTTGACCGGCGTCCTGTACGTGGCCAGCCAGCCCAGGGGAGCGCCGTCCACGGTCTCCCAGACCGGGATCAGGACCCGGGCGCGCGGCCGCCCCCTCGTGTCGACGGTGGTCATGGTCGCGTACACGATGTCGCCGATGTAGGCGTCGAACTGGTCGGAGATCTCGGCGAATGACGAAACTCGAGTGGCCATCGGTCTTCTTCCCTTGTCAGACGGCGGCCGGGGTGGTCGCGTTCGGGGGTGTGCTGCCAGGTGCGGCGGGCGTACTAGGCCGGACGCGATGACGATCGCGCCGAGCGCCGCCGCGGCCACGGGCACGATGAGCGCGGTCCGCAGGCCGTCCAGGCCCGAGCCGGCGGCGACGCTGACGGCGGTGACGGCCGACAGCCCGAGTGCCGTACCGAACTGGATGGAGGTGTAGAGCAGGCCGCCCGCCAGGCCGTGCTCCTCCTCGGCGACGCCGTCGGTGGCGGCCATGGTCAGCGGACCGTACGCCAGGGAGAAGGCCAGCCCGAGCAGGACCAGCGACGGGAGCATGGCGGCGTAGGTCCAGTCCATCCCGACGGGAAGGAACAGCGCGTACGCGGCCGCCGCGAGCACGATGCCGCCGAACAGCACGCGGGTGTTGCCGAAGCGGTTCACCAGGCGCGGCGTCAGGAAGGGCGCCAGGACGGTGTCGATGCCGATCACCAGCATGGCCAGGCCGGTCTGCATCGTGCTCCAGCCGCGCAGCTCCTGGAAGTACAGGGTGGCCAGGAACTGGAAGCCCGCGAACGCGGCCAGGAACAGCAACGCGGCCACGTTCACGCGCACCAGCGGCGCGCTCCGCAGGATGCCCAGCCGCAGCAGCGGGGACGACGACCGCCGTTCGATCGCGGCGAACACCCCCAGCAGTGCCAGGCCCGCGGCGAACACGCCGGCGGTCAGGGCGGGGCCGTCGCCGGCGTGTTCCAGCCGGACCACCCCGTACACCAGCAGCAGCATCGCCCCGGTCATGGTGAACGCCCCCGCCAGGTCGAAGCCGCCCGAGGGGCGCCGGCCGCCCGGGTCGCGGACCAGGGCGAGCGCCGCCACCAGGATCAGCGCCGACAGGATGACCGGGGCGAAGAACACCCATCGCCAGCCGAACGAGGCGAGCGCGCCGCCCGCGACCACGCCGAGCGAGAACCCGCCCGCCGCCGTCCCCGCGTACACGCCGAGCGCCTTGGTACGCGCCGGCCCCTCCGGGAAGGTGGACGTGACCAGCGCCAGCCCGGCGGGGGCCATGAACGCGGCCGCGACCCCCGTGACGAACCGGGCGACCAGCAGCATCCAGCCCTCCGTGGCCAGCCCGCCGAGCCCGGAGAAGACCAGGAAGACCGCCAGCCACAACACGAACATCCGGCGGTGGCCCAGCAGGTCGGCGACGCGCCCGCCCAGCAGCATGAACCCGCCGTAGCCCAGCACGTACGCGCTGACGACCCCGCTGAGCGTCCCGGTGGACAGGCCCAGGTCGGCGCGGATCGACGGCAGCGCCACGTTGAGCATCGCCACGTCGATCCCCTCCAGGAAGATGGCGCCGCACAACACCAGCAGCACGCCCCACGCACGCCCCGTCAGGCGGGCCGGCCCACCGGCGGATTCAGTGACGGAATTGGACATCGGTACCCCGACTCCCTCTTTGTCGCGGAACCGGTCCGGGGTCGGTTCCCCGAATGCCTGCCGGTTCCCTCTTGTAACCGACAGCATCGTCGGGCACCATCGGTGAGCATGGAAGACGGCACTTTCGAGTCCCTCGGTTACTGCGCGGATACCGGCCTCGACGACGACGTTCTCCAGTGGGATCAGCGCGCCGACTGTGAGGTGCGGCAGATCCTCGACCGCATCGCCGACAAGTGGTCTCTTCTGGTGATCGCGCTGCTGGACAGGCGCAGCCTGCGTTTCACCGAGCTGAGCCGCGCGATCGACGGGGTCAGCCAGCGGATGCTGACCCGCACCCTGCGGCACCTCGAACGTGACGGGCTGGTGAGCCGCACCGTGCACCCGACCGTCCCGCCGCGCGTCGACTACGCGCTGACGCCGATGGGCGCGACCCTGCACGGCACCATCCGCGCCCTGGTCGGCTGGACCGAGGAACACCAGAACGCCATCGCCGCGGCCCGCGCCGCCTACGACAGCCGCGCCGCGGCGGAGCGGGAGGCCGCCGGGCGCGAGGCGGCCGAACGCACGGCCGTCGCCCGCGCCGCCCTGTCGGCCATCGGTTCGCCTCAAAGTACGACAGACATCGAAGTTTGACAGCGATCGTACCTTGCTGCTTCAGTGGATCACTACCAACTGAGGCAACAGGACGGACGAACCATGGCCAGAACGGTGCGTTTCCATGAAATCGGCGGGCCGGAGACGATGCGGCTGGAAGACCTCGAGGTCGGCGAGCCCGGCCCCGGAGAGGTACGCATCCGGGTGGACGCGATCGGCCTCAACAGGGCCGAGGTGATGTTCCGTCTCGACCAGTACATCGAGCCGGTCAAGCACCTGCCGGGCAGGCTCGGCTACGAGGCGGCCGGCGTCGTCGAGGCCGTCGGCGAGGGGGTCACCGGGCTCGGCGTGGGAGAGAGGGTCAGCGTCGTGCCCGCCTTCTCCCAGAACGACTACGGCGTGTACGCCGCCCAGGCCATCGTCCCCGCCGCGGCGGTCCTCCACCGTCCCGACGAGGTCGACGCCGTGTCCGGCGCCGCCGTCTGGATGCCCTACATCACCGCGTACGGCGCCCTGGTCGAGGTCGGCGGCGCGCGGGCGGGCGACACGGTCGTGCTGAACGCGGCCTCCAGCAGCGTGGGCCTGGCCGCCATCCAGACGGCCAACCGGATCGGCGCCGTTCCGATCGCGGTCACGCGCACCGCGGCGAAGAAGGAGCGGCTGCTCAAGGAGGGCGCGGCGCACGTGATCGTTTCCGACGAGGAGGACGTCGCGGCGCGCGTGCTCGCCCTGACCGGCGGCCGGGGCGCCGAGTACGTTCTCGACGCCGTCGCCGGCCCGGGGGTGGTCGAGCTGGCCCGCGCCGTCGCCCCCGGCGGCACGATCTTCCTGTACGGGGCGCTGAGCGGGCAGCCCACCCCGCATCCCGGCATGGAGCTGGGGATGCCCGCGCTGAACGTGCGTACCTTCACCCTCTTCGAGATCACCAAGGAGCCGCGCCGGTTGCGCCGCGCCGAGGCGTTCGTCGCGTCGGGGTTGCGGACCGGCGCGTTCAAGCCCGTGGTGGATCGCACGTTCGAGCTGGACGAGATCGTACGGGCTCACCAGTACCTGGAGTCGAACGCGCAGGTCGGCAAGGTCGTGGTCACGGTCGCCCACTGAACGGCGGAGGCCGCCCCGGCGGGAGGCGGCGGGTGCGGTCCATGATCGGGCACTACCCTTGCGCGAATCGGCAGTAAACGACTCGGCCTACAGGGGGACTGCGGCGACATGCGCGAGGGGTTACGACCGGCACCAGATGTCCGCCCAAGACGCGTGATGGCCCGCATGCGGCGCGCCCTCGCGACGGCCACCACCGTGGCGGTTCTCGGCACGACGCTGAGCGGGTGCTTCGAGGAGCCCTCCCCGCACGACGCCGTGCGCGACTTCCTCGTCGGCTGGCAGTCGGGCGACTACGCCCTGGCGGCCGGCCGTACGGACGGTGATCCCCGGGTGGTCGCCAAGGCGCTCGAGGACGCCCGCGTTCACCTGGACGCGGCCTCCTTCCGCTTCAAGATCAAGGGTTTGACCGTGGACGGCGGCGAGTCGGTCGCGGAGTTCGCGGTGGAGGTGGACCTCGGCGAGAGCACCTCCCTGTGGGGGTACCGGAGCAGGCTGCCGCTGCACCTGGTCGGCGGCGTGTGGAAGGTGCGCTGGTCGCCCGGCGTCATCCACCCCCAGCTGCGCGAGGGGCAGCGGTTCGCGGTGAAGTCGGTGCCGCTGGCGCGCCGCTCCGTGCTCGACCGCGACAGCCGCCCGCTGCACAGGAACACCACGGTGTACGTCGCCGGGGTGACCCCGGCGGCCCTGGGCGACCAGGCGGGGAAGGCGGCCGGCGCGCTGGCCGGGCTCACCGGGTTCGCCGCGGACCGGCTGCTGGGACGGATCCGCTCGGCGACGCCGGACACGTTCGTCCCGCTGGTCACCTTCGGCCGGGTGAAGTACCGACGGCTCCAGGCGAGGCTGGCCGGGATTCCGGGGGTGACCGTCCAGGAGGAGCAGGTGCTGTTCGCGCCGCTGCCGCCCGAGCAGATCGTGGGTACGGTGAGCGCGCTGAGCGCCGAGACCGAGCAGCAGCTCGGCGGGCCGCAGCGCGCGGGCGACTCCATCGGTCTGTCCGGGCTGCAGAAGGCCTTCCAGGACGAGCTCACCGGGTCCACGCGAACGTCGGTGATCACGGTCGATCTCAGGACCGGCGCGCAGGTCGCCGAGCTGACGACCTGGGAGGGCCGGGCGAACGCCCCCGTCCGTACGACGATCGACGGCACCACCCAGGCGGCGGCCGATACGGCGCTGGCGACCGCGACTTCGGCGGGCCCCTCGGCGGGCCCCTCGGCGGGCCCCTCGGCGGGCATGGTGGCGGTCAGGGCGTCGACCGGTGAGGTGCTGGCGGTGAGCGCCACGCCCGGCCTGCACGAGGAGAAGGACGTGCTGGCGGGCAGGTATCCGGCCGGCACCGTGTTCTCCGTCATCGCGGCCGCGGCGTTGCTGAAGAAGGGCGTCAAGCCCCGTCAGCGGCTGGCCTGCCCCGCCGGGCGGTCGGTCGGCGGGGCCCCGTTCGAGCAGGAGGGCATGACCGCCACCGCCGTGCGGAGCTTCCGGGAGAACTTCGCCCGGAGCTGCGTCACCGCGCTGGCCTCGCTCGCCCGCAGGGTGCCGATGAGCTGGGCAGAGCCGCGGCCGACTTCGGCATCGGCAAGCCGTGGACGCTGCCGCTGAAGTCGTTCAGCGGCAGGTTCGGCGCGCTGGACTCCGTCGCCGGCAAGGCGCGGTTCCTCGCGGGACAGGACACCGAGGTGAGCCCGCTGGCGATGGCGCTGGTCGCCGGCGCCGTCGCCTCGGGCACCTGGCGGCCACCACACCTGGTCATCGCACCAAGTCCTGCCGCCACCGCACCGGCTTCCGTGCCGCTCGACGTCACGACGCTGCCCATGCTGCGGGCGATGATGCGCGCGGGCGTCACGACCGGTTCGGCGGCAGCGGCGGCCTCGCCGGGCGGCGCCGTCTCGGGCATCGCCGCGACCGGAAAGGGCAAGAGCCCGGCGTGGTTCGTCGGCTGGCAGGGCGATGTGGCCGTCGCGGTCATCGCCCAGGGCGGCGATCCCGCGTCGTACGCGGGCCGATTCTTCTCCCAGCTTGACCGCTCCGCCGCGGAGGCCGAATCCGGCCGCTGACCAGCGGATTCCCGCGTACGCCCGCCGGGCTGCGTCCTCATTCTTGCTCCTTGTAATGAAACTTAGCACTTCAAAAACAAGAAGCACATGCTTAAGATGAGGAAGCGACGATGACGGGAGGGAGCCGCCATGGCCCCACTGAAGGTCGGCTACCTGCTGCCGACACGGGACCACGCCGTACGCGGCGACCACGATCTGAAGCGCCTGATCGACCAGGCCCGCCAGGCCGAAGCCCTCGGCCTGGACTCGGTCTGGGCCGGTGACAGCCCGCTGACCAGACCCCGCGCCGACCCCATGCTCCTGCTGTCGGCGGTGGCCACCGCCACCAGCCGGATCACCATGGGCACCGCGGTGCTGCTGCCGGCGCTCCGCCACCCGGTCCTGCTGGCACACCAGCTCGCCACCCTGGACCGCCTCTCCGACGGACGGCTGATCGCCGGCATGGGCGGAGGGTTCCCCAACGCCGCGACCAAGGCCCAGTTCGCGGCGGTCGGAGTCGCCTTCGAGCGCCGCATCGCGCTGCTGGAGGAGTCGATCGAGGCGATGCGGCGCCTGTGGAGCGGCGAAGAGGTCTCCTACACCGGCCGCGCCGTCACCTTCCACGACGTGACGCTCGCCCCCGCACCGGTCCGCCCGTCGGGCCCGCCGATCTGGCTCGCGGGCGGCGGCGAGCCCGCGCTGCGGCGGGTCGCCCGGCTGGCCGACGGCTGGCTGCCCTACCCGCCCCACATCCTGACCTACGCCCACGAACGGGCCTACATCGAGCAGAGCGCGACCCGGGCCGTCACGCCCGCCCTCTACGCGACGCTCTGCCTGGACGAGGACCCCGGACGGGCCCGCGAGCGGCTGCGCGTCAGCATCGAGCGGTACTACAACGCTCCGCTGGAGGCCGTCGAGGCCATCCAGGCCATGTTCGCCGGCCCGGCCCGCGAGGCCGCGGACTGGCTCATCTCCTATGCCGAAGCCGGCGCCCGCCACCTGGTGATCCGCCTGGCCGCCGATGACCATCGCGCGGCCCTGGAGGAGTTCGCCGGCACGGTTCTGCCTCTGTTGCATGCGAAAGGAAAAGCATGACCACTTTTGTTCTCGTCCACGGCGCCTGGTACGGACCCTGGGCATGGGACGGCGTCACCCCGCTCCTGCACGAGGCCGGAGCGCGGACGGTGACCCCGAGCCTGACCCTGGAAGGCGACGCCGGTCTGGGCACCCACGTCCAGGAGCTCCTCACCGCCCTGGACGACGTGGCCTCCCACGACGACGTGGTGCTGGTCGGGCACAGCTACGCGGGTCTCGTCGTCCGCCAGGCGGCCGACGCCCGGCCCGGTCTGGTGAGCCACCTCATCATGATCGACGGCTGGGCCGGGGACGACGGCGAGAGCCTGTTCAGCCTGGCACCGGACGCCTTCGTCACCGCGATCAGCAGGAACGCCCGCGCCAGCGCCGACGGCCGCCACGTGCCCGCCCCGCAGCCGGAGCGCTTCGGCATCACCGACCCCGAGCAGGCCCGCGCGCTGGCGGGGCGCCTGCGGCCCCAGCCGCTGCGCACCTTCACCGAGGCGACCCGGCTCAGCGGCGCCGTCAACCAGATCCCGGGCACCGCGATCTACTGCCGCCCGGTGACCTTCCCGTTCGACCAGTTCGGGAAGGCGGTCGGCTACCGCACGCTGCCCTTGGACGCCCCGCACGACGCGATGAGCACCCACCCGCGCGAGGTGGCCCGGCTGCTGCTGGAGGCTCACGCGTCGCAGACCGCCGGCGAGAAGTAGCCCGGCCGTCAGCACGAAGGGCCGGCGCGCAGGGTGGCGGTTCCATCGATTGTTCGGCTGCCGATTCACAGAAAATGATCGGCGCCGGAGTGACGCCGGCGGGCCGCCACGAATAACGATTTCCGCCATGCGCGGAAAACGCGCTCTTTCGTGCGTCCGATTCCGGGACGGTATTCCGCTCTGAAGTGCGAGAGACCAGGTCGATGGGGTCAGGACGTGATCCTGTGGCTTGCCGGGTGAATGTTTCAGCGACAGACACCAGTCGTCGTACAGATTCCGCCGGACATATTCCGTAATAACGTCACAAGCCGATATTCCGAACTTGAGGAGAAACATGCGTGCGGTGCGACAGCGGGAATGGGGCGGCACGGAGGTGCTGGAGGTCGCCGACGTACCGGAGCCGAAGCCGGCCCCGACCGAGGTGCTGGTCAAGGTGGTCGCCGCGGGGATCAACCCGGTGGACGTCTACACCCGGATGGGGGTGGCCTACAACCGGGTGCTGAGCCTGCCGTTCGTCAACGGCTGGGACGTGTCGGGTGTCGTGGTCAAGGTGGGCTACGGGGTCACCCGGTTCAAGGAAGGCGACCGGGTGTTCGGCATGCCGTGGTTCCCGCGTGAGGCGGGCGCGTACGCCGAGTACGTGACGGCGCCGTCGCGCCACCTGGCGCTGATGCCGGAGGGCATGTCGTTCACCGAGGCGGCGGCGCTGCCGCTGGCGGGCCTGACGGCGTGGCAGATGGAGGTCGACGTCGCCGGCGTCGGCCCGGACACGCGCGTGCTGGTGGCCGCCGCGGCCGGGGGAGTGGGGCACCTGGCCGTGCAGGTCGCCAAGGCCCGCGGCGCCTACGTGATCGGTACGGCCAGCGCGGCCAAGCACGACTTCGTCCGCCGGATGGGTGCCGACGAGGTGGTCGACTACACCGCGGTGGACGTGACGAAGGCGGTGCGGGACGTTGACGTCGCCATCCAGATGTTCGGCGGGGACACCGGCCTGCAGACCCTGGAGTCCCTGCGCCAGGGCGGGGTGATGGTGAGCGGGCAGGGGGCGTGGACGCCCGGCATGACCGAGCGGGCCGATGAACTCGGCGTGCGCGCTCTGTCGTACCTGGTGGAGCCGGATGGCGATGGACTGGAGGCGCTGGCGCGGCTGTATCGCGAGGGGCGGCTGGCGGTGCACGTGGAGCGGGAGTTCCCACTGGAGGAGGCCGCCGCGGCCCACGACCTGGTGGCGAAGGGGCGGACCACGGGCAAGGTCGTCCTCCAGGTGGGCGACCCCGAGGGGACGTGATGGAAGAAGGCCGTCCATCAGGCGGGCGGCTCCGGGAGGGCAGTCGTCCTTCAGTCTGGTGGTTCCGAGTGGGCGTGATGGAAGGCGGTCAGTGACGCCGCCGCGGCCAGGCAGGCGACGGTGACGGCGGCCATCACCCACCCGTATCCGGCCGTGCCGGCGACGGCCATGGCGGCGGCGGGGGCGCCGGCCTTGGCGAGGATGGCGGGCAGCGCGACCCGCCCGGACAGGCTGGCGTAGGCCGTGGTGCCGTAGCGCTCGGTCAGCAGGTGCGGCCTGGCGATGGTGCCCACCCCGAGGCCGAGCCCGAACAGCAGCACGGCGGCGATCACGCCGGCCCGGCTCGCCCCGGCGAACGGCAGCGCCGCGGCGCCCGCCGCCTGGAGGGTGAAGATGACCGCGGCGACCAGTGCCACGGGCAACCGGCGCTGCAGGCCGGTGGTGACCAGCCGGCCGGTGACCGACAGCACCCCGAGCAGCCCGGCCACACCGGCGGCCAGGAGCGGCGGGTGGCCGAGGCCGACGAGGTAGTCGATCAGGGTCGTTCGCGTCCTGGACGTCTCGTCACACCGGTCACCCCCCAGGACCACGAGTAGATCGCGGCGACCGGCGACGGCGCATCCGTAACCTGACCGGTGCCCGGCTATAGTCCGGATCTTGCAGGTGCCGAGACGACGAAGGAGTCAGTATGGCCGTCACCCTGATCAACCCCGAAGGACTGCCGCAGACCGAGGCGTACCGGCAGGTGGCGGTCGCCACCGGGTCGAGGATGGTCTTCGTCGCCGGGCAGGTCGCCCGCGACGCCGCCGGGAACAGGGTCGGGGAGGGCGATCTCGCCATCCAGACCGAGCAGTGCTACCTCAACGTCGCCACCGCGCTCGCGGCGGCGGGCGGTTCCTTCGACGACGTGGCGAAGGTGACCATCTACGTCGTCGGCTACACCCTCGACAAGATGCCCCTGCTCCTGGAGGGGATCGCCCGGGCCGCCGGGAAGCTCGGCGTCACCCTGGCACCGCCCGGCACGCTGGTGGGCGTCGCCGCACTCGGCGAGCCCGACCTGCTCGTCGAGGTCGAGGCCGTCGCTGTCCTGGACTGAGGTTCAGGGCTCTTCCAGGAGGAGTTCGATGAGGTCCTCGGGGCCGATGGACGCCAGGTGCTCGAACCGGAACACGTGGCGCACCACGACGAAGCCGAGCAGGGCGGCATGGAGCGGGGCCGGGGCGTCGCCGAAGATGCCGGGGACCGCCTCCAGCAGCCCGTCCTCCGAGCACACGCCTTTCAGCAGGATGCGCATCGCCTGTGCCCGGGCGGGGTCGTCCCATATGTCCGCGAGCCACAGGGTGGCGAGCGCGCGGGGTCCGTCCTGGCCGGGTGTGGGGGCGGCGTCACGGAGGATCTCCCACGCGGGCTGGACCACGGCGCGGAACAGGCCGGTCTTGTCGCCGAAGTAGTAGAGAACGAGCGCGGGGTCCACGCCGGCCTTGCGCGCGACCTCGCGGATCGAGGTGGCGGCGTAGCCCCGGTCGGCGAAGCTCTGCCGCGCCGCTTCCAGGATCTCGTCGATGGCGGGCCTGGACGCCGCAGGCCGCCTGCCCCGGGGCCTGGCGGGCGGCTGGTTGTGCTCATCCATCCGGCAGTCCGTCCATAGCCGATCCGTCCCGAGCAGGCTAGCCACGGCCGGTCGCCGCCGAATCCGTCGGGCGACCGGTGTATCCGTCAATTGACTGGTTGTGGCCGGGGAGCGGGCGGAAGGGGGCGGGCGCGGCGTAGCATCCGAACCGTCCCGTTCGGTTCGGTTCGAGGGGAGTAGTCAATGCGACGCAGGTGCCAGGACGACGCGGGGGGACGAGCGTGGAGGTGTTGATCGTCGGCGCCGGGCCGACCGGGCTCACCATGGCGATCGAGCTGGCCAGGCGCGACGTCGGCGTACGCGTCATCGACGCCGCTCCGGCGCCGATGACCGAGACCAGGGCACTGGGAGTCCAGCCGAGAACGCTGGAGCTGTTCGAGCGCCTGGAGGTGACGGAGGCGGCGCTCGCCCAGGGCGTCCGGGTGGCCGACTTCCGCATCTACAGCGAGAACAGGCAACTTCTCGACATGAGCCTGCGCCGGCTGGACACGCCCCACCCGTACCTGCTGATGGCGCCGCAACCCAAGGTCGAGGCGGTCCTGACCCGCAAGCTCCTGGACTGCGGCGTCAAGGTGGAGCGCGAGGTCGAGCTGACCGCTCTGTCGCAGCGGTTCGGCGAGGTCGAGGTCGAGGCGGAGCTGCTGCACGGCGACGGTACGAAGGAGCAGGTCCGTGCCCCGTGGCTGATCGGCTGCGACGGCGCGCACAGCACGGTACGCCACCTGCTCGGCGTGCCGTTCATGGGCGAGGCGTTCGAGGAGAACTTCGCCGTGGCGGACGGCCGGCTGGACTGGTCGGCGCCCTACGACATCTTCCACACCTTCCTCGACAGGGGCTGGTTCGTGGCCTACTTCCCGATGCCCGGGGGCCTGCACCGCATCACGATCGCCTACCCGCCGGGCCACGTGGTGGAGGGCGAGGTGACGTTCGAGGAGGTCCAGGCCGCCGTGGCCAGGTGCTCCCCGCCGGGTAGCCGCCTGGTGGAGCTCGTTCACTCGGGACGCTTCCGCATCAACCAGCGCAAGGTCGCACGCCATTCGGTCGGCCGCGTCTTCCTCGCCGGCGACGCCGCCCACGTGCACTCCGTCGTCGGCGGGCAGGGCATGAACACCGGCATCCAGGACGCCTTCAACCTCGGCTGGAAGCTCGCCGCCGTCGTCCAGGGGCGAGCACCCGCGACCCTGCTGGACACCTATGCCGAGGAGCGTTCGCCGGTCGCGGCGCGCCTGGTGAAGGGGACGCGCCGGGCGACCCGCATGACGCTGCTGCGCAGCCCCATCGCGACGGCCCTGCGGCGCAACGTGGCGCCGCGCCTCACCCGGCTGCCCGCCGTGCAGAAGGTCCTGTCGCGGTCTCTGACCCAGCTCGACGTGTCCTATCGCGACGGCTCGGGCGGCGGAGGCGACGACGGCCGGCTCCTCGTCGGCGACCGCTTCCCCGAGATCGGCCTGCAGCACCCGTGGAAGCACACGCTGCTGGTCTTCGGCGTGGAGCCGCCCGCGCTGCGGGATGTGCTCGCCGACCTCGCCGACCTGATCGACGTCCGGCTCGTCTCGGACGCCCGGGTCCGGGAGCGCTGCGGGATCGAGCGCGACGGGCTCGTCCTGGTCCGCCCTGACGGCTACCTGGCCGTGCTCGGCGGCGACGTCCACGACCTTTCCAGCTATCTCACCACGACATTCGGATCACGGAGTAACACATGAGAGCCATCCAGATGCACGCGGTCGGCGGCCCGGAAGTGCTGCGCCTGGACGAGATCGACGTCCCCATGCCCGGGGCCGGTCAGGTCCTGCTGAAGGTGGAGGCCGCCGGCGTGACCTACGGCGACGTCATGAAACGCCAGGGCGGATTCGGGCCCGGCCTGCCTCTTCCCGCGGGCCTGGGGCTCGTCGCGGCGGGACGGATCGCCGCGGCCGGCGCCGATGTGAGCGCGCCCGCCCAGGGCTCCCGCGTGATGGCGTGGGTGGAGCACGGCTACGCCGAGTACGCCCTGGCCTCCGCTTCGGCGGTCGTCCCGCTGCCGGACGCGGTCGACGTGCGTGAGGCGACCGCCCTGCCGGTGCAGGGCGTGACGGCCTACCAGACCCTGCATGACGCTGCTCGGCTGCAGCCCGGGGAGTCCGTACTCGTCCACGCCGCGGCGGGAGGGGTGGGCAACCTGGCGGTGCAGTTCGCCCGGTTGCACGGTGCGGGCACGGTCATCGGCACCGCCAGCCGGCCCGGCAAGCTCGGGCACATCCGCGGTCTCGGTGCCGTCGCCGTCGACTACACCGATGAGAAGTGGCCGCAGCAGGTGCTCGACGCCACGGACGGCAAGGGGGTCGACGTGGTGCTCGACTCCGTGGGGGGCGACATCGCCGCGCGCAGCCTGGAGTGCCTGGCGCCGTTCGGGCGGCTGGTGAGCTTCGGGGCCGCCAGCGGCTCTCCGGCAGCCGTCGCGGGCATGTCCTTGATGTTCAACAACCAGTCGATCATCGGTTACGGGCTCCCGGGGCAGATGCAGAAGCCCGGCCGCCTGGCGGAGGTCGTTCAGGAGCTGGTGCGGCTTCTGGCCGGCGGTGAGCTCGCTGTCACGATAGGGCAGGAGCTCTCCCTGGAGGAGGCCGAGCAGGCGCACCGCGCCATCGCCGGCCGTGAGGTGGTCGGGGCGACGGTGCTGCTGCCCTGAAAGGGGCACGGCGAAGCGTACGGGCGCCTTGATCGGGGCGGTGCCCGCACGCCGGCCCGGTGAGCCTTGAAGGCGTCGGCGGGGCCCCATACGCTCGAACCGTACCGTTCGGTTCGACAAGGAGGTGTCAGGTGGAACGTCATGACGTGAAGGTCGCGCAGATCCGGGCCGCGGCGAAGACGTTGTTCCTGCGTCACGGGTTCGCCAATGTCAGCACGGCGGCCCTGGCGAAGGAGGCGGGCGTGTCGAAGGAGACCCTGTACACGCGGTATCCGAGCAAGGAGGCCGTGCTGGCGGACGTCCTGGAGCGCCTGATCACCACGAACGAGGAACCCCGTGTCGCGGCCACGACCGTGACCTCCAGGGCCGGCCTGGAGCGCGAGCTGCGCGATCTCGCGCACAAGCTCCTGGCGGGGCTCATGGACCGGGAGTACATGGAGCTGGCGCGCATCGTCATCGCCGAGACGCCGAGGCTGCCGCACGTCGGAGAGACCTTCAGGGCCGCCGTCCCCGACCGGGCGCTGGCGGTGGTGAGACGGCTACTGGCGGCCGCGCGGGACGCCGGCGTGATCGAGGACATGGACGTGCGCAACGCGGCCCTTCTGTTCGTGGCACCGCTGGTGATCCACGCGCTGACGCAGGTTCTTCTCGTCGCCCCCGGGACGGACCAGCCCGTGGAGGCCCTCGACGTCGACTCGTGCGTGTCCCTGTTCCTCAGGATGATCGTCTTCAAGGAGGAGACCACATGAACGCGGAGGTCATCGTCGTCGGAGCCGGGCCGGTCGGGCTGCTGCTCGCCGGAGACCTGGCCAGGGCGGGAATCCGGGTGACGCTGGTCGAGCGGCGCACGGAGGAGTCGCCGCTGTCGCGGGCGTTCGCGGTGCAGACGCGGACGACGGAGGTGCTGGACATGCGCGGCCTGGCCGAGCAGGCCCTCGCCGGCGGGAGCACGGTTCCGGGACTGATGGTCTGGGACCAGGTCATGGTGGGGATGGCGGAGCTGCCGAGCCGGTATCCGTACATGCTGATCACGCCCCAGTACGAGATCGAACGGATGCTCATGAAGCGGGCCCTGGACACCGGCGCCGAGCTGCTGGCCGGGCACGAGGTCACCGGCCTGCGGCAGAGCGCTGACGACGTGAGCGTGCACGTGCGCACGTCCGACGGGCAGGAGCGCACCCTGAACGCGCTCTACGTGGTGGGCGCCGACGGCCGGTACAGCGTCGTCCGCGACGCGGCCGGCCTCGCCTTCCCCGGCCATGACGTGGCCCGGTCGATGATGCTCGCCGACGTCCGGCTGACCGAGCCGCCCAAGGACGTCCTGTCGGTCAACGGCGTGCGCGAGGGGTTCGTCTTCATCGGCCCGTTCGGCGACGGCTGGTACCGCGTCATCGGCCGCAACCACCTCAACGGCGACCTGCCCGCCGAGGCGCCGGTCGATCTGGAGGAGCTGAAGTGGCTGACCCGCAAGGCGTACGGCACCGACTTCGGCATGCACAGCCCTCGCTGGCTGTCGCGCTTCCACAGCGAGGAGCGGCAGGCGACGCACTACCGGAACGGGCGGGTGTTCATCGTGGGCGACGCCGCCCACGTGCACGCGCCCGCCGGCGGCCAGGGCATGAACACCGGCCTTCAGGACGCGGCCAA
Source organism: Nonomuraea sp. NPDC049695 (assembly GCF_040674955.1). Classification (NCBI taxonomy): domain Bacteria; kingdom Bacillati; phylum Actinomycetota; class Actinomycetes; order Streptosporangiales; family Streptosporangiaceae; genus Nonomuraea; species Nonomuraea sp. NPDC049695. The sequence continues at coordinate 27,431 of NZ_JBFANV010000057.1, read as the reverse complement.
CCTGAGCTGGAAACTCGTGGCCGCGGTCCGCGGCTGGGCCAGGCCCGGGCTGCTGGACACCTACGAGAACGAGCGCCACCCGGTGGGCGCGACCGTCCTGCGCACCAGCGGGATCTTCACCCGGCTCGCGCTGCTGCGCTCGCCCGTGCTGCGGGCGGTCCGCAACCAGGTCAGCGGCGCCGCCATGCGGGTCAGGCCGATCCGCAGGGCCGTGGCGCTCAACATGCTGTCCGGCCTCGCCCACCGCTACGCCGCGCCGGAGGGCGCCCATCCGTGGGTGGGCAGGCGCGTGCCCGACTTCGCACTCCACGGAGAGAAGCCCGGCAGGCTGTACGAGGCGCTGCGCGGCGGCAGGTTCGTGCTCAGCACCACGCGGGTGCCGCCGCCCGGCTGGAGCGACCGGGTGGACCACGTCGTTCCCGCCGACCTGGGAAGGCGCGACCTGCTCATCAGGCCCGACGGCCATCTCGCCTGGGCCGGCGACGGAGATCTGGCCCGGCCGCTGGCCGAATGGTGCGGCCCCGCCTCCGAGTTGACCGGGTGACCAGTCACGCGACAGATGCGTGCCGGTTCTCCTGAGCCCACGATGGCGTTATAAAAGCGGCGTTGTGAGGAGCGGTCATGCCCGTGCTCGATCGACAGGACGATGTCTTCATTCTCGATATCCGAGATAACGAGGACTGCATGAACCTCGCCTGGATCGACGCCGTGCACGACCTGCTCGACGAAATAGAGATGTGCGACGGGCCGAGATCTCTTGTGACGCTCACGGAGAACAAATTCTTTTCGAGCGGGCCACTCTCGGATGGCACGACGCACGGGACCGGGCACGCGTACGTGGTGGCCGTTCAGGGACTGCTCGCCCGCATGCTGACCTTCCCCGTGGTCACCGTCGCGGCCCTGCAGGGGCACACGTTCGCGGCCGGCGCCATGTTCGCGCTGGCCCACGACTTCCGGGTGATGCGTCGCGACCGGGGCTCGTGGTGGCTGCCCCAGACCGAGGCCGGCCTGCCTTTCACCGCGGGGTTGTCCGCGCTGGTCAGGGCACGGCTGACCGCTCAGGTCGCGCACGAGGCCGTCGTCACCGCCCGCCGCTTCGACGGTTACGACGCCCTCGCCGCCGAGATCGTGGACCGCATCGTGGACGTGGACACGATTCGCGGGCTCGCCGTGAACATGGCCCGCGACCACAACCACAGGGCGGGTCCCGCGCTGGGCGAGATCAAGGCCCGCATGTACGCGCCCGTCGTGGAAGCCCTGCGACTCTGTTCCTCCGGCACACGGGAAGCGCCGGCCGGTCCCGCACCGGCGATGACCTGGCGGACGAAAACCGACCGATGCGCCGCCTCCCATCTTTTCCGCGAACCACGCTGATGTGATCGCCCCCTCTTTCGCCGGGCTCCGGTAAGCCCGGCGCCGGTAAGCCGGGCTCCGGTAAGCCGGGCGCCGCTTTTCCCGGGACGGCCGGGCGTTCGGCATCTTGTTCCGCCGTGTGCCGCCGCCGCGGCTGGATTTCATGAGACGAGGAAATATCAGTGGACCTCACACGTCTGGCTTCCGGAGTTTTATCCCTCGCCACCGTCGCCGCGATCATCGCATTACCCGCTGAACCACTCCCCGCCCGCGCGTCCACCACAGTGCCCACCACAGTGCCCACCGCAGCGGCCGCCCCGGCCGAGGCGAGCGAGGAAGAGGCCGCCGCCAAGGCCGCGCGGCTCGGCGCCCCCGTGGAGGTGGCCGCGCTGCGCGGCGAGCGTACCGACGTCTTCGCGACCCCGGACGGCAGCCTGGAGGCCCGCGAGTACCTGCGCCCGATCCGTACCAGGATCTCCGGCACGTGGACGCCGATCGACACGACCCTCGCCACGACCGGCGACGGCATGGTGGCGCCCAAGGCCGCCACGGTCGGGCTCGGCTTCTCCGGCGGCGGCGACAAGCCCCTCGTGCGGATCACCCAGGCGGGCCGCACCCTGGCGCTCTCGTGGCCGGGCCCGCTGCCCGCGCCGCGCCTGGAGGGCGACACCGCGACCTACCCGGACGTCCTGCCCGGCGTGGACCTGCGGATGAAGGCCCAGGAGGACGGCTACAGCCAGGTGCTGGTGGTCAAGTCGGCCGCTGCCGCAGCCGACGCCCGGCTGGCCGGCCTGCGCCTCGGCCTGGCCGCCGACGGCATGACCGTCAAGGAGACGGAGGCGGGCGGGCTGTCCGTGACCGACAACGGCTCGGGCGGCGTGGTGTTCGAGGCGGCGCAGCCGCTGATGTGGGACTCCAGCGGCGGCTCCGGCCAGACCCTGCGTACGGCGGGCGAGCCGGGTCCCGGCCAGACGGGCAAGCTGGCGGCCGTTGACGTGGACGTGCCGGCCGGCGGCGGCGAGCTGACCCTGAAACCCGACCTGGGCGTGCTGCGCGGCCAGGACACGGTGTATCCGGTGTTCATCGACCCGCAGGTGTACACGCCGAAGGCGACCGCTTGGACGATGGCCTCGAAGTACTGGGCCAACAGCCCGCAGTGGAGGTTCAACGAGAAATCGGACGAGGGCCTGGGCTACTGCGGCTGGGCCTACTGCAAGCCGTACGACACCAAACGCCTGTTCTACCGCCTGCCGACCTCCAAGTTCGCGGGCAAGACGATCTTGGAGGCGGAGTTCGTCGTACGCAACATCTGGTCGGCCTCCTGCACCGAGAAGCGCGAGGTGCAGGTGTGGCGGACCAAGAACATCTCCTCCTCCACCACGTGGAAGGTGCAGGAGCCGTCGAGTTTCTGGCTCGACAAGCTCGACGCCGACACCTTCGCCCACGGCTATGACGGCTGCGCCGCCAAGGACGCCGAGTTCGACGTCAAGCCCGCCGTGCAACTGGCCGCCAAGAACAACTGGTCGACCCTGACGTTCGGTATGCAGGCCACCGACGAGGAGGACCCGTACGGCTGGAAGCGCTTCACCGACGACGCCTACCTGCGCGTCAGGTACAACCGGCCGCCGCCGCAGCTCAAGATGTCGCAGCTCAGCATGGAGTACGGCGGCATCTGCAAGCGCCCGCCGGACGCCCCGTACGTGCGCACCCTCGGCAAGATCCACGCCAACCACGTCACCGACCCCGACGGCGACCGCATCAGGCTGGAGTTCAAAGCCGAGTGGGAGGGCGGGTCCTGGGCGCCGAAGGACCGGCTGACGCCGGCCAAGGCGTCCGGGTCCGAATTCTCCATCCCCCTGCCGTCAACGCTCCCGAAGAACGTGCCGATCCACTGGTTCGCCCGCGTCTATGACGGTGCGCGGTACTCGCCGTGGTCCCACGAGGGCAGCCCGACGTCCTGCTACTTCACCTACGACCCCACCGCCCCGCCGGCGCCGACCGTCACCTCGCCGGAGTACCCGGCCTTTGACTCCGAGGACCCCAACGCCCCCTGGTACGACGGGATGGGCCAGTACGGCAGGTTCACCCTCAAGAGCGGCGACGACGGCGTGGTCAAGTATTGGTGGGGCCTGAACGTCGACGCCTCCTCCGACCACGCGGTCGCCACCACTGACGGCGCCGACAAGACGATCAAGCTGCTGCCGGCGAGGATCGGCCTGAACACGCTCTACGTGCGCTCCTTCGACGCGGCAGGCAACGCCTCGGCCCCGTACAGCTACCGCTTCAGGGTCCGGTCCGGCCAGCAGGAACGCGCCGCGTGGCAACTGGACGAGAACGCCGGCGCCACGCAGGCGGCATCCGGCGGCGCCGAATGGCCCGCCGCGCTGCAGGGCGGGCTGACACCGGGTGGCGAGGGCGTCGCGGGCGCGGGCGGCCTGCACCTGGATGGCGTGGACGACCACGCCGTCACCGAGGCGCCCGCGCTGGACACGGCCAAGAGCTTCTCGGTGTCGCTGTGGGCGCGGCTGCCGGCCGGCCGGGCTCCCACCGCGGTGACGGCGATCTCGCAGGCGGGCGTCAACACCAGCGGCTTCGAGCTGACCTACCTGGGCGACCGCTGGACGTTCATGACGCACGCCTCCGACGTGGCGGCGGCCGCGGAGGTGAAGGCCGCGCAGCCGCCCTGCCCGTCCGGCGACACGGCGTGCGCGGCCTCCAGGCTCGGGACCTGGACACACCTGGTGGGCGTGTTCGACAACGCCGAACAGCAGCTCAGGCTGTACGTGAACGGCGTGCTCGCCGGACAGGCCATCCACGACCGGCCCTGGGACGCCCGCGGCAGGACCGTCCTGGGCGCGGCGGGCATGCGCAACGACTGGATCAGGAACTTCTTCGCCGGAGACCTGGACGAGATCCAGCTCTTCGACTACCAGCTTCCCGGCGACCAGATCCAGCGCCTGGCGGCCAGGCAGCCGGTCTCCACGAACCGCCCCGCCGAGCTCGTCTGGAACCTCGACGAGAGCGCCGACCAGGCGCACGTGACCGGCCGGCCCCAGCAGGCCGGCGCAGCACTGCGCGGCGGCGCCCGCGCGGGCGTGCTCGGGGTGAGCGGTCAGGCACTGGAGCTGGACGGCACCGACGACTACGCGGCCGCCGGCCGCCCCATGGTGGACACCGCGCAGAGCTTCACCGTCTCGGCCTGGGCGTGGCTGCCGCCTGATAAGGCGGCCAGGAACATGTCGGTGATCGGCCAGGCGGGCGTCAATCACCGAGGTTTCGAGCTGTACCACTCCTCGGCGTCCGGCTGGGTGTTCATGCGGGCCGACTCCGACAGCTCCGCCGCGACCCCGATCCGCGCCGTGCAGGACCCGTGCGGCGACGGCACCGTCAAGTGCGTGGGCGCCGGGCTCGGCGAGTGGTCGCATCTGGTGGGCGTGTACGACAAGGACGCCGCCGTCATCCAGCTCTACGTCAACGGCAAGCTCAGGGCCACCCGCCCCTTCACCACGCCGTGGTACGCCGGCGGCGAGCTCACCATGGGCGCGGCGGGCCCGGTGGGCGGCTCGGCCGCCCCGGTGAGCTTCCTGCGCGGCAGGCTGGACGACCTGCGTCTCTACGACCGGGTGCTGTCCGCCGGCGAGGTCGGCCAGCTGTTCAGGCAACTCCCCGTGGTCACCGCCCGCTGGAAGCTCATGACGGCCACCGGGACGGTCACCCGGGACGACACCGAGCCGCGCAACGACCTCACCCTGATGAACGGCGCCACCGTGGCCCCCGGCTTCATCGACGGGCAGCTCACGCTCAACGGCTCGAACCAGTACGCGGTGACCGCCGCGACCCCGGTGGACACCAGCGGCAGCTTCACGGTCGCCCTGTGGGCCAAGGCGTCGTCGTTCCCCGAGGAGCAGAGCACCGTGCTCACCGTGCCCGGCGCCAAGCAGAGCGCGATCACCGTACGGTATCTGCCGCCACCTCCCCCTGCCGACCCCGACGACCCCGACGAGCCGCCCACCGACCCGGGCCGGTGGCAGGTCACCATGGCCGACGCCGACACCGACGGCGCGCTCGTCGCCGAGGCCGAGCACGGCCAGTTCTACGGCCCCACCGATCCGACCCACCTGGCGGTCGTCTACGACGCCTTCGCCAACGAGCTCACCCTGTACGTGGACGGCGAGGCGCAGGGCGTGGGATGCGCCGACGACGATGACGACGGCGAGCAGGACGATCCGGCCTGCGAGCCGCGCATCTCCTGGACCGACAACACCCGCGCCTTCAAGGCCACCCAGCCCATGCAGCTCGGCCGCTCCAGGACCGGCGCGTCCACCTGGGGCGAGTACTGGTACGGCGTGATCTCCGACGTGTGGGCCTTCCAGGGCGCGCTGACCGAGCTGCAGATCGCGCACCTGGCGGTCGGCCAGCCCGGCATCCCCTCGCAAGTCCCCGGTAGCTGAAAGGTTCGCCATGAACAACCTCCGATGGTGGCGGCGCCTCTCACCGGCTCTGGCCGTGATCGTGGCGAGCGGGCTGCTGCAGGTGCTGCCGTTCACCCCGCAGGTCGCCGCCCAGGACGGCCCTCCACGGCGGGACGAACCGGTGCCGGGCGCGCTTGCCCAGGCCAGGCCACGGCCCGTGGAGAAGCTGCCCGCCCAGCGGAAACCGGCCGCGACCTGGCCGGCCGCGGGCGTGTCCGCCGATGCCGGCGTCGAGGTACGGCTGCTCGGCCGCGACAACGCCCGCGCCGCGGGGGCGTCCGGTCCGGTGTTCACCCTCGTGGCCGGGGCCGGGCTCAGGGAGCCTGTCACGCGGGCGGCGCTCGACTACGCGGGCTTCGCCGAGCTGTACGGCGGCGCGTACGCCTCCCGTCTGACGCTGGCCGAGCTGCCCGCCTGCGCTCTCACCACTCCGGCCAAGCCGGAATGCCGGGTGAAAACGCCCGTCAAGACGGTCAACGACGTCGAGAAGCACACACTCACCGCGCCCGAGGTGCCCATGCGGGCCGGCGCGCCCACCGTGCTGGCCGCGGTCTCCGCCGCCGCCGGCGACAAGGGCGACTACACGGCGAGCCCCCTGTCGCCCTCGTCCACCTGGGCGACCGACCTGAACACCGGCGACTTCGGCTGGAGCTACCCCATCGGCGTGCCGGACGTGCCCGGCGGGCTGACCCCCGACCTGAAGTTGTCCTACTCCTCCGGCGGGATCGACGGCCGTACCTCCAGCACCAACAACCAGTCGTCCTGGATAGGCGACGGCTTCGACCTGTCGCCCGGCTACATCGAGCGCCGCTACAAGTCGTGCTCCGAGGACGGGGTGAAGAACGCCGACGGCTTCAAGATCGGCGACCTGTGCTGGGCGTACGACAACGCGTTCATCTCCTTCGACGGCAAGGGCGGCGAGCTCGTCCCCGACGGCAAGGACACCTGGAGGTTCCGCGGCGACGACGGCAGCAAAATCCAGCGGATCTACGGCGGCACGGGCGACGTGCGCGACAACGGCGCCAGGAAGGACGAGTACTGGAAGCTGACGACCCCCGACGGCGTCCAGTACTACTTCGGCTACAACCGGCTGCCCGGCTGGAGCAGCGGCAAGACGACCACCGGGTCCACCTGGACGGTGCCGGTGTTCGGCGACGACGCCGGCGAGGACTGCCACGCCGACAAGATCAGCGACTCGTGGTGCAGGCAGGGCTGGCGGTGGAACCTCGACTACGTCGTGGACCCGCACGGCAACGCCATGGCCTACTACTACGAGCAGGAGCCCAACTCCTACGGCCGCTTCCTGGAGGAGAAGAACAACACCCGGTACGTGCGCGGCGGCGTGCTGAAGTCCATCGAGTACGGGCTGCGCAAGAACACGATCTACACCACCGCCGCGCTCGCCAAGGTGAACTTCACCAGCGGCGAGCGCTGCCTGCCCGGCTCCACGTGCACCTCGATCGACCAGGACGCCTTCGGCTGGTACGACACCCCATGGGACCTGAACTGCGACGACGGCGAGGACTGCGACGAGGGCCGGCTGTCGCCGTCGTTCTTCACCCGCAAGCGCCTGACCGCCATCACCACCGAGATCGGCGGCAAGCAGGCGGACTCGTGGGCCTTCACCCACCGCTGGGGCATGTCCGACACCGACTACCAGCTCCTGCTGACCTCCGTGCAGCGCTCCGGGCACACCGCCACCCCCGCGATCACCCTGCCGAAGACCGTGTTCACCTACACGCAGATGGACAACCGGCTGGACAAGACCGGCGACGGTTACGCGCCGTTCATCAAGGAGCGGCTGAGCACGATCTCGGACGAGGCCGGCGGCCAGGTGGACGTCACCTACTCCGAGCCCGAGTGCGGCTGGAACAAGCTGCCCGTCCCGCAGACCAACACCACCCGCTGCTTCCCGCAGTACATCGGCGGCAGCTCCACCGACGACCCCGAGCTGAGCTGGTTCAACAAGTACGTGGTCGAGAAGGTGGTCTCGACCGACCGCACGGGCGGGGCCGCCGACCAGGTCACCTCCTACGCCTACAAGGACGGCGCGGCCTGGCACTACGACGATGACGACGGCCTGACCAAGGAGAAGTTCAAGACCTGGTCGCAGTGGCGCGGCTACGGGCACGTCCAGGTGCGTACCGGCGGCGCGGACGGCGTGATGAAGACGCAGGCCGACTCCTACTTCCTGCGCGGCATGGACGGCGACAGGAAGGGCCGCGACTCCGGCGACGGCACCAAGTCCGTCGAGGTGAAGCTGGAGACCGGGGAAGGGGACCCGATCACCGACCACGAGTCGGCCGCCGGGTTCGCGTACAAGAGCGTCACCTACTCGGGCCCGGACGGCGCGGTGCTGGCCAAGAAGGTGACCAGGCCGTGGCACCGCGAGACCGCGAAGAAGGAGCGGGACTGGGGGACGATCACCGCCAACTTCACCGGCACCGCCGGCTCGAAGTCCTGGACCTCACTCGACGGCGGCAAGGGCGACAAGTGGCGCACCACCTCCGTCGCCAACACCTACGACACCGTCGCGGGCCGTCTGACCAGCGTGAACGACCTCGGCGACGACTCCACGGCCGCCGACGACACGTGCACGCGCACGACGTACGCCGCCGACAGCGGCCTGCTGATGCTGCCCGCACGGGTCGAGACGGTCGCCAAGGCCTGCGGCACCACCCCTGCCCGGCCGGACGACGTCATCACCGACATCAGGTCCGCCTACGACGGCGGCGCGTACGGCGCCGCCCCGTCCAAGGGCGACCCGACCGCGACCGCCGTGCTGCAGAAGTACTCCGGCACGACCGCCGTCTACCTGGAGTCCGGCTCGGCCTACGACGGCTACGGGCGGGTGACGTCCAGCACCGACCTGACCGCCGACGTCAAGGTCACCAGCGGCGGGACGGTGACCAGGACCGCGCGCACCGACGGCCGCACCACGACCACCCAGCGGGCCCCGGCGACCGGCCTGGCGACCACCCTGACGACGACCACCCCCCGGGCCAGGCCGGACGACCCGGCCAGCACCCAGGTCACCGTCACCACCTTCAACCCGGCCCGCGGGCTGCCGGCCCGCGTCGTGGACACCAACGGCAACGCCACGAACCTCGCCTACGACGCGCTCGGCCGCACGAGCAAGGTCTGGCTCCCGGACCGGCTCACCGGGCAGACCCCGACGTACGAGTTCACCTACTCCATCACCGGCGACCGGGCCGCCGCCGTCGGCACGAAGACCATCGGCAACCAGGGCGAGCAGCTGACCTCGTACACGCTGTTCGACGGCTTCCTGCGCCCCCGCCAGACCCAGAGCCCGGGCCCCGAGGGCGGGCTGCTGATCTCCGACACCCTCTACGACGAGCGCGGCCTGATCGACGTCGAGTTCGCCACCTACTACACCAAGGACGGCAAAGCCGGACAGCTCTTCAAACCGGCGAACGCCCTGACCCTCGAATCGCAGTTCCACCACGTCTACGACGGGCTCGGCCGCGAGACCGAGGTCAAGCAGATCGCGGGCAACAGCGGCGGCGGGCAGGTGCTGTCCACCACCAGGACCGTCTACGGCGGCGACCGCGTCACCGTCATCCCGCCCCAGGGCGGCACCGCCACCACCACGGTCACCGACGCCCGCGGCCAGACCGTCGAGCTGCACCAGCACCACCAGCGCGAGGCCGGCGCCGCCGCCGACGTCACCACCTTCGCCTACACCCCCGCCGGCAAGCTGGAGAAGGTCAAGGACCCGGCCGGCAACACCTGGACCTACACCTACGACCTGCTCGGCCGGCTGACCGACGCCAAGGACCCCGACCAGGGTGCGAGCCACAACGACTACGACGACCGCGGCCTGCTGACGCTCTCCACCGACGCGCGCGGCTCGCTCGCCTCCGTCTACGACGGGCTCGGCCGCAGGACCCAGCTCCGCGCCGGCTCGGCCACCGGGGAGCTGCGCGCCGAGTGGACGTACGACACGGTCAAGGAAGGCCGGCTGTCGGAGTCCACCCGGCATGCCTCGGGCAGGACCTACACCTCGCGGGTGACCGAGTACGACCGGCTCTACCGGCCGGTGACGACCGAGGTCGCCATCGACGCCGCCGAGGGCGCGCTGGCCGGAACCTACCGGGCCAGGACCTCCTACAAGGTGTCCGGCCTGCTGGAGGGCACCGGCTACCCGGCGGCGGGCTCGCTGCCCGCCGCGACCGTGGCCTACGCCTACGAGGACGTCACCCTGCGGCCGACCACCGTCAACGCCTTCGGCGTCACCGGGACGACGGGCTACTCCTACACCGGCAAGCCGCTGACGTACAGGATGTCGGTCACCGACGGGAAGCTGACCGAGGTCGCCAACGCCTACGAGTACGGCACGCAGCGGCTCGCCTCCACCACGGTGCACCGCCAGGACATGCCGGGCGCCGACCAGTCCTCGACTTTCCGCTACGACCAGGCCGGCAACGTCCTGTCGGTGTCGGACGTGTCCGCCCCCGGAAACGACACGCAGTGCTTCACCTACGACCACCTGCGCCGCCTGACCGAGGCCTGGGCCCAGGCCACCACCTCCTGCACCGGCACCCCCGCACCCGGCGGGCCCGCCCCGTACTGGCACACCTACGGCTACGACAAGGTCGGCAACCGCGTCACCGAGACCCAGCACGACCCCACCGGCGACACCACCCGCACATACGCCTACCCCGAGGCGGGCAAGCCCCGCCCGCACGCCGTCACCTCCATCACCCCCTCCACCGGAGCGGCACCCGACACCTTCGACTACGACGAGACCGGCAACACGCGCACCCGCGTCGTCGCCGGCAAGGGCCAGACCCTCGACTGGGACGTCGAAGGCCACCTCGCCAAGGTGACCGGCACCGACGGCAAGGTCACCGAGTACGTCTACGACGCCGACGGCAACCGCCTCATCGGCCGCACCCCCACCGAGACCACCCTCTACCTCGGCAGCACCGAGATCACCCTGGCCAAGGGCGCCACCGCGACCCAGGCCACCCGCTACCTCGACCTCGGCGGCGGCCACCAGGCCGTCCAGAAGGACAACGGCTCCGTCTCCTTCACCATCGCCGACCACCACGGCACCGGCAACCTCGCCGTGGACGCCGCGACCCTGAACCTCACCCAGCGCCGCACCCTGCCGTTCGGCGGCCCGCGCGGCACCCCGCTCACCCTGTGGCCGGGCACCAGGGGCTTCGTCGGCGGCATCGACGACACCGCCGCGACCGGCCTGACCCATCTGGAGGCGCGCGAGTACGACCCCGCCATCGGGCGGTTCCTCAGCGTGGACCCGGTCATGGACCTGGCGGAGCCGCAGAAGTACCAGGGCTACGCCTACGCCGGCAACAACCCGCTCACCTTCAGCGACCCGAGCGGCCTGGACTACGGCTGCGTCGACTCCAAGGGCAACACCGGCTCCTGCGAGTACGGTGCGGGCGGGGTGAACAAGAGACCCGACGACAAGAACACCCCGGATGCCCCGCGCGGAAGCGGCGGCGGCATGTACGCCCCGGGCAGCCGCGGCGGTGGTGGCGGTCATAGCAAGCCGCGTTATCGCGTCATGCCCACCCAGGAGTCGGTCGTCATCGAGGGCGTCTATGTCCCCACTCAGGCGGAATTGCAGGCAGTCGCTCCTGAGCTGTACACCAACGACTACGCGACCAACCTGAGCGTATGGGCGTCGGGCCAATGCCTTGATCACGGCAAGCGATTCTGTGAGGCGGCCGCCGAGCTGGGCATCGTCGGAAGCGCCGGCCCGCCCGGCCTGTCCACCGTCCTGGACGTCCTCGGCGTCGCGGATTACATCAAATGCGCCCACGGCTCGGGCTCGTCCTGCTTGTGGGCCAGCCTGGACATCGCCATCACCATCGGCTCCGGTGGTCTGGGCAAGACGGCCAAGACCCTGGGCAAGGCCGCCAAGGTCGGAGCGAAGCGTGGAGACGTCGTCGAAGACGTCGCGAGAGCGTGCAAGAGCAGCTTCGTCCCCGAAACGCACGTGCTGATGGCCGACGGCACGACCAAGCCCATCAAGGACGTCAAGACCGGCGACCTGGTCATCGCGACCGACCCGGAAACCGGCCGCACCGGTCCGGAGCCCGTCACCGGCCTCATCACCTCAGAGGGCGTCAAACGCCTGGTCCAGATCAGCGTGCGCAGCGACGGCGGCGGCGCGCTGATCGCCACCGAGCACCACCCGTTCTGGGTGGACGCGCTGCGTAAGTGGGTCACCGCCGACGCGCTCCAGCCGGGCCAATGGCTGCGGACGTCCGCCGGGACCTATGTGCAGATCACGGCCGTGCAGAAGTGGACGACTGTACAACGGGTCCACAACCTGAGCATCGCCAACCTGCACACCTATTACGTGCTGGCGGGACAGCGGGATATCCTTGTCCATAATTCCAACCCCTGCTGGATACCGGATGGCCGGACCGACCATATCCCCTCAGAATGGGGGAGTGGAAAACCGAACAAGAAGGGCGTCGGAACTCGCTGGCAGGATCCAGAGAATCAGGGGAATGGAGTAAGGATCGATCGAGGGAATCCCGACAACCCTCAGCCCTCTCAACAGGTCGATCATGTTGTGGTCCGGTACAATGGCAGAGTCATCGGCAGGGATGGGAACCCGATCACCGGGTCGATCAAGGATAACTTCGAGAATGCCCATATCCCATTCAGTGAATGGTCCACATGGTCGACCTGGTATAAGCCGTGAATGATGTCAGGTTTCCTGAGGGCCGCATGGAGATCGTCTCCGCGGTGGCGGCCCTCGCCAGCCGTGATCATCAGCGACGTGCCTGGGTGGAGCGCCAGTATCCCCGCGAAGACTACTACGATGATTTCTCGACGAATGTCCACATACTGTACGACGACACGTGTGTCCTGGAGGATCCGTCCGCGGCGATCGGGATATACCTGCGTTCCGAGCAAGAGGCTGCGGCGCTGATGAATCTGGCCGAGATTCTCAATGCCGTATTCGCTGAAATGGGGACCGAGCTGGCGGACGGCGAGTATCTGAGATCGCGTCTCTGGGAATCCGTGATCAGATCGGCAAGAGTGGCACTGGAAGCCTTGCTGGCGGATTAGAACAGGACCGCATCTGCCGAGGTCGTCGATTCAACGCACTGCCTCGTACGTGCCCTGTTCCGCGTGCCCGGCCGCCGATGACGGCCGGGCACACGGCGTGGAAGCGCGGCATGGGGGCGCGGAGGTTCGCCTGCCGTTACCGGCGGCTCAGAGCCCCGGCTGCATGCAGCCGGGCTCCTGGTGCGGGAGTTGCGCGACGTGCTTCAGGCGAAGGACAAGGCGAAACTACTGACACATCAAGCCGGTGCACTCGGCCTCGCAGTCACTTACTCGAACCAGACGGAGCTGGCGTTGTTGCGCCCGAAGGCCGGGAAATCGGCCAGGTCGGTTATCCCGGTCTCGGGCGGGAAACGCAGCCCGGCACCGGCGTAGCCCGGCTTCGCGAACAAGAAGACGTCCCGTTCGCCGTAGTTCCGCGCCGAGTCGGCGCCGTTGTCGATCGAGGTGGTCGTACCCGGCCACCTGTTGTCGGTGAAGTCGGCGTCGTCGCCGTTGTAGGTGGTGGCGGCGCCCTTGTAGCGGACCTTGTTGTAGAGCCAGAACAGGCCGTACGCGGCGGACACGTCGCCGTCGCCCGCGGCGGCCTGAGCCTGCCCGACGATGGGAGCGTCGCTGTCCACGGCAGGGGCGTCAGCGCGGGCCGGCGAGGCCGCGAACGCGACCGAGACCGCCGCGACGGCTGCGGCGCAAGCCGCGAAACGCTTCTTCAAAGGCATGCGTTCTCCTTGGGGGGATGCCTGGGTGCTGTGCGGTCCCCAACGCTAGGAGCGGCGGCGACCGGCCGAATCTGTCACGCGACCGGCGTGATCATCGTTCCCCACCAGTCGCATGACAGATGCCGCCGGATCGCTGTCGCTTCTAGCGTCAACGCCGACAGAGAACCCGATATCCCCAGAGGAGAACGCATGCCGTTGAGGAAGTTTTTCACGGCCTCGGTCATGACCGTGGCCGCGATGTCGATCGCCGGCACACTCACGGCCACGCCCGCCGGTGCCGATCCCGTCCCGGGGCCTAACGGGAACGGCTGGGACCTGCCGGCCGGCGCTTCCGCGAGTTCCGGCGACACGCCTGAGAGCGCCCCGAGTGAGGTCCCGGCCGAGGTTGCCGCGCTTGCCGCCTCGGGCCGGTTCTGGCTCTGGGAGAACCAGGCGTACACCAGCTACGAGAAGTCGTACAGCGGCAGCGACCGCAGCTTCGCGAACGACGAGTGGGACGGCACCAGCATCTCCGTCGACGACGACGCCGAGTCCGCATGCAACTACAGCAACCGGACCGTCGGCCTGTACACCAAGGCCGGTTACGCGGGTGCGTCGTCGGCGTTCCCTACGAACTACTGCGTGCCCGACCTCAACGTCGGCATCGGCCACGGACGCGACACTCCCAGTTCGGTCCTTTTCGTGTAACGGCGAGTGCCTGTCGCGAGGCCCCGTCCGGTGCGACGGGTTACGAGAACAGGGCGAGCTTGTCGAGGGTGATCGGCAGGTCGCGGACGCGGATTCCCGTCGCGTGGTGGACGGCGTTGGCGATGGCCGCCGCCGTCCCCACGATGCCGACCTCGCCGATGCCCTTCGACCCCATCGGGTTGATGTACAGGTCCGGCTCGCCCACGAAACCCACCTCGACGGCGCCGACGTCGGCGTTGGCGGCGACGTGGTAGCCGGCCAGGTCGTTGTTGACCACGTGCCCGAAACGCGGATCGACCACGCTGTGCTCGTGCAGCGCCATCGACAGGCCCTGGACCATGCCGCCGACGAGCTGGGACCGGGCGGTCTTCGGGTTGATGATCCGGCCCGCGTCGAAGATCCCGAGCAGGCGCGGCACCCGCACCTCGCCGGTGTCCTCGCGCACGTGGACCTCGGCGAACTGGGCGCCGAAGCAGTACATCTCGTACTGGGCCAGGTAGGGATTGCCGGGCATGTCGGCGGTGACCTCGACGCCCTCGGGCGGGATCGGGCCGCTCAGCAGGTCGCGGAGCTGGTCGGCCGCCGCGTGGATGGTGGTGCCCCAGCAGTTGATGCCGGTCGAGTGGCCGGCGGGGGAGGCGGGCGGGAGGGTGCTGTCGCCGATCCGCAGGGTCACGTCCTCGACGGCGACGCCGAGCGCGTCGGCGGCGATCTGGGTCAGGGCGGTCCAGGTGCCGGTGCCGAGGTCGGCGGCCCCGATCCGGACCGTGTAGTGGCCGCCGGCGTCCACCCGGATCGCCGCCGCGCTGCCGGGCAGGCGCGAGGCCGGGTAGATCGAGGCGGCGACCCCGGTCCCGATCAGCCAGCCGCTCTCGCGCCGCCGCCGGGGCACCGGGTCGCGGCCCTGCCAGCCGAAGCGGCGGGCGCCCTCGCGCAGGCAGGCCACCAGGTCGCGGCTGGAGAACGGCTTGCCGGACTCGGGATGGGCGCCGGGCTCGTTGCGCAGGCGGAACTCGATCGGGTCCAGCCCGCAGGCCAGCGCCAGCTCGTCCATCGCCGACTCGATCGCGAACATGCCCGTGGCCTCGCCCGGCGCCCGCATGACCGTCGGCACCGGAAGATCGAGAGCGGCCACCCGGGTGGTCGTGCGCCGGTTGGGCGCCGCGTACAACATGCGCGTCGCCACCACGGTCTGCTCGGCGTACTCCTTGACCCTGGCGGTCTGCTGCACGGCATCGTGCGCGATCGCGGTGAGCCGGCCGCCGGAATCGGCGCCGAGCCGGACCCGCTGGATCGCGGCCGGGCGGTAGCCGACCAGTGAGAACATCTGCTGCCTGGTGAGCGCGAACTTCACCGGCCGTCCCGGCACGAACTGCGCGCCCATCAGGGCGAGCGTGGCGTACGAGACGGGGTACGCCTTCGACCCGAACCCGCCGCCGACGTGCGGCGAGATGACCCGGATCCGCTCCTGGCCGACGCCGAACGCCCTGGCCAGGAGCTGGCTGACCCAGTGCACCCCCTGGGAGGAGCAGCGGACGGTGAGCTCGTCGTCGGTCCAGGTGGTGATGACGGTGTGCGGCTCCATCGGATTGTGGTGGTTGATCGGGGTGGTGTACGTGGCGTCCAGCGTGAAGGCCGCCGTGCCCAGCGCGGCTTCCACATCCCCCATGGCGCTGTCGGCGGGGGAGCCGTCCTGAAGGTCGCCGGGCAGCGAACCGAAGACGGCCGCGTGCTGCGGCTTGTGGAGGTCGTCGCGGTCGGCCCGCAGCTCGGCATCGTGAGGCCGCTGCTCATAGTTCACGCGGACCAGGCTCGCCGCATACCGCGCGATCTCCAGGCTCTCCGCGACGACGGCGCCGATGAACTGCCCCCGGAAGGCGACCTCGTCGGACTGCAGGACCGCCACCTCGGGGTCGCCGGGCCAGTCCAGTTTCGGGGCGTTGAGGTGCGTGATCACGCACAGCACGCCGGGCTCCGCCGCCGCGGCGTCGGCGTCGATGCCGGCGACCCGCCCCGCGGCGATCTCCGCCTGCAGCGGATAGAGGTAGGCGGGGGACTCCACCGGCCATTCGCCGGCGTACGTCGCCGCGCCCCGGACCTTCAACGGGCCGTCCACACGGTCGAGGGACGCGCCCACGGCGCCGGTCGTGGTCATCGGGCGGCCTCCTCGGCCAGCGCCAGCAGCGTGCTGACGATCGTGTTGCGGGCGAGCGCGACCTTGAAGGCGTTGCCCGGCAGCGGCCGGGCCTCGGCCAATTCGGCCTCGGCGGCGGCGCGGAAGCTGTCCTCGGTCGCGGGCGCCCCGTGCAGCAACTGCTCGGCGATCGCCGCCCGCCAGGGCTTGTGCGCCACGCCGCCCAGCGCGAGCCGTACGTCACGTACGAAGCCGTCCTCGACCTCGACCGCGGCGGCCACCGACACCAGCGCGAACGCGTACGACGCGCGGTCACGTACTTTGCGGTAGCGGGAACGGGACGCCGTCAGCGGCGGCGGCAGCTCCACGGCCGTGATCAGCTCGCCCGCCTCCAGCACGGTGTCACGCTGCGGCTCCTCGCCGGGCAGCCGGTGCAGGCCGGTCACGGGGATCGTCCGTTCCCCCTGAAGGCCGGTGGTGTGGACCGTCGCGTCGAGCGCCGCCATCGCCACGGCCATGTCGGACGGATGCGTGGCGGCGCACGCCTGGGAAGCGCCCAGGATCGCCAGGTCCCGCTCGTGGCCGCCCCGGGCCGGGCAGCCCGACCCCGGCTCCCGCTTGTTGCACGGGGTGCTCACGTCGCGGAAGTACGGGCAGCGGGTGCGCTGCAGGAGGTTCCCGCCCGTGGTGGCGAGGTTGCGCAGCTGGTAGGAGGCGCCGGCCAGCAACGCCTGGGAGAGCATCGGGTAGCGGCGCCTGACGCGCCGGTCGGCGGCCAGGTCGGCGTTGAGCACCCCGGCGCCGATGCGCAGGCCGCCGCCGGGCGTCTCCTCGATCCGGTCGGACATCACCCGCCGGACGTCGACCAGCAGGCCGGGGGAGGCCACCCCCATCTTCATCAGGTCCACCAGGTTGGTGCCGCCCGCGAGGAACGCCGCGTCGGGGTCGCCCGCCACGAGGGCGGCGGCGGATTCCATGTCGGCGGCCCGCTGGTACTGGAAAGGCTTCATGAGCCCGCGACCTCCTCGATGGCCGGCACGATGTTGGTGTAGGCGGCGCACCGGCACAGGTTGCCGCTCATCCGCTCGGCGATCTCCTTCTCGTCCAGGACGACGGCGTCCGCGTCGAGGTCCTCGCTGACCGCGCTCGGCCAGCCCGCCCGGGCCTCCCGCAGCATCGCGACGGCGGAGACGATCTGGCCGGGCGTGCAGTAACCGCACTGGAGGGCGTCGTGGGCGATGAACGCCCGCTGCATGGGATGCGGCTCGTCCCCCTCGGCCAGCCCGGCCGCCGTGACGATCTCCGCTCCGTCGTTCGCGACGGCGAGCGTGAGACAGCTCGTCACCCGGCGGCCGTCGAGCAGCACGGTGCAGGCCCCGCACTGGCCGTGATCGCAGCCCTTCTTGGGGCTGGTGTTGCCCAGCCGCTCACGCAGTGCGTCCAGCACTGTCGTACGGGTGTCGACCGTGAGCCGATGCTCCCGCCCGTCCACCCGCAGCACGATTTCGGCGTCCATGTTCTCGTCGTCCTTCGCTGAGATGAGATCACCGTAGGCGCGGGGGAGGGGAAGGGAATCTGTCGAATGACTGGCACCCCCACCAGGTGTCCGGCGCCCGAATCCAGTCACGCGACGGATTCAGCGAGATGTGCGCGCTCCTATCGTTCATGCGGGGTGGACGCCCGCCGTGCCCGCGTCCGCCCGGGCGACAGGGGGCGATGTAAGTGATCTTCACCAGCGCATACCCGCACATCGGCCTCATCGAGGCGCCCGTGCACCAGGTCGTGCTCCGGCGGGCCGCCGAGTTCGGCGACCGGCCGGCGCTGGTCGACGGGCTCACCGGCGAGGTGACCACCTATCGGCAGCTCGACGAGCGATCCCGCCGCCTGGCCGCCGCGTTCGCCTCGGCCGGGGTGCGGAAAGGGGACGTGCTGGCCGTTCACAGCCCCAATTCCGTCCTGTATCCCGTGGTGCTCTACGGCGCGATGCGGGCCGGAGCGGTGATCACGCCGGTGCCCGCGGTGGCCACCGTCCCCGAGATGGCGGGGCAGCTGGCCGACTCGCGGTGCCGGTGGATCGTCACGACCCCGGCCGGGCTGGGCGTGGCGCATGAGGCGGCGGAGCGGGCGGGCGGCGTCGAGGAGATCTTCGTGTGCGGTCCCGGGGAGGACGGCTGCCCGTCGATCCTGGAGATGCAGCACTCGGCGGCGCCCGAGCCGTACATCGTGTTCGACGCCCGCGAGGACCTGGCGGTGCTGCCGTACTCGTCCGGGACCACGGGGGCGCCGAAGGGAGTGATGCTCTCGCACAGCAACGTGGCGACGAACCTCGTCCAGATCGAGACGTTCCTGCCCTCCCGGGTGGGGGAGCCGCTGCTGGCGGTGCTGCCGTTCTCCCACATCTACGGCCTGACCGTGCTGCTCAACACCCCGCTGCGGATGGGCGCGACCGTGGTGGTGCTGCCGCGCTTCGACCTGGAGGAGTTCCTGACGGCGATCGAGACGTACCGGATCGCCGGCCTTTACGTCGCGCCGCCGATCGTGCTGATGCTCGCCAAGCATCCGGCGGTCGAGGGGCGGGACCTGTCGTCCCTGGAGTTCGTGCTGTCGGCGGCGGCCCCGCTGGACGCCGGCCTGGCCGAGGCGTGCGCGCGCCGGCTCGGCCTGCCGTCCGTCGTGCAGGGGTACGGCATGACCGAGCTGTCGCCCGGCGTCAGCCTGTGCCCGCGCGGCGGGAAGGACGCCCCCGCAGGAACGGTCGGCCGGCTGCTGCCGGGCACCGAGCTGCGGCTGCTCGACCTGGCCGCCCCCGGCCGGGACGCCGCGCCCGGCGCGCCCGGCGAGATCGCCGTCCGCGGCCCGCAGGTGATGAAGGGCTACCTCGGCCGTCCCGGCGACACGGCCGCCATGATCGACGAGGGCGGCTGGCTGCACACCGGGGACGTGGGCCGGATGGACGGCGACGGCTGGCTGCACATCGTCGACCGGGTCAAGGAGCTGATCAAGTACAAGGGGTACCAGGTGCCGCCGGCCGAGCTGGAGGCGCTGCTGCTCGCCCATGAGGCCATCGCCGACGCCGCCGTCGTCGGTGTGTACGATGCGGAGGGCAACGAGGTGCCGAGGGCCTATGTGGTCAGGCGGCCGGGCAGCGAGCTGGACGAGGATGATGTGATGGCGTACGTGGCGGGGCTCGTGGCCCCGTACAAGAAGGTGCGTCAGGTGCGGTTCGTCGAGGCGGTGCCGCGCTCCGCCTCGGGCAAGATCCTGCGACGGGAGCTCCGTGACGCGGACGGCTGACCCGTCACCGGCGGCTGACGGGCGTCCGCGCGCGGTGCCGCGAGCCTTACTGACCGGCGCCGCCTTCCTGCTGGTCTACCTGCTGCCCTTGAGCGCGACCGTCGGGGTGTTCGCGGCGACGGCCAGTGTGGGATGGGCGGCTCTGGCGCTGATCGTCGCCGTCCTCGTCGGTGCTGCGGTGTTCGTCGTGCCCGGCGCCTTCTGGGAGGGGAACCCGGAACCCCTGATCGGGTGTTTCGCCGTGGCGATGCTGCTCGGCCTCGGCCTCGGCGTGAACGGGGCCATCCACTTGGAGCAGGGATACCAGCACTGGTACGGCGTGGCCAAGCAGGCACGGATCTCCCTGGTGCAGGTGGACAAGGCCAGACGCGGCGTGAACTGCCGCTACATCCTGGGCGGCGCCTTCGCCGATCAGTGGACGGACGACTTCCCCGTCGAAAACCTGCCGGATCGGGCGGCGTGCCAGGCCAGGGTCGGCACGGCCATCGAGGTGATGGTGGACCCGCGCCGGCGCGTCCAGCCGCAGGTCAGGGACGACCTGGAGGGCATCGGCACGGCGTTGTGGGTCGAGGGCGTGCTCCTGGCCCTGGCCGGGCTCGGCGGCCCGGTCGCCGCGGGCTTTGCCTTCCGAACGGTCAAGCAGGCCGCGAAGGCGAGGCGCGCCGCCTCGGCACGGCCGGCGGTCGACCGCGTCCCCCCGTGGCACCGGCAACGGCCCCGCCGACGCAAACAGCGGTGACCACCGGCGGGCTTCGAGTGCCCGGCCGTCGGATCAGGCGCAGTTCGAGGTGGCGCGCCTGCCGTCGAAGCGGTCGCCGATCCACTTCAGGATGTCGGGCATGGCGCCGTCGTCGATGCCGGTGACCTGCCCAGGGTACGTGTCGTGCGCCAGCCCCGGATACGTACGGTAGGTGACCCGCGCACCGGTACGGCACAGCGACCCGGCCACCTCGTCGGTCATGGCCTTGGTGACCAGGGTGTCGGCCTCGCCCTGGAGCAGCAGCAGCGGGCCGGCCACCGGGCTCTGCCCCGTGCTGTTGCGCTCCAGGAAGCGGGCGAAGCGCGGCTCGGTGAGGTATCCGGGACGGACGAGCGCGGAGCCGGTCAGGTCGGTGTAGACGGCGGCGACCACGCCCAGGCACTGGCTGTCCACCGCGTCCAGCCGGGCCATCGCCTGCGGCGTCAGCAGCCGCGACAGTTGCAGGCCGGGGTCGGACGCCTTGGCGCCGGCGGCGATCAGCGGGACGAAGCCGCCGAGTCCGGGCTGCTCGGCGGCGTGCCGTACGAGCTGGGTGAGGTTCGCGCCGGGTGAGGTGACGACGGCGCCGAGGTAGCCGGGCTCGGGCCGGCGGACCTGCGCTTCCGCGACGGCCAGCGCCGCCGCCCCGCCCTGCGAGTGGCCCCAGACGGCCCAGCTCCGCGACAGGCCGGGTACGGCGTCGCGGGCCGCGCGCAGGCCGTGGACGACGTCGTTGGCGGCGGCGGTCTTGTCGCCGAGCGCGTGCCCTCCGTCCGTGCCCAGGCCGGCGTAGTCGGGGGCGATCACGGCGTACCCGCTGTCGAGGAAGCGGGCCATCTGGTCGCCGTGGTACAGGTCGCGCATCAGCGAGGGGGCGCAGCCTCGGGCGGTGCCGCTGGCGCCGTGGGCGTCCACCACCACCGGCCAGCCGCCCTTCGGCGCCCGGCCCTTGGGCAGCAGGACCACGCCGGACGCCGCGCGGTCGCGGCCGTCGGCCGTGCGGGAGTGGTAGAGCAGGCGGGTGGCGGGCAGCGGCCGGCCCGCGGCGGCGTAGTCCTTGGCGGCCTCCTGGCGGATCAGGGTGCCCGCCGGCGCCCAGGGCAGGGGAGCGGGGGCGTCGTAGAAACGCGTACGGGGCAGGGCGTTGGCCTGTTGCTGCTGCTGGGCGGTCTGGCACCAGGTGTCGCATGGCCACGCCTCGGCCTGGGCGGGAGACGCCTGGGCGGGTGCTGGAAGGGCCGCGATGGTCGCGGCGGCGAGCATCGCGGTCACGGAGCTGCGGAGGAAGTGCATGTCGGATTCCTTCGACGGTGAGGTGATCGAGCTATGGACGGGGCAGGGCAGCCCGGTGTGACAGTGCTTCGCCATCGATTTAACTCATCATCGTTGAGTTTCCGTCCATCCTCGTCTATCGTGAACTCACCATCGTTGAGTTATCTCGGGAGGAGACGACGATGCCACGATCCGTAGTGATCACAGGAACTTCGTCGGGGATCGGCCATGCTTCCGCTCTGGCGCTGAGTGCCAGGAGCTTCACAGTGTTCGCCGGAGTCCGCAACCCCGCGGACGGCGAAGCTCTGCGTGCCGCCTCCGGCGGTGACATCGTCCCGCTGCACCTCGACATCACCGACGCCGAGGCGATCGCCGCCGCTGTGACGCAGGTTGAAGAGGCCGTTGGGGCGGCGGGACTGGCCGGGCTCGTCAACAACGCCGGGATCGGCGAGCCGTGGCCGATGGAGCTCGTACCACTGGAGGTGTTCCGGAACCACCTCGAGGTCAATCTCACCGCTCAGCTCGCCGTGACCCAGGCGTTCCTGCCGCTGATCAAGCGTGCCCGGGGGCGCATCGTCAACGTGGGCTCCGAGGGCGGGCGGATCACGATGCCGTTCCTCGGCCCCATCACGGTAGCCAAGCACGGGCTGGTCTCCGTGACCGACGCGCTGCGCATGGAACTGCGTCCCTGGGGCGTACAGGTGAGCATCGTCGAGCCGGGCGCCACCCAGAGCAAGGCTCCCGTCAAGCTGGTGGACAACGGCCGGCGCGCCGTCGCCGAGCTGTTCTCAGCGCGCGGCCGGGCCGACTACGGCGCGACGTTCATGCACGTGATCGAGATGATCGCCGCAGGTCATGAACGTACGGGCAGCCCTCCGGAGGTGCTCGCCGATGCCGTGGTGAAGGCGATGACCGTGCCCAGGCCGCGTACGCGCTACCCCGCCGGCGGGCACGCCAAGCTGCTCACCCGGTTGCAGCGCGTGCTGCCGGACCGCGCCATGGACGCCCTGTTCCTGCGCATGCTCGGCCTCGACCGGGTGTCCTCTGCTTCTTCGACCACCGTGGGAGTCTGACGATCAGGTCTGTGGAGTGGGGTCGTCGTCCTGGACGGCGACTTCGCCGCGCTCGCCGGCGAGGCGACACCCGTGTGGGCCGCGCGCTCGACTGACGCGGGCTACACCCGTGCCGGCCGGGCGCGGTCGAGGCGGTCGTGGATGGCGCGGCGCGCACGGTCGTAGGCGTCCGCCCGGCCGAGCAGCCGGCGGGCGTAGTTGGCCTGGAGGACGGCGGCGTGGATCTCGAAGATGAGCTGCTCGGCGTCCAGGTCCCCGGCCAGCTCGCCCAGCCGCTGGGCGAGCCGGATCTGCTTGTGCAGGATCTTGTCGCTGGTGAGCGCCACCTCGGCGATCGCGTCGCGGACGGGCCCCTCGCGGCCGTCGAACTCGGGGGCGACCGCGCAGAAGAAGCAGCCGCCGTCGAACGTGTCGAGGTAGCCGATCCAGGCGTCCGCCAGCGCCCGCAGCCGGGGAAGCCCGTCGTCGGCGCGTTCGGCCACGCGCAGGACCCGCTCCTCGAAGACCTGCGTCGCCGCCGCCACGATCTCCAGTTGCAGCTCCTGCTTGGTGCCGAACAGGCCCTGAACACCGCTCTTGCTTATGCCCAGCGTGGTCGCGAGCTTGCCGAGGGTGATCCCCTCCAGGCCGTCGAGGGTGGCCACGTTCAGGGCGCGCTCGAGGATGGCGCGGCGGCGTTCGTCTCCGGGGCGAGTGGTCGGCATACCCGTCATCATACGTCGGAATACGACCGATCGCATTGACAAATACGATCGTATGCTTCTATGGTCAGGGCACCGATCACGACGAGCTAGGAGTTTTCGACATGAAGGTCGCGGTATACGGGGCGAGCGGCTACACCGGGAGACTGGTCACGGCCGAAGCGCACCGCAGAGGGCTCGACGTGGTGGTCTCCGGAAGGGACGAGTCCCGGCTGCGGGAGGTCGCCGAAGGCGCCGAGGTCAGGGTGGCGAACGTGGACGACGCCGCGGCGCTGGCCCGCGCGTTCGACGGCTGCGACGTCGTCATCGGCTGTGCCGGGCCGTTCTCCAAGGTCGGAGACCCGGTCGTCCAGGCGGCCATCACGGCCGGCACCCACTACGTCGACACCTCCGCCGAGCAGATGTTCCTGCGGCATGTCTTCGACACCTATGCCGAGCAGGCGGAACAGGCCGCGGTGAGCGTCGTCCCGGCGGTAGGCTTCGACATCCTGCTGGCCGACATGATCGCGCACCTCGCGGGGGCACGGGTCGAGCCTCTCGACGAGCTGACGATCGCCTACCAGACCAACGACTTCGACATGACCCGGGGCAGCATCCGGTCATCGCTCCAGGTCCTGAAGGACGGCGATCTCGCCTACGAGGACGGGCGCTGGCGCCCCGCGGAGGGCCTGGCCGTCAAGCGCACGTCGTTCACCTTCCCCGGTCAGACCGAGGAGAGGCTGACGGTGCGGTGGCCGGGTGCGGAGATCGTGACCGTCCCCCGCCACGTGCGAGCCCGGCGCGTCGAGATCATCACCGACGCGGCCGTGTTCAGCCCGGAGATGATCTCCCTCATGCAGTTGCCCGCCGACGAGTGGACAGCCGTCATCGACCAGTTGCCCGAGGGTCCTTCCACAGAACGCCGCCCCGCCGCCGACTTCACGATCGTGGCCGAGGCCGTGGGCACGGACGGCCAGCGCGCCACCGGCGTGGTGCATGGCACCGACATCTACGCGAGCACCGCGGTGTTCGCCGTCGAGGGAGCGCGCCGCCTGGTAGCGGGGGAGGCCAAGGCCGGGGTGCTCAGTCCGGCTCAGGCGTTCGACTCGGCTGCCTTCCTGGACTATCTCGCCCCGTACGGCGTCGAATGGAACGTCGTCACCGACGAAAAGTGAACGCGACCTGACTAGTCGTTTGACAGATTCGTACACGGACCCGTGCCTCTACCCTGAGCAGTGCGAACCGCCCGGTGACTGCTTCGCCACGGTACATCGCCGCAGGCGTGACCACTGGGGAGGAGTGTTGTGCACGGATCCGTGCTGATGACCGGTGGATCAGGCCAGGCATCGGGGCCCTGGCCGGCGGCCGGCATCTCATCGTGACAAGGGCGGAAACGGACGGCGCCGGCAGCGTGGCCGGGCAACGCCGGGCGAATGGGGATGCTCATGCTCATAGGGCGGATCAAGGAGCAGGCAGCGGTCGATCGGCTGCTCGCCACTGCCCGAGCCGGGAAGAGCGGATCGCTGGTGCTGCGCGGGGAAGCCGGGATCGGCAAGACGGCGCTGCTCGACTACGCCGCCGAGGCAGCGGGCGACGAGATGCGCGTGCTGCGCGGGGCGGGCTTCGAGCCAGAGATCGAGCTGCCCTTCGCCGGATTGCACCTGCTGCTCCGCGGCGCCGTCGACAACATCAACGTGCTGCCCGACGCGCAGGCCCGGGCCTTGCGTGGCGCGCTGGGCCTGGAGCCCGGGTTCAGCGGCGACCGGTTCCTGGTCGGGCTCGCGCTGCTCACCCTGCTGGCCGACCTCGCCGAGCGGCGTCCCCTGCTGTGCCTGGTGGACGACGCGCAGTGGCTCGATCACGCCTCGGCCGAGGCGTTGCTGTTCGCGGCCCGCAGGCTGGAGGCCGAAGGAGTGGCGCTCATCTTCGCCGCCCGCGAGGACGAGCATGCCTTCCCCGCCGCGGGCGTGCCCGACCTGCACGTGGCGGGGCTCGACACCGGCTGCGCCGCCGAGCTGCTGGCCGGGCACGCCTTGGCGCCGAGGGCCCGCGAACGTGTCCTGTGCGAGGCGCAGGGCAACCCCCTGGCCCTGCTGGAGCTGCCCGCGCTGCTCACCACGGCTCAATCCGCGGACGAGTCGCCCATCCACGCCTTCGGCATCGGCTCCTGCCCCGCCCCCGGCAAGGTGCACCAGGCTTTCCGTGACCGCATCGCCCGCCTGCCCGAGGCCGCGCGAACGGTGCTGCTGGTCGCCGCGGCGGACGACACCGGCGCCCTCGACGTCATCCTGACCGCGGCCCGCAAACTCGGCGTGGACCTGGCGGACCTCGACACCGCGGAGGTCGCCGGCCTCGTCCACGTCGGCGACGGGCGCGTCAGCTTCCGCCACCCGCTCGTCCGCAGCGCCACCTACCACCTCGCCTCCCTGGTACGGCGGCTGGCGGCCCACCGCGCGCTGGCCGAGACGCTGGCCGGGCGCCCCGGCGACGTGGACCGCTGGGCCTGGCACCTGGCCTCGGCTGCCACTGGGCCCGACGAGGAGAGCGCGGCGGCGCTGGAGCGCAGCGCCGAGCACGCCCGCGCCCGGGGCGGCCACGCGGCGGTGGCCGCCGCGTGCGAGCGCGCGGCCCAGCTCAGCCCCGACCCCCGCGAGCGGGGCCGCCGGCTGACCCTCGCCGCCGCCGCGGCCGCCGAGGCCGGCCTGTACGAGCGGGCGTGCGACCTGGCCGACAGGGCGGCCTCGGACGTGACCGACCCCAAGGTGCTGGCCTATCTCGCCCGCACCCGGGCGATGGTCGCGATGGCGCGCGGCGAGGTGGAAACGGCCCACACGCTGCTCGCCGGTACGGCCGAGGCCATCATCGGCCAGGCCGAGGACGTCGCCATCGCGCTGTTCGTCGAGGCGCTCACCCCCGCCTGGATCGGCAGCAACTACGCGGCGCTCGCGCGGACGGCCACCCGCGTGTCCGGGCTGCACAGCACGAAGGCCGGGCAGCTCCAGCCGATGACGCGGGTACTGGCCGGCATGGGCGGCCTGGCCGGCGAGGAGCCGCCGGGCGGCCTGGCGTGGCTGCGCGACATGATCGAGGGCCTGCGTGACCGTACCGAGCCGGTGGAGCTGCAGGAACGCGCCCAGCTCGCCATCTGGGACCTGGTGATCGGCGACGACTCGATGGCCTACGACAGGGCCGCGGCCATAGAGCGGGAGTGCAGGACCCAGGGCGCGATCGGGCTCCTGCCGCTGGCGCTCGCCCTGGTGGCGCGCTCGCAGATGTTCCTCGGGATGCACCGGGAGGCGCTGGCCAGCGCCGAGGAAGGGCTGCGTATCGCCAGGGACACCGATCAGGGCTACTACGCGGCCCTGCTCGTCGGCGTCCTGACGTATCTCGCCGCGCTCGAAGGCGACGAGGAGCGGTGCCTGAAACTCGCGGAGCAGATCGCCGACGTCCGCGACGCGGCTACGGGCGGCATGCGCTGCGTCTCGCTGAACCTGCTCGACCTGTCTCTCGGCCGGCCCGAGACGGCTCTGCGCAGGGCCGAGGAGTTCGGCGCGTTCGGGCCCGCCGCGCGTACCGTCATGGTCATGCACCGCATGCCGGACCTGGTGGAGGCGGCGGTGCGGACCGGCCGCAACGACTTCGCCGTCGCCGCCTCCGAACGGGTGCAGATGTGGGCGGCGCAGACCCCCTCGCCCTGGGCGGACGCGGTGGCGCTGCGCTGCAACGCGCTGCTGGCCTCCGACGAGGACGCGGAACGGTACTACGAGCAGGCGCTGCGCCTGCACCTGCGGGGCGGCCGGTTGTTCGAGCGGGCCCGTACGGAGCTGCTGTACGGGGAGTGGCTGCGGCGGCTGCGCCGGCGCGCCGACGCCCGCCACCAGCTTCGCTCGGCTCTCGACATCTTCGAACGGCTCGGCTCCCGTCCCTGAGATCG
>NZ_JBFANV010000056.1:0-73051 GCF_040674955.1 Nonomuraea sp. NPDC049695 | reverse complement strand
ACCTCGATGGATCCGGACGGGCCGAAGTACTGGTTCTTCTCCGCGAGAGTCTCGATCCGCAGGACGCCGTCGGCGTAGTCGACCGTGGTCTGCTCGGCCGCCTTCACGTCACGGCTCTTTGCGGCGTTGGCGGGCCGGACCTCGACGGTGGTGTCGGCCCGGTCGGCGGCGATGAACTGGACGCGTCCGGCGGGGATGTTCAGGACGGCGGAGATCGGGGCGGGGGTGTCGAACTTCTGCATGATGTGCTCCTTGTGCGGTGTGTTTCGCTCTATGG
The DNA here is from genome assembly GCF_040674955.1 of Nonomuraea sp. NPDC049695. Taxonomy (NCBI): domain Bacteria; kingdom Bacillati; phylum Actinomycetota; class Actinomycetes; order Streptosporangiales; family Streptosporangiaceae; genus Nonomuraea; species Nonomuraea sp. NPDC049695. The sequence goes on along the minus strand of NZ_JBFANV010000056.1, from coordinate 72,774 downwards.
CCTCCACCATCGCCGACCGCTCTGATACCGGGCTGTCGCCGTCCTGACACCGCCGCTGACATGGCCCGGAACTCCCATGGCTACGGTGATCCGCCAACCGCCGGTCCAGCGAAGACGCGCGGGGTCATTCGTCGTCTGGATCTGCCGGCTCCACGGTCGGTGCGATCTGCAGTGGTGCCGCGGCCCCTCCGGCGATCTCGCGGCCTTGATTCAGCGTGTAGTCCAGCTGCCTGGCCAGGTGCGGAAGGCTCGCCGGAGGTAGATACCCGTCAGCGCCGGCGTCGAGCAGTCGCCGGACCGGGCCGTGGTACTGGACTCCGAGTTCGTGGTCCTCGATTTCGGTGACGATGACGCGAGCTTTCGGGAACATCGATCGGAGCGATGCGATCAGCTGCGGGCTGCCTGGCGGCACCAGCAGCACATCGGTCGTTGCCGGAGCCGCATGCATGTCGAGCACTACGTAGTCCGCCCCGAGCTGGGTGGACAGCGCAACCCGAGCCGCGGTCGACAGCTCCATCGCGGTGGCCACGACTGTCACGCTCTCGTAGTCGATCGGTGCTGGTTCGTCGGTCTCATCCGGCGCGTCGCGATCGACGATGGCGCCTTGGACCACGTCAACGGTGCTGGAGATCGTCGCGATCGACGCGCCGTCACGCGTGAGGACCACGTTCTCACCAGGCTCGAGGGCGTCGATGAGCGCCACGATGTCGTCAGGAAGGCGGGTCACGTCGATTCGCTGCGTGGAGCGTGGGGCGCGTTTGCGGGTCACCATGCCCTCTCTCATCGTTCCATGTCCGCGCCCATCGACGGCGGCGCGACCTACTCGAAGAGCGAGCGGCCCCAGTAGTCTCCCGCGTCCCTGACGCCGGGCGGGCAGGCGAACACGCCGCTCGAGACATGCTTGATGTACTCGTTGAGCGCGTCGTTCTTGGCCAGGTTCATCTGGACGGGCACGAACTGCTTGCGCGGATCCCGCTGGTAGGCGATGAAGAAGAGCCCCGCGTCCAGGCGGCCGAGCCCGTCCGAGCCGTCCACGAAGTTGTAGCCGCGGCGGAGCAGGTGCGCGTTGCTGTTGGAGCTCGGGTGCGCCAGCCGCACGTGGGCGTCGGCCTTGATGTGCGGTTGCCCGTCCGCCCCCTTGGCCGCGAAGTCCACCGCGTCGAACTCCGCCTGCTTGCCCAGCGGCGCGCCCTCGCCCTTGTTCCGCCCGAAGATCTGCTCCTGCTCGGCGAGCGACGTGCGGTCCCAGGTCTCGATCGCCATGCGGATCTTCCTGGTCACCATGTACGTGCCACCCGCCATCCAGGCGCTGCCGTCCTGCGCGGCGGCCCACAGCTGGTCGCGGAGCAGGTCGGCGTCCTCGAGCTTGAGGTTGTTGGTGCCGTCCTTGAAGCCCATCAGGTTCCGGGGGGTCGCCTGGGCCCGGGACGTGGACGACGTACGGCCGAAACCGAGCTGCGACCAGCGTACGGACACCTTGCCGAAGCCGATCCTGGCCAGGTTGCGGATGGCGTGCACGGCGACCTGGGGGTCGTGGGCGCAGGCCTGTACGCAGATGTCCCCGCCGGAAATTTCGGGAATGAGTTGTTCCCCCGGGAACTTCGGCAGGTCGGCGAGGGCCGCGGGGCGCTTGCCCGCCAGCCCGAACCGCTCGTCGAACAGCGACGCCCCGAACCCGATCGTCAGCGTCAGCCCGGAGGCCGGCAGTCCGAGCGCCTCGCCCGTGTCGTCCGGCGCCGCCTCGGGCGCGCCGCCCACCGCCCCGAACGACCCCGCCTCCTTGCCCTGCGTCAGCCGCGCCGCCGCGGCCGTCCACTCCTGCAGCAGCTCGACCAGTTCGGCCCGCTTCTTCGTGATGACGTCGAACGACACGAAGTGCAGCCGGTCCTGCGCGGGCGTGACGACGCCCGCCTGGTGCTCGCCGTAGAAAGGGAAGGGGTCGGAGATCGAGGCGGCGTGCGCGGCCGGTGCCTCGTCGAGCAGCGTGTTCGAGGCCACGACCCCGGCCCCGACCACCGCGGCGCCCGCCGCACCCAGCCCGAACAGACCCCTACGGCTCAAACTCATGGTCGCCTCCCCGCTACTTCGCGACGGACGGAGCGATCTTGCTGATCGGCTCGGCCAGCGCGTTGATCGCGTCCGACAGGGTCTTCAGCTCGGCCTTGGACAGCTCGTTGTGCAACTTCCAGCCGTCGCCCTTCTGGTGCGCGTCGAGCGCCGCCTCGGCCGCGGCGAACTTCTGGTCCAGCGTCTTGACCAGGTCGGGAGCCCGCTCCTCCAGCACCGGCCGGAGCGCCTGCACGGCCGCCTTGGAGCCCTCGAGGTTGGCGTCGAAGTCCCACAGGTCGGTGTGCGACCAGATGTCCTCCTCGCCGGTGATCTTCCCGGTGGCCACCTCGTCGAGCAGCTCCTTGGCGCCGTTGGCCAGGTTCAGGGGGGTCAGCTCGGCGGCGTTCGACTTGTCCACGATGGTCTTGACGTCGGCGATCAGCTTGTCGGCGATCGGGCCGTCCTTGCTGACGTCCTTCTTGATCCACAGATCCTTCTCGATCTTGTGGAAGCCGGTCCACTCCTCGCCGTCGGCCAGATCCGCCTCGCGGGCGTCGATGGCCGGGTCGAGGTTGCCGAAGATCTCCGCCACCGGCTCGATGCGCTCCCAGTACGTACGCGCGACCGGGTACAGCTCCTTGGCCTTGTCGACCTTCTCCGCCTTGACCGCGTCCACGAACTCCTGCGTCTTGACCAGCAGCGTGTCGCTCTGCGCCTTGATGTACCGCTTGTAGCCGGCGACGGCCTCGGCGAGCTTGGCGTCCTCGTTGAGTGCCTTGTGCTCGCCGGTCACTTTGAGCGCGTTGCGGATGCCCTTGCCGATCATGCCGGGCTTGCACACCGTCTCGTACGCGCCCGCCGGCAGCTCGGCGATGAGCTCCCTGGTGAGCCCGGGGACGATGTTCTCGAGTTCGGCCATGACCCGGTCACCGGGGGCGTACACGTAGAACTCGGTGACCTTGCTGCCGCCGTTCGTGATCGAGAACGTCGTGGTGCCCGCGGTCACCTCGGAAGCGGCGACCTTGCACTCGGTGTCGGACGCCGCCACGGTGATCTTCCCGGGCGCGGCGGATCCGGAGGGGGCGGCGGCGCCGCCCCCGGAGCCGCAGGCGGCCATTGTCGTGAGGGCGAGCACGCCGAAGGACAGGCGGATTGCGGTACGCATGATGCTCCTGTTCAGGCCGCGGAGGAGGCGGGCGTGGGCGTGGTCTTCACTCGCGAGTCACGCAGGAAGAAGAAGAGTGTGGGCACGAGGTAGCAGACCCAGGCGATGACCTCGGCGACGCTGGGCTGCGGCGTGATGTTCAGCATGCCTGACAGCAGCTCGCCGTACCAGGAGGTGGGGGGCAGGATGGAGCTGATGTCAAAGGCGTACGTGCTCAGGCCCGGCAGGAGGTTCGCCTCCTGGAGGTCGTGCACCCCGTACTTGAAGATGCCCGCGGCCACCAGGATCAGGAGCAGCCCCGTCCAGGTGAAGAACCTGGTGAGGTTGATCTTCACGGCGCTGCGGTAGAGGCCCCATCCGAGGAGCACGGAGGTGAGCAGCCCCAGGCTGATGCCGATCAGCGGGTCCGCCGAGGCGGTGAAGCCCTGCACGGAGGCGAAGAAGAGGATGGCCGTCTCCAGCCCCTCGCGGGCGACGGCGAGGAACGCCATCACGACGACCGCGAACGAGCCCATCTCCAGCGCCTCGGAGAGCTTGCCCCGCAGCTCGCCGGAGAGCGCGCGGGCCGCCCGCCGCATCCAGAAGATCATCCACGTGACGAACACGACGGCGAGCAGCGAGGTGATGGCGTCGAACAGCTCCTGTCCGGTGTGTCCGAGGTTCGCCGCGGTGAACGTCAGCAGCGCCCCGAACCCCACGGACAGCGCGACGGCCGCACCCACTCCCGTCCAGACCTGCGGGAGCTTGTCCTTACGGTCACTTTTGACGAGGAAGGCGACCAGGACTGAGACGACGAGTGTCGCCTCGAGACCTTCGCGCAGTCCGATGAGGTAACTGGCGAACACCGTCACTCCCAGTAGCTGAAGATTTGCTGAGCTAAGCCTTACCTAAATTAGGGCAGGCGAAGCATACCTAGCGCAAGAGCTGGAAGCGACAGTGTGCGGGGTATCACGTCAGCAGGTCTGGTCATCCCTTCGTCGCGCCGGCGGTGAGGCCACCGACCAGGTGACGTTCCGCGACGGCGTAGAACCCGAGCGCGGGCAGCATGGCCAGGACGAGGTAGGCCAGGATGCGGGCGGTGTCGGAGGCGTACTGGCCCTGGAACTGCTGGATGCCCAGCGGCAGCGTCCAGCTCGACTCCTCGTTGAAGACCACGAGCGGCAGCATGAACTGGTTCCAGCTGCCCACGAGCGCGAGGACCGAGACGGTGGCGATGGCGGGCCTGGCCATCGGCAGCAGGATCCGCCAGAAGAACCCGAACGGGCTGCAGCCGTCGATGATGGCCGCCTCCTCGATCTCGCCCGGGATGCTGCGGAAGAAGCCGCGCAGAATGATGATCGTCAGCGGCAGGCCGAAGGCCGCCTGCGTGAGGATCACGCCGAATGGGTTGCCCAGCAGGCCGAACGAGCGCAGCAGCACGAAGATCGGCAGGATCGCCACCGCGAACGGGAACATCAGCCCGGCCGTGAACAACGTGAAGAACAACTCCCTGCCGCGGAAGGCGAACCGGGCGAAGACGAACCCCGCCAGCGCCGACACCCCGACGGTCAGCACGGTCGTCAGCGCGGCGATGAACGTGCTGTTCCACAGCTGCAGCCAGAACGAGTCCGAGCCGAGCACGTCGGTGTAGTTGGCCGTCAACCAGGTCCGGGGCAGCCCGAGCGGGTTCTCCGACAGCTCGCTGGTGGACTTGAACCCGCCGATCACGGCATAGACCACCGGGATGATGACGAACGCGCCGACGATCCACGCGACCAGGTGCAGCGGCAGGGTGTTCCGCCGCGGCGTGGGCTGCTTGCGGCGGATCATCGGCTTGCGGGCCATCGGCTTGCGGCGGATCATCGGCGGCCTCCCATCGAGGTGGTCGCGCCCGCCAGGTCGCGGCGCATCACGAAACGCTGATAGACGAGCGCGAAGACGAGGCTGAGCAGGAACATCACGACGCTGATGGCGCTGGCGTAGCCGACCTGGGAGCGTTTGAAGCCCCAGTCCATCATGGTGACGGCCATCGTCTCGGAGGAGTGCGAAGGTCCGCCCTGGGTGAGGATCCAGACCAGGTCGAAGAGCTGGATGGTGTAGATGACGGACAGGAAGACGCTGATCCGGATCGTCGGCCCGAGCAGCGGCAGCGTGATGTGCCTGAACGTCTTCCAGCTCGTGGCGCCGTCGATCTGGGCCGCCTCGATCAGCTCGTTCGGGATGTTCTGCCGCCCGGCGAGATAGATCATCATGTGGAAGCCGAAATATTTCCAGGTCATGACGAGGAAGAGGGACGGCATCACGGTGCCGGGGTCGGCCAGCCACTCCGACTCGATCCCGAACACCGACAGGACGTGGTTCGCCATGCCCGACCCCGGCGAGAGGATCAGCGAGAACAGCACGCCGGTGATGACCTCGGAGAGCACGTACGGCGCGAAGAACACCACCCGGTAGAGCGCTCGCCCGCGGATGCGCTGGTTCAGCAGCATCGCGATGGCCAGCGAGAACGGCAGCTGAACGAAGATCGACAGCAGCACGAGGACCAGCAGGTGCCACAGGTCCTGGCCGAAAATTTCGGTCTTGAACAGCCGGGTGAAGTTGTCCAGCCCGATGAAGTTGGTCGGCAGGCCGCCGAACCCGTTCCACCTGAACGCACTGGCGTAGAACGCCACCAGGATGGGCGCGACGACGAGGAGCAGGAAGAGGACCAGGGCGGGCAGCAGGAACAGGGCGATGGTCACCCAGCGGCCGCGCCGCCTGGCAGCAGGGGCGGGGGCCGGAAGCTGAACCGCCTCCGGCCCTGTGATGAGAGTGGTCATCCTTCGCTCTTGGCCACTTCGGTGATGGCCTTGCCCACTTCCTCCGGCGTCTTCGTACCGGCGATGAGCTCGGCCACGCTGTCGTTGACCTGCTGGCCGACGGCGGGCGGGTAGGCCTGGTCCAGGTAGAGCTGGTAGCCGCCGGCCGCAGCCAGCAGGGTCGCCACCTGCTTGAGGTTGGGGTCCTTGACCGCGCTCTCCTCGCCCTTGAGCACCGGCAGCACGCCGCCGGCCTCGACGGCCTTGGAGTGGTTGCCCATCTCGGTCATGAACTTCACGAAGTCCAGGGCCTCCGCCGGGGCGTCCGCGCCCACGGCCAGGCCGCCGCCACCGCCGAACGCGTCGTTGATCGAGCCCTTGCCGCCCTCGACCGCGGGGAAGGGGAAGAAGCCCAGGTCGTCGCCGAGCCCCTTGCCGGAGTCCTTCTGCACGGCGGGCGCCCACTGGCCCATCAGCTCCATGGCGGCCTTGCCGTTCGAGACCGTGGCCGACTGGCCGTCGGGGGTGGAGTACGCCGCGCCGAGGAAGCCCTTCTGGAACGGCTGCAGGTCCGCGAGTGCCTTGACCTGCTGTCCGGCGGCCACGAAGTCGGGCTTGGTGAAGTCGTGGTCGACGGCCGCCTGCTTGAGCGCCGGCAGACCGGCGATGCGCATGGCGAGGTAGGCCCAGTAGTAGTGGCCCGGCCACTTCTCCTTGCCGGCCAGCGCGATCGGCGTGACGCCCGCCGCCTTGAGCTTCTTGACGTCATCGAGGAACGCCGACCACGTGGCGGGCGGCTCGGTGATGCCCGCCTTGGCGAAAAGTTTCTTGTTGTACCAGAAGCCGACCATGCCGATGTCGGTCGGCAGGCCGTACGTCTTGCCGTCGAGCTGGTACGCGCTCAGTGCCGCGGGCGTGAAGTTGGGCAGGACGTCGGCGACGTCGGCGGAGATGTCCTTGACCAGCCCCGCCTCGATCTGCTGCTTGAGCACGCCGCCGCCCCACGTGGCGAAGATGTCGGGGGCCTTGCCCGACTGCGTGATCGTGGTGAGCTTGGCCTTGTACGCGTCGTTCTCCAGGACCGTGGCCTTGATGGTGACGTTGGGGTGCTTGGCCATGTACTCCTTGGCCCGCTGCGCCCACAGCGACTTGAGCGGCTCAGCCGTCGACAGGTGCCACCATTCGAGCGAGACCTTGGCCGGCGAGCCGCCCTGCTGAGGAGCCGTACTGCTGCCCTTGTCGCCGCCACTGCCGCAGCCGGCTATGAGCACTGCGGTCGCGATCAACACCAAACTGCGTTTCATTCCGGGGTCCCTTCCTCAGAAGCGGCCCGGCGCTCGCTCACAGGTGTGAGCTGCGCCGGAAGAAAGTTTCGTAAGTTCCCCGATAATTTCGCTGCCTGGATCGTAAGTAAGTGGCGCGTAAAGCGTCAACACCTCGAGTGGGAGCGATCCCAAACCGAAACTTTCGGCTAAACTCCCGAACGTGTCAGCGAAGCGGCGGGTGACGATCGCACTGATCGCGGAGGAGGCCGGAGTCTCCATCCCGACGGTGTCCAAGGTCATCAACGGACGTCCAGAGGTCGCTCCGGCGACCCGCCATCGAGTCGAACGACTCCTGCAGGAGCACGGTTACCAGCGGCGCATCAGCCAGGACGACACGCCGGCGGGCCTGGTCGACCTGGTGTTCGCCGAGATCGAGTCGCCGTGGGCCATGGAGATCGTGCGCGGCGCGGAGGGCGCGGCCCACGAGGCGGGGGCCAGCGTGGTCATCTCCGTCCTGCATACCCACGCGGGCCCGGGCCGCGACTGGCTCGAACGCCTGGCCGCCCGCAGGACCGACGGCGTGGTCATCGTCGCCTCCCGCCTGTCCACCGGCATCCAGGCCCAGCTCAGCGCGCGCTCGCTGCCGTTCGCGGTGGTGGACCCGGAGGGCGAGCCCGCCCCGGGCGTCGTCTCGGTGGGAGCCACCAACTGGAACGGCGGCCTGGCAGCGACCCGCCACCTGCTGGAGCTCGGCCACCGCCGGATCGGCATGATCAGCGGCCCGACCGACATGCTCTGCAGCCAGGCCAGGGTGGACGGCTACCGGGCGGCCCTGGAGACGGCGGGGGTACCGATCGCGCCCGAGCTGATCCGGCGCGGCACGTTCCTGGTGGAGTCCGGCCACGACGAGGGCCACGCGCTCCTCTCGCTGGAGCAGCCCCCGACGGCCATCTTCGCGGGCAGCGACCTGATGGCGTTCGGCGTGTTCGAGGCCGCCCGCCAGCGGGGGCTTCGCGTGCCGGAGGATCTGAGCGTGGTGGGCTTCGACGACCTGCCCCTGTCGAAGTCGGCCTGGCCGCCCTTGACGACGGTACGCCAGCCGCTGCAGGAGATGGCGGCGCTGGCCACGCGTACGGTGCTGGCGATGGGCCGGGGGGAAGCGCCGGAGACCAAACGCGTGGAGCTGGCCACGGAGCTGATCGTCCGAGACAGCACGGCCCGGTACGAGTAAGGGGTCGGGTAGGTGGGCCAACGCTCACCCACCCGTCGCCCTGTTACCGAGTGAGCCTGCTGGACCCCGCCCCGGGCCAAAGGTCTTCCCCAGAGAGGCGCTTCGCGCCAAGGGGCTCAGGCGTGCTTTTTCAGGCGCCTGGCGGCGCAACCCCCGCGCCTGGCGGCGCCATCGCCCACCCGGGACCCGGTTACCGGCTTGGCCTGCTGGAGCCCACCCCGAGCGGGCCTCGCTGCCGCTATGTTCTGGCGCCACCGTTGAGTGAATCCATGGGCGACGTTAGAGGAAGACGGAGTTGGCTCGTCGGTCGGGACACACGGCTGGCCCGCTACCGAGGGCAGAGGAATGTGGTTGTGGGGTAACCGGCAGTCAGCCGAGGGAGCCGGGGCGCAACGAGTCGGGCGCAGGTGGGGCAGGCCCTGATTTCGACGGCTGCGAGGTGCGGTTGACCTCCACCACTCTCTATGCCTCGTTGTTCCGCTACGACGATGACATCCTGGTCAATCAACATGCGTACGGAGAACCGGCGTCAGCCAACCCCACCTTCCACTTCCACCGCCTTGACGGCGGGACGATAGCCGACCACTACATGTCATCGTTCGAGCGTGTCTGGGCCGGGGCCGTGCCATGGTCCGGTGCAGAGATCTGAGAGGCGCCTCATGGGACGAGTCGAGTACTGGAACGATCCGGACGCCCCGAAGGCGAACAGCCTGGTACCGGCCTGTGGCACGGTCACAGTGGACGACGCAGGGCGCATTCTCATGCAGCGCCGACGCGACACCGGCCAGTGGGCCTTGCCCATGGGCAAGATGGAGATCGGCGAGACGCCGTCCCAGTGCGCCGTGCGGGAGACTGAGGAGGAGACCGGCGTCCGCGTCGAGCCGGTGCGCATCCTGGGGATCTACTCGGACCCTGGTCATATCGTCGCCTACACCGACGGCGAGATTCGCCAGGAGTACGAGGTGATGCTGATCGCCCGCCCAGTCGGCGGCCGGCCGGAGGCCAACGACGAGGCCAGCGACGTTCGCTGGGTGGACCCGGCCGACCTTCGCTCTCTGGACATCCACCCCACGCAATGGCGGCAGCTCAACGACTACCTGGAACGCGCCTATCCCCACTTCGATTGACCGGACGTGGTTGTGCCGGGGCTCAGCGCGAAGCCATGATCAGCGGCTGCTGCCAGAGCAATGCCGGCCAGGCGACGGCGGAATTGGTCCATCAGGCGGCTTGGCGCTGCAGTTCGGGGAAGCGGTCCAGCCACAGGACGCGAACTCGTGGTGGCAGGATCAACTCCGGCCAGAGGCGCCGCAGGAGTGAGGCGTTCAGGAAACGCCGCAAATCGTCGGGTGTGGCGCTCTCTCGGATCACACGCATGTACATCAACCGAGCATTGCCAACCTGTTCCAGGTCATAGCTGTGCTTTGGGCCCCAGTCGAGGTGATGGGGAAGTGAGACGACACCTCTGATGGGCCCGACGAGTTCCTCCAACGTCTCGGGCACGATGTAAGGGCGGACTGCTCCGTATCCCCCGGCCTCCATGTCACCAGTGTGACCATCCGAGTTCTAATGCGCAGGTCGATCTGCCGATGAGGTTCAGCGACGGAGGACTACGGCTCGTGGCGAGTTGATCGAGCGCCCCAAGGACGACGTCGCCAGCGCCCGAAGAGGTCGCCCAGGCTATCCTCATCGCACAGGCCGACGATGCGTCCGTTCGGAGGATCGCGGAGTTCGGCAGCGAGCAGGCATGCGATAGAGCGGTCCCCGTACCACAAGTCGATGAAGTCAGCGTCATCCGTGTCATGCGCGTGTGGGTGGTCGAAGGCGTCGAAACGGATCTCAACGTCTGGCCCCAGGCCGGACAGCGTTTGCCGGACCTCCCGCAGCCAAGGCGGCATCGAACGAAGACCCGGCAAGAGCTGGAACCCGCCACATGCTGTCGCCGCTGTTGGGCAACCATGACCTTGGTGCGTTATTGTCCCCCGCGTCGGCCTACCACCGAGTAAGCAAACGGAGAATCCGTGGCGCAGGCACCACGTGCGGAGATGCGCCTCCACATCAGCGTCTTCCGCGTCGGGGCGGTTTTGGCCGCCTCCGCGCCGGTCATCCTGAAGACGTCCAAGATCAGTGCAGCAGAGCTGACCATCGGAGTCTGCAATGGAGTCACCGGTGCCGGCCCCTTCCTCCTGACGGTCGGCCCATGGGGGCAACTGCTGTCATGGGCCGAACTCCTGCTGCCCGCAGTATTGGCCGGCCTCCTGCTGACCGCCTCGCGCCGGACCACGGTCCTCGGAGTTACGGCGGTCTGCATCGTCGCCGCGCTCCGGCTGTGCTCGATCTTCTTTCCGCCCGAGGCCAGCCATCCCGGGGCCGGCCAGTTCCTTCCCTACGCTGAGCCCTGGCCTGCGATGGCTTGTTACGTGGTGGCCGTCATCGCGCTGCTCTTGGCCGCACGTTCACCCCTCCCTCGGACACGACGGGCGCGACCGGCAGTTGTCTTCTGGGGGTTGGCCATGGCGGCGTCCGTGTGGACGACCGGCCGATTATCTCTCGTGAACGGCGAGTCCATCTCCTCTGGATGGTTCGCCTACACGCAGTCCATGGAGTTGCTGTGGAAGCAACCCTGGGGGTGGTCATGCAAGGCCGAGGTGGATGGGATGCTGATCGTGCTCATCGCCTTGGGGGCAGCGGCGAGCACTGTGCTGATGGACCGGATGCGGAGCCTTGCCGTACTGGCCACCAGCGTGCTCCTGGTGCTCGCCGCCTTCGAAGGGTTCCTGATGGCACTCATCTTCTCCATCAATGATCGCCTGGCGACGGCGATCCCACGGATCCAGTGGCACCTGCTCGCCGCGGCAGCGCTCGTCATCGCGACCGCATTGTGCAAACGAGCACCGTCGACCAGACCTGAAGTGCCTCACTCGTCGTAGAGACAGCAAACCTGTCGCCGTCAGCAAGTTCCCGGCCTGCCGTTTCAGGACGGAAATCTCTTTTGTCGTTCAACAATGTCGATTCGGGCGGTCGGCGCTCGTGTAGGGGGTGATGGGCCGCCACTGGGGGCGGTCCGCAGGAGCGAAGGAGACATTCCGGTGCGTTCGATCACCGTCACCATGAACATCAGCCTGGATGGCGTCGTGCAGGGCCCGGGTCGTCCCGATGAGGACACCCGCGGAGGCTTCACGCACGGCGGCTGGGGGGCCTGGTACCAGGACGAGGTCTTGGCCCAGGAGATGGCCAAGGGCATGAGCGGTACCGGCGACATGCTGCTCGGCCGCCGCACCTGGCAGGACTTCATCACCGCGTGGGCGCACCGCGAGGACGGCAACCCGTACACCGCCCGTATGAACGCCGTCACCAAGTACGTCGCCTCGGCCTCGCTTGACGACGCGAGTGCTTGGCAGAACTCGGTGCTGCTGCGTGGCGACGCGACGCAGACGGTCGCGGAGTTGAAGGCGCAGGACGGCAACGACCTGGGCATCGTCGGCAGTGCAGCACTGGTGCGCAGCCTGCATGCGGCCGGTCTGATCGACCATTACACGTTGGTGATTCACCCGCTCACCCTGGGCTCGGGTACACGGATGTTCGAGGGACCGGCGCCGTTGACCCACTACCGTCTCACCAGCAGTGTCACGACCACGAAGGGTGTCATCGTCGCCCACTACGACCGCCGCTGACAGTTCAGGTCCATGGCTCGGCCGGTGAGCCACGCGTTCATGCCCACGTTGAACGTCGTCCTGAAGGGTTGTTAGCCTCCGCGCATGTCAGATCTAGGACAGGTGGCCTGGCCGCCTGAGCTGATCCGGACCGAGCGGCTCGTGCTCCGTGAGCCCGAGGCACGGGACCGTACAACGTTCATCGAGCTGTTCGCCTCGCCAGAGGTGCACACCTACCTCGGCGGTCCCCGCCCGCGTGACGAGCTTGAGCGTGAGATGCCCGAGGTGCCCGCGCGATGGCCCGGGAGTTTCGTCGTCGAGCTCGACGGGGCGATGATCGGCCAGATCCTGCTCAGGAGAGCAGCCGGGCACGCTCGCCCGGCTGCTGTGGGGAAAGCCGATCTCGGTTACCTGTTCCTGCCGAAGGCCTGGGGGCAAGGGTACGCCGCCGAGGCGTGCGCGGCGGCACTCGACTGGTTCGACGGCGTCCTTCCCGGCGAGCCGGTGGTGCTCACCACCCAGAGCGCCAACGTCGGCTCGATGCGCCTCGCGGCGAAGCTGGGGTTCACCGAGGTCGAGCGGTTCCAGGCCTGGGACGCCGAGCAGTGGCTCGGCCTGCGGCCCCCGGCCACGTGATGGGGCTACGTGATTTTGGCTCCGACGCTTTCCCTGGATGCTGTTGGTGATCTTCACGAGGCTCGGCGGGGAGAGCCACGCCCACTTCTCCTACCCCGGCTGTGTCATCCCGCTGGGCCGACCGCGTACGCGCGTACGATCGTCTGCGTCAGCCCGCCGCCGGAGCCGTCCTGAGCCGTCACGCGCAGCGACACGAACCCCGGCGTTGCCGGGTTCCGCACCAGGGCCGTCCACCCCGCGCCGGACGCCGCCACCGGAACGGCGTGCCAGGTCGCCCCGTCGTCGGCCGACGTCTCCAGCCGCAGCCGCTTGACCGGCCCGGCGCCTTGGCCGCGTTCGACCCAGATGGGCAGCCGGGTGAGCGAGTCCGGCCTGGCCCGGTTGGCGTCGTCGAGCCCGTCCGGGGCGTACCGCACCGCCATCAGCGGAAGCGGCCGCCGCTTCGCCGTGCGCGACGAACGGAACGTCCAGACCGCCTCTACCTTCGTGGACAGCACGGACTGCCTGCTCATGGACGTGCTCAGTGTGTACGAGGCGGCCCCGGCGGGCAGTTCGGCACGCAGCTCGCACCGCTCCGGCAGGGCGATCAGGCAGTCGGTGATCCCGGAGGTCGCGAGCACCTTGCCGTCGCCCGCGAGCGTGACGGTTCCGGTCGCGGACACGTCCGTCCCGGCCCTGCCCGCGACGCCGTCGGCGAACAGGCCGCCCCCGGCGAACACCAGCTCGTCCCCGGTACGGCTGCCGCCGCCCCGGCTGAGCGACGGTCCGGCCACCGCGGTGTTCCAGGTCTCGCTCGTGTGCCCGGGCCGGACGGCCTCGCCCTCGTCCACCAGCACGTGGTCGTCGATCTCCAGCCCGCTGTCCCACACCAGCCCCGGCGTACGGTAGAAGGTGAGCGTGCCGGGCAGCTTGATCACCTCATCGGTCGAGCTGGTGTATGACGCCGGTCCCGTCCCGAGGCGGGGTGCGAAGAGCGGCGAGCCCGTGTCACCCGTGGCACGGTAGGCCGCGGTCACCTTGGCCAGGTCGTTCCGTTTCGTGTCGTACACCGGGTTCTGGGTGATCCCGTCGTCGTGGCGGGCGGCCACGTCGTAGACGACGTCCTGGTTCTGCCACACGCTCCTGATCGCCGAGCGCAGGCCCTGCTGGCGCACGGGCACGACGTACGTCCCGCCGGAGCGCCGGTAGGTGGACCAGGCGAGCTCCCAGGGGCCGTTGGCCAGATACACGAAGCCGCCGTAGATCGGTTTCGCCGCCGGGTCGTCGATGGTGGCGCGCACCTCCTTGCCCTGGCGGGCGTCCAGCGTCACCTTCAGGTCGGCGGCGACCGTGAGCGGGGTGTGGGCGATCGTGCTCCTGTCGTTCTCCCACGTCTCCGAGAACAGGTTCCACTTCCCCTTGGTCAGCCGCAGGGTGGCGGTGCCGTCCCTGAACGACACGTCGCGGAAGGCGCCGGTCGCCTCGTCGTAGACCTGCGCGTACGGGTCAGCGGGCCGTCCTTGCGCGTCTACGGCGTTCACGGTCACGTCGTACGACTCGGGCTCGACGTACGCGCCGGCCGGGGTGCGGATCACGGTCTCGCCCGACCTGGCGGTGATCACGCCCGGGTGCTTGCCCGTGGACGCGCCGCGGGCGTCGATCGTGAGCGTGACCGGCGCGCTGCCCCCGGCGGGCACCTCGACCCGCTCGGCGGACAGCTTCAGCACCTCGCCCTCCGCGGTCAGGTCGAGGGTGATCGGGGTGTCGCCGCTGTTGACATAGGTGAGCGTGCGGGTCGCCACCTGCTCACTGCCGGCGGGCGTCCCGGTCGGTTCGCCGTTCGAGGGCGTCCCGGTCGACGTCTGCTCGCCGTACGGGAAGGCCGCCCACAGCGTGCCGGGTTCGGCCGTCACCGGCTGGGCCAGGGCGCGCACCAGGTCGACCAGGCCCGCGCCCTGCTGGTACAGGGTCGCGTCCGGCTGCGGCGCGGCGCTGCCGATCAGGGCGGCCTTGAGGCGCTGCCCCGTCCAGTCCGGGTGACGCTGGGCGAGGATCGCGGCCGCTCCCGCCACGTGCGGAGCGGCCATCGAGGTGCCGCTACGGGCCACGTGCCGCCCGCCCGGCGCCGCCGCCACGATGCCCACGCCGGGCGCGGTGACGTCCGGCTTGATCGCGTGGTCGCCGTCGCGCGGACCCCTGCTGGAGGAGGGCGCCAGGCGATTGGCCCGGTCCACAGAGCCCACGGCGAGCGCGGCGTCGGCGCCGGCCGGGCTGAGCAGCGGGCTGGCGCCGGTGTTGCCCGCCGCCACCACGAACAGCGCGCCGGTACGCTCCGACAGCGTGTTCAGCGCCTGCTCGACCGGGTCCAGGTCGGGGGTGTCAGGCGCGCCGAGGCTCATGTTGACGACCTTGGCCTTGACCTCGACGGCAGCCCACTCCATCCCGGCCAGGATGGCGGACTCGAACATGCCGCTCGCCCCGCCCACCTTGGCCACCGCGAGCTTCGCGTCCGGCGCGACACCCCTGTACGTCTCGTCCACGCTCGCCACGATCGAGGCCACATGCGTGCCATGGCCGGAGAAGTCCCGGACGTCGGCGTCCTCGCTGAAGTTGCGCGACTGCGTGACCACGCCCTTGAGGTCGGGATGATCGGGATCGTAGCCGCTGTCGAGAACGGCGACCGTGACCCCCTTGCCCGTCATGCCCTGCTTCCACGCCTGAGGGGCGCCGATCTGCTTGACGCTCTGGTCGAGGGCGAAGGAGCGCTGCCCGTCCAGCCAGATCTTCGTGGCGGCGGTCGTACGGGCGCCGCCGGTCAGGTCCTTCCACGTCTGGACCGCGCCCGACTTGGGCACGCGCACCGCGGTCATGCCGAGACCGGCGAGCCGGCGCTCCTCCCGCGCGCCCCCCAGCCCGCCTCCCTGGACGATCAGTGGGAGGTCGTTCCTGTCGGCGTCGCCGTAGTGCCAGCTCAGGAGCTGGGTGACGTCGAAAAGGCGCCGATCGAGCCTCCCCTGGGCGATCAGCGGCAGGGCGTCGGAGGGGATCACGTACAGATGGCCTCCGTGCACCTGCCGCATGAACCCCACGTCCCTGCCCGCGCCCAGCTCGACCCGGTATCCTCTCCCGGCCACGATGACCCGGTCCCCGGTGAGCAGCGTCACCGCGTTCGCCCGGGCTTTGCTCGTTTGCGTGGTGTTCGTCTGCGCCCGGTTCCCCCCGGTCGCGGACGCCGGGAGCGGGGCCGTCGCCAGCAGAGCGGCGGCCACCGCCACGCGGAGGATCATGAACCGCACCCCTCTTTCCGCAGGATCGTCCTCAGCAGCTCTCCGTCCATCGGCGTCTCGCTCACGACCAGGTCCGCCGTGCCGTACGAGGCCAGCCCGCCGCCCGTCACGTACATGGAGTCGGGCACCGAAGCAGTGACCCGCGCGTCCTCGCCCCGCTCGCCGGGCCGCTTGACGGCGTACTCCCTGACGCTCACCCCCATCTCCTTCAGCCGTCCCCGCACCTCGCTCACCGGCCGGTTGTAGAACGGCTGGCAGTGCAGGGGCTCGCCGTCGTCGTTCAGACCGGCGCCGGCCTGGTATTCCTCTCCGGGACGGCCCTCACGGCCGAGCAGGATGTCCGCCTGGGCGGTGAAGTCCTTGGCGATGGTGACGCCGATCGGGCACTGCCGGTAGCGCCCGCACTGTTCCGGCCGGTCGATCGTCTTGATCTTGTCCGCGTACGGGAAGGGGCCCTTCGCCCAGCCGGGCGTGTCGGTGGAGATCTCCCCGACGAGGCTCGGGCTCACCGGCACGACCTTCAGCGAGACCTTGAGCCCCAGCCCGCGCAGCCTGCTCTCGTACACCTCGGGCTTGGCGTACAGGTCCTTGACCTCGATGACGTAGTGGTCACCCTCCTCCTTGACGTCGAGCGCCGCGGCGGGGGATGCGGTGAGGAACGTGGGCAGCGCCCAGGCGGTGACGGCGACCGCCGCCGCGATCGGCAGCGTCACCGCCCACCTCCTCTTCTTCGGCGGCGCGGCGTCGTCCATGATCTGGGTCAGCATCTGCCGGGCTCCCGGCGTCAGGCCGGGTCCGGGGTCGGGGGCGAGGCTCTTGACGATGTCGTCGACATCGGTGTTCACGCGTTCTCCTTGGCGAGGTTCACGGCGCGCGGGCCGTACGTGGTCAGGTCGGCGTCGGCGCGGGCCAGTTCGACGGCCAGCCGCTTGCGGGCGCGGTGCAGGCGCTGGCGGGCCGCCGTGGGGGAGCAGCCGAGCACTTTGGCGATCTGCGGCGTGTCGAGCCCCTCCCAGCCGGCCAGGGACAGCAGTTCTCTGTCGTCGCCGGACAGGCGGGCGAACGCCTTCCGGGCCGCTTCGGAGGCCGTGTTCACGACGGTGCCGGTCCAGTCGGCGAACTCTTCGCGCAGGCGTACGGTCAGCGCCGCCCTGCGGGACTGGCCGCGCCGGTGATTGGCCAGGGTGCGCCTGGCCACGCCGTAGAGCCACAGCCGGGCCTCGTCGTCGTACGGCACGTCGGCCAGCCGCCGCCACGCCGTGGTGAACGTCTCGGCCAGCACGTCGGCGGCGTCGTCGGGATCTTCGGCACGGCGGCGTACGTAGCTGGAGACGGCCGCGTAATGCTCGGTGTAGATCTCCTCGAAGCGCCGCCGGGGCTCCGCTGGTCCCACGTCGTCGTCCTTCCGGTACAGGAATGTCACATGCCGGTAAATGTCCGGCACTTGATGGGTGTGACAGCGATCGCTCGGCTTTCGGGGGCGAATCGCGGACGTGGCCTTCCCAGGCGGTCAAGCGAGAGGGCATGCCAGAACTCAGGCCGGTATTTCGCCGATCTCGTAGGAGAGGCCGACGTAAGAGTTGTCGGCTTCGTACTGATAAATCCCGATCGGTGCCTTTTGATGCCAGGGGCGACGGGGTCGCCCGGCGGCCGCCCTCGTGTGGGACAAGGGCGACCGACGGACTCAGCTCATTGGCTGGGGCGTGCTCAGACGGCTCCCTGCCGGCGGGTCGCGTCCTGCCGCAGGTCCTTGGTGGCCGAGCGGTATGCCCCGGCGACGCGGGTGAACATGTCCAGCAGCAGCGGCACCTGCTCCGCCCCATAGTGCATGGCCAGCGCATCAAGGTGCCGCCTGGACGCCGCGCAGGCCGCGTCGTAATCGTCCATCCCGCCCTCGACCAGCTCCACCGTGACCATGCGCCGATCACGCTCGCCACGCACCCGCCGTACGTACCCGGCCTTCTCCAGCCGGTCGATCAGCCGGGTGGTCGAGGCGGACGGCAGGCCGAGCTCCTCGGAGATCGCTCCTACGGCGAGTGGTCCGCGCGTCTCCAGCAGGATCGTGGCGGCGACGTCGACCGGTTGCAGGCCGAGCCGGTCGGCGACCGCCTCGTTGTGCAGCAGGATCGCCACCAGGAACTCGCGGAAGATCGCCTCTTCCGGATGCTTGTGGGTCACTCTGCCAACCTACTCCAGGGCGATGTATCTTCGAATCGAAGAGACTCCGATTTGGAGGAAAAGATGGACATACTCGTCATAGGCGCCGGGGTGGGCGGTCTGGCTGTCGCGCGCGGGTTACTGGCCGCCGGTCACCGGGTGCGGCTCTACGATCAGGCGCCGGCCCGGCGGACGGGCGGCAAGGCGCTGCTCGTCTGGAGCAACGGCAATGCCGTGCTGGACGATCTCGGCGTCAGTCTGGAGGGCGTCGGTGCCCGCATCGACCGGATCGACGCGCTGACCTCCGGCGGCCGGCTGCGCACCAGCATGGACATCGCCCACGCGACCGACCGGTACGGCTTCCCCACCCAGGCGGTTCCCCGCCGTTGTCTGCTGGAACGGCTGGCCGACGGGCTGCCCGACGGCATCGTCCACTACGGCCTGGCCTGCCGGAGTGTCGCGCAGGACGGCGGCCGGGTCACGGCGACGTTCGCCGACGGGTCGACGGCCACCGGTGACGTGCTCATCGGAGCCGACGGCCACCACTCGGCCGTACGGCGCACCCTGTGGGGCGACGGTACCGTGCGACCGGCCACCTTCGGCACCTGGCAGGGACTGAGCCCGATCGACATCGAGATCACCGACACGACCCGGCATCTGATGATCAGTGGGCGCGAAGGCGCGTGCGGGCTCATGCCCGCCGGCAAGGGCCTGCTGCAGTGGTGGTTCGACGTGCGCTGGTCGCCAGGCGACCCGCGGCCCGCCGCGCCGCTGGCCGAGCTGCGGCGCCGGTTCGGGCACTGGGCCTCGCCCGTCCCCGAGGTGCTCGCCGCCGCCACCGAGGACGACCTCGAGTTCTTCGGTCACCACTGGAACAAGGTCCCCGAGGTCTGGGGCGAGGGCCGCATCACGCTGGTCGGCGACGCCGCCCACACCATGCCGCCCACCCTGGGGCAGGGCGCCAACCAGACCCTCGAGGACGCGTGGGTGCTCGGGCGCGAGCTCGCCGAGGAAGGCGACGATCCGGCGGTACGGCTGCGCGCCTACGAGAAAGCCCGCTACCCGCACATCTCCCTGGTCTCGCGGCTGGCCAGGCGCAATCCCGCCAACTGGCGCGTCCCGCCGCTGATCGCCCGGTTGGTCCCGGAGACGTACCAGACCGCCATGCTCGCCCGCTTCAGCAACCGCCTCACCGCGACCGCCAGGTGATCACCCTCGTATGAGCCGCTCAGGCGAAGTCGGCCGCGTGATCGGCCGCCCATTCGGCGAACGTGTGCGCGGCACGCCCCGTCACCTTCTCCACCACCGCCGACGTCTGCGCGGGGACGCCGTCGCGGGCCGCCCACTGCCTCATGGTCACCTCGACGCCGATCGGCGGCATCGTACGGCCCAGCTCCTCCCGCGCCTCCTCGGCCGAGATCACTTCGATCGCTATCGTGCGGCCGATCGCCTCCCCGATGAGCTCGACCTGCCGCCGCAGCGTGAGCGACTCCGGCCCGTACACGGTGTAGGCCTGCCGCTCGTGCCCCGGCTCGCGCAGCGCCGTCACCGCGAGCGCCGCCAGGTCCTTCTCGTGCACGGGAGCGGTCTGCGACTCCGGGTACGGCAGGCGCACCGCCCCCTTGCCCCGGATCGGCTCACGCCACCACCACAGCGTGTTCGTCGCGAACATCCCCGGCCGGATGAACGTCCAGTCCAGCCCTGACTCCTCCAGGGCCGTCTCGACGGCCCGATGCTGCAGGGCGATCGGATTGCGGTCGGCGCCCTTGATCACGACCGCCGCGGACGACAGCAGCACCACCTGCCGCACCCCGGCCGACCTGGCCGCCTCGGCGAAGCCCGCGACACCGTCCGGCTTGGCGTACACGAACACCTTCGCGGCGCCCTCCAACGCGGCCGGCAACGTCTCGGGACGCTCCAGGTCGGCCGCCACGACCTCCGCGCCCGCAGGCAGGCCGCCCTTCTCCGGATCCCGGCTCGTCACCCTGACCCGCTCACCGGCCGCCAGCAGGCCGGCGGCGACATGGCGCCCCACATTGCCCCGCGCCCCGAAGACCACCATCACCATCGCGACAACAACCTCCCTCAGTCCTCGGCCTCGCCGAGGAGCTTGACCAGCTCGCCGTGCAGCCGGCGCCGTATCTCCGGCGACAGCGGATCGTCGCCGAAGATGTCCCGTACGAACTGCGGCATCGTGATCGGCGCGAACACCACCGAGTAGGCGACCAGCAGCGCGAAGGCCGGATCGACCCGGCCGGCGACCTCCCCGGCCTCCTGCCGCCTGCGCATCCGCTCCAGCGCCGCGGCCATCCTGGACCGTTGCGCCTCCATGTGCCGCCGCCCTTCGTCGGCGTCGGCGAACGGGCAATCGCCCAGTGCCTGCCACACCACCAGCCGCGCCCAGTCGGGGTCGTCGAGCGTGCGCGCCAACTGCGCGCCGATCGACTCCTCGAAAGAGGCGTCGGGCGCCGACGGCTCCTCTTCTTGCCGACGCCGCCGCAGCTCCTCCAGCAGGCCTTGTTTGCCGCCGAAGTAGTAGGAGATCAGCTGCTGGTTGACGCCGGCACGGGCGGCGATCCCGGCCGTACGCGCGCCGGAGTAGCCCTTCTCGCCGAACTCGCGCACGGCGGCCCGCAAGATCCGCTCCCGGGTCTCTTCCGCGGCCTTGCCGCGCTCGTCTGGGCGCGGCGCTCTACGTGGCGCCATGCGGGAGACGGTAATCCATCAACCATTCGATTGACAAGTATCATTCAATTGGTTGAAGGAACAAAGCGCTTCAGTGCCTCCTTGCTGTGCTCGACCGCCGCGTTCCCGCGCGCCAGCATGTCCTCCTGGTATTCGGCCAGCGCCGAGCGGAGGTCCCGCTCGCCCCGATGGACCTCGGCCAGCCGTTCGCCCAGTCGCAGGGCGTCCTGGATGGCGGTGTTCGCGCCGTTCCCCCCGCTGGCCAGGGTCAGGTGGGCGGCGTCGCCGAGTAGCGTGATCCGGCCCGCCGGCCAGGGCGGCACGGGACGGTCGTAGACCTGGGCGCGGCCCACGGCGCTCATGTCGGCCGAGGCCACCAGGTCGCGCAGGTCGGGGTGCCAGCCGTCGATGAGCTCCAGGACGAGTTCGCGGGCGTCCGGGAGGGTCTGCCGCGCTCCCGGGTGTTCGGGGGGCACGATCAGCACCCAGCGTACGTAGCTGTCCCGGTAGGGCATGTCGAGACCGGGAACGAGCTCGGCGGCGGCCTCCGAGGGCTCCCTGCCGAACTGCATGCGGCCCAGCATCAGCGTGATCCCCGGACCCTTGACCATGGTGCCGCGGCCGGGCACCAGTTCCAGGAAGCGGCCGGTGATCGGGGTGCGGCCCATCGCGCCGCTCAGGTCGGTGTCGACGTAGCCCACCTCGGGGGCCACGTGGCGGCGGACCACCGAGTTGCTGCCCTCGGCTCCCACCAGCACGTCCCCCACGGCCTGCGTGCCGTCGGCGAAGCGGGCCGTCACGGTCCCGTCGGACTCGTCGACGCCGGTCAGGCGCTTGCCGTGGGTGACCCGGTCGCCGAGACCGCTGAGCAGGATCCGCCGCAGCACCTGCCGGTCGACCGCCCTGGCCTCCTCAGGTCCGGGCAGGTCGCGGCTGAGCAGCGTGAGGTGCTCGTCGAAGAGCAGGCCAGGCCCGTCCAGGCTGCCGCTGGTCGCCTCCGCCAGCTCGTACAGCCGCTCGGGCAGGCACGCGCGCAGCCCCTCCCATCCGAGCGGCGACAGCCCGATCCGGTAACCCTGGAAGCGCTCGCCGCTGCCGTCGTCGGCCTCGTACACGTGTACGTCGATGCCCGCGCGTAAGAGCCCGTGCGCCAGCGTCAGCCCGCCGAGGCCCGCCCCCGCGATCAGCACCCGCTGTCCGTTCATGTCCGTCCTCCCGGTCCGACGTGAACAACGTTCACGTGTACATTGTTCACGTACGCGGAGCCGGGTTGTCAAGGAGTTCACATGGGGGAGCGGCGCGGGCAGGTCCTGCAGGCGGCGATCGAGCTGCTCGACGAGGTCGGCCTCGACGGGCTGACCATGCGCCGCCTGGCCGGCAGGCTAGGAGTGCAGGCCGGCGCGCTGTATCGGCATTACCCCAGCAAGCAGGCGCTGCTGGACGCCATGGTCGCGCACCTCGTGACCCCGCCCGACGGTGCCGCCCCGCCGCTCGAAGGGCCCTGGGACGAGCGGCTGCGCGTGATCGCCATCGGCATCCGCGAGCTGATGCTGGCCCACCGGGACGGCGCGCGCCTGCTGTCGACGTTCCAGCAACCGGGGGACGAGGCCGTGGCCGCCTTCCACGGCCTCATCGCCGCCCTGGCCGCCGCGGGCATCCCGGCGGAGCTGGCTCCGGTGGCCGTGGACACCGTCATGGCCTACGTCAACGGCTACACGACCGAGGAGCAGGCCCGCAAGGTCGGCCACTGGCCCAAGGAGCAGCGCGACACCGCCTTCCGTGCGGGCCTGGAGTTGATCATCGCTGGGGTCAGGAGCACGTCAGGGGCTCAGGCGCCGGGATAGCCAGGCCAGGGCGAGCGGATAGCGGTATTCGATGGCGCCGTGCCCGGCGTCGAAGAGCTCGAAGTAGATCTTCTCGTCCGGTACGCTCGCCGCCTCCAGCGCCCGGCGGAACGCCACCGCCCCGAAGTCCAGGAAGTACTCGTCCTTGTTCCCGGCGTCCACCCAGATCGCGCGCATCGAACGGAGGGCCTCCGCGTAGCGGGGCTCCCCGGCCATCACGACCGGATCGCGGGCGAGCCAGCGCGACCACACCTCCGGCACCACCGCGCCCGTGTCGTCGAAGGGCACGTGCACGGTTCCGTCGGGGTCGGCCGAGTACGCCGCCGAGTACGCGTACATCTCCAGCAGGTCCAGATCCCCCTCCTTGGTCCCGGCCAGGCGGCCGCGGAAGTCGGCGAGGAACGTGTCGTACGAGCCGTCGTACATGTCGCGCAGCCTGCGCGCCAGCTCGGGGAACGAACTGCGGTTGCTGACCTCGAACAGCGCGTCACCGGCATGGGTGGCCAGCGCCCCGAACACGTCGGGTGCCAGCATGGCCGTCACCATGGCGCCGTAGCCGCCGCTGGACTTGCCGGTGACCGCGCGGTGGTCGCGGTCGGCGATCGTGCGGTAGCGGGCGTCCACCCACGGGACGACCTCGTCGCGCAGGTAGGAGTGGTAGCGGCCGGTGGCGGGGGAGTCGAGAAACTGGCTGCCGCCGAGCGCCGTCCACGCGTCGACGTACACGACGATCGCGGGGTCCGCCTCCCCGGAGGCGAACACGGCGTCGGCGAGCTCCGGGAACGGCCGGCGGAACGGCGCCCGGTTCAGCCACATGGCGACGTGGCCGGTGTAGCCGAGCAGCACGTAGATCGAGGGGTAGCGGCGGCCGGGCTCGTCGTCGTACCCCGGCGGGACGTACACCAGCACCGGGCGCTCGTGCGGGTCACCCAGGGGGTTGCCGCGCAGCAGGGCGCTGTCGATGACGTCATGGTCGAGGCGGCCGGCCAGTTCGGCGGACCAGGGCAGCATGAAGAATCCTGTCGATCGACTCAGCCGACGGACGGGGTCACCGTGTCCACGCCCGCCTGCGTGACAGCACGGCCGGAGACCAGGACCAGGGCGAGGTTGCGCAGGTCGGCCAGGCGGGTGAGCGGGTCACCCGCGACCGCGATGAGGTCGGCCCGCTTGCCCGCCTCCAGGCTGCCGGTCACCTCGCCCACTCCGCAGGCGTCGGCGGCGCGCACGGTGGCCAGCTCGACGATCTCCGCGTTGCCGTAGCCGACCTGCGCGAACACCTCCAGGCCGCCGACGTACCCGTCGGTGGGGTTGGCCACGCCGGCCGAGGCGAACCCGGCGTCGGTCCCCGCGATGAGCCGGATCCCGGCCTCCCGCATGGCGGCCACGCTGTTCAGCCAGGCGTCGAGCATCTCGGGCCCATGGCTCTCGCGCATCCGCCAGAGCGCGCCGTGCACGGTGGGGCACACGTACGTGCCGGCGGCCGCGACCAGATCGGCCAGTTCGGCGTCGAACTCGTGCCCCGACGGCGTGAAGAACGTGCAGTGCTCGATGGTCGTGACGCCCGCCTCGACGCAGCTGCGGATCGACGCGTGCGCGTGGGCGTGCGCCGCGACGCCCTTGCCGCGTGACGCGGCCTCCTCCACGACGACCTTGAGCAGGTCGGTGCCGTACTGCTGCGCCCAGCTCGGCGGCGCGCCCGGCGTCATCAGCCCGCCCGAGGCCATCACCTTCAGGCAGTCGGCGCCCGCCCGGAGGTTCTCCCTGGCGACGCGGCGGATGGCGGGCTCGTCGTCGGCCTCGCCGCCCATGTACCAGCAGTGGCCGCCGGTGATCGTGATCGGCCTGGTCGCGGCCACGATGTGCGGGCCGACGGCCAGGCCCTCCTCGACGGCGTCGCGCAGCGCCAGGTCGAGGAAGCCGCGCGAGCCGAGGTCGCGGCAGGTCGTGACGCCCGCGGAGACGAGCTTGCGCGCGTTCTCCGCCATGCGTAACAGCAGGTGGTGATCGCTCTCGGGGCTGCGCCGCGTCACCGGGTCCACCTTGGCGTCGAATCCCAGGTGCACGTGCGCGTCGATCAGCCCGGGCAGGACCGTGTGGCCCGGCAGGTCGACGACCTCGGCGGCGTCGCCCCCGCTGCCGCGCGGCCCCACAGAGACGATCTGGGAGCCGTCGATGAGGACCTCGCCGTCCGCGATCACCTCTCCGGGACGTCCGGTGAGCACCTGTGCGGCGCGGATGATCCTCATGCACCCGACCTTAAGACCATGAGAAGAGGATCTGAAGGCCGTTCCCGCACTCTGGGGACATGACGACACAGACCGCAGAGTACGAGATCACCCGCCACTACGACGCCCCCCGCGAGCTGGTGTGGGCCGCCTGGACCGACCCCGAGCGCTTCTCACGGTGGTTCGGCCCCCGGATGCTGACCACGCCGGTCGGCCGGATCACGCTGGACGCCCGTCCGGGCGGCGTCTGGCGCGCCACGCTGGTCGGCGAGGACGGGTTCGAGGCGACGCTGAACGGCACCTACCGCGAGGTGAGAGAGCCGGAGCGGCTGGTGTTCACCACGGGGGACCCGGACAATCCTGGCGACGGGCCGGCGTCGGTGGTCACGGTCGACTTCACCGAGGCGGACGGCGGGACGGAGATGCGCTTCCACCAGTACGGCGTCAACACCGACCCCCAGCACGCCGAGCAGGCCAAGGCGGGCTGGATCGAGTTCTTCGACCGGCTGGCCGAGCACCTTGCGGCATAGCTGTCACAGCAGGTCCGCGGCCTGGTCGAGCTTGAGGGCGGCGCCTTCCTGGTACGCGGCCGCGAAGGTGTACTCGCCGAGCGCATCACGTACCCTCGCCGACACCCGCTCGATGTCGGCCCGCTCGGCCGCCCCCGCGGGAGTCTGGTTGCGCTCTCTGGCCGCGGCCGCCATCCCCAGCAGCACGGCCGCCTTCTCGGTCGGCCCGGCGGCCGAGGCCACACCCTCGACGGCCCACGCCATCGTCCTGGGGTCGCCGATCTTCTGGGCCCCGGCCAGCGCCTCGACGTGCAGGTCCATGGCCGCCTCCGGGTCGCCGCGCAGCTCCAGCAGCAAGCCCAGCTCGATGAGCGTGTCCGGCAGGTGCAGGGCGGGCTCCACGTCCGGGCCGCGCGGCACCCCTTCGACCAGCAGGCGCAGGTGGGTCTCGGCCAGGTCCAGCCGGCCGGCCCGGCGCGCGGCGAAGGCGAGGCCCATCTGGCCCATGATCGTGCCCTCCTTGTAGCCCTGGCTCTCCGCCAGCTTCATGGCCCGCTCGCAGAACTCCATGCCGCGCTCGTACTCGCCGCTCTGCAACGCGATCCAGCCGAGCCAGGCGATGCGCGTGGAGACCTCCGGCCACAGCCCCAGATCCTCGGCCATCCGCAGCCCCTCGCCGAACAGCCGGTTGGCCCGCTCCGCGTCGGTCGCCATCTCGGCCAGCGACGCCAGCCACGCCGTGGCCTGCAGCAGCCCCCAGCGGTCGCCCAGCTCGGTGAACAGCCGCGCGCTCTCCTCACCGATCCGCTCCAGCGCCTCGATGTCCCGCGTCGTGAACGCGTCCCTGGCCTGTCTGGCCAGCGCCGCCGCGACGCCCCACCGATCGCCGACCTCCCTGAACGTGACCAGCGCCCGGCGCGTCAGCTCCTGAGCCGTCGGCATGTCCTGGATGTGCATACCGACGAACAGCTCGGCCCTGGCCCGTTCGCCCGGGTCCTCGACCCCCTTCAGCACGTGCTCCCACGCGACCTGCTCGCCCACCATGAGCGCGAACCCGGCCTCCCACGCCGCCGCCCTGGCCCTGACGGGTGAGGGGTCTCCCGGCACGGACAGCGCGGTCGCCATCGACCGTCTGCCCTCGGCCAGCCTGCCGCGCAGGAACCAGTACCAGGCGAGCGCGTTGACCAGCCGGGCCGCGCTGTCGGCGTCCTGCTGGGCGACCGCCGTGTCGAGCGCGGCCCGCATGTTCGCGGCCTCCGCGTCCAGGCGCAGCAGCCAGTCCCGCTGCTCGTGCCCGTACAGCTCAGGCTCGGCCCGTACGGCCAGCTCCAGGTAGTGGCGGAGGTGCGCGAGGCGGACCCGATCGAGCTCGCCCGCGTCGGACAGCCTGCCCCGGCAGTACTCGGAGACCGATTCGAGCAGCCGGTACCTGACGCCCGCGTGGGCGTCGGCGACGACCACGAGCGAGCGGTCGACCAGGCGGGCCAGCAGGTCGAGCACGTCGAGCTCGGACGCGTCGCACACGGACTCGGCGGCCTCCAGGGTGCAGCCGTCGGCGTGTACGGCGAGACGGCGCAGGACGCGGCGCTCCTCGTCGGACAGCAGGTCCCAGCTCCAGTCGATCACCGCGGTGAGCGTCTGCTGGCGGGCGGGCGCACCGCGCTGCCCCGAGGCCAGCAGCCGGAACCGGTCGTCCAGCCTGGCCACCACGCCGTGGACGCCCAGCGCCCGCACCCGGGTCGCGGCCAGCTCCAGCGCCAGCGGGATGCCGTCCAGCCGCCTGCAGAGCTGCGCGACGGCCTGCGCGTTGCCCGCGTCGAGCGCGAACCCGCGGGCGGAGGCCGCCGCCCTGGTCACGAAGAGCCTGACCGCGTCAGAGCGCGCCATCACCGCCAGATCGGCGCTGCCGGGCACGTCCAGCGGAGGCACGCTCCACAGCACCTCGCCGGCCACGGCCAGCGGCTCCCTGCTCGTGGCCAGGATCCGCAGCTCGGGACAGGCCCGCAGCAGCGTCTCGGCCAGCTCGGCGACCTGCTCGACCACGTGCTCGCAGTTGTCCAGCACCAGCAGCATCCGCCTGGCCCTGAGCGCCGCGGCGAGCTGCCGGTCCAGCTGGGTGGCCGGCGCGCTCGTGTCCTCGCGGATGTCCAGGGCCGCCAGCACGGCCTCGGCGGGGGAGCGGGACGCCTGGTCGAGCGCGACCAGCCAGGCGCCGTCCGCGAACCCGTCCACCAGCCGGTTCGCGGCCTCCAGCGCCAGCCTGGTCTTGCCCACCCCGCCACTGCCGGTGAGCGTCACCAGCCGCTCCTCGCCGACCAGCGCGCACACCTCGGCCAGCGCCTCGTCCCTGCCGACGAGCTTGCTGACGGGGGCGGGCAGGTTCGTGACGGGGCGGTCGGCGGGCACGCTCAGCGCGGGGTCCTGCCCGAGTATCGCCTGGTGGAGCGCGACCAGCTCGGGCCCGGGGTCGAGGCCGAGCTCGTCGGCCAGCCGTTCCCGCAGCTCGGCGTAGGAGGCCAGCGCCTCGCTCTGGCGGCCCGCGCGGTAGAGGGCACGCATGTGGACGGCGCGCAGCCGTTCCCTGAGCGGATGCCTGGCCACCAGGTCGCCCAGCTCGCCCACGAGCAGCCCGTGCTCGCCCAGCTCCAGCCGCGCCTCGGCGTGCTGCTCCAGCGCCGACAGCCGCTGC
Organism: Nonomuraea sp. NPDC049695; assembly: GCF_040674955.1. Lineage (NCBI taxonomy): Bacteria > Bacillati > Actinomycetota > Actinomycetes > Streptosporangiales > Streptosporangiaceae > Nonomuraea > Nonomuraea sp. NPDC049695. The sequence goes on along the minus strand of NZ_JBFANV010000056.1, from coordinate 44,626 downwards.
TCCTCCAGGCGGAGTACGGCCGACCTGGTGTACTCCTCGTCGGCGAAGTCCGCGTACGCGGGCCCCCGCCACAGTGCCAGCGCGTCGGCCAGCAGCCCCGCCTTGGTCCGCGGGCTGTCGGCGGCCTCGGCCCGGGCCAGCAGGGCGGCGAAGCGCGCGGCGTCCACGGCGCCGTCCTCGTTGCGCAGCAGGTAGCCGGGAGCTCGGGAGACGACGAGGTTCTTGCCGCCGGGCTCGGCGTCCTCGAACGCCTTGCGCAGCTGGGAGACCCGTACCTGCAGCGCGCCGGCCGGATTGCCCGGCGGCTCCTCACCCCAGAGATCGTCGACCAGCCGGTCCACGGACACCGGATGGCCCTCGTGGACGAGCAGGTCCACGAGCAGCGCGCGTACCTTCAGCCCCGGAACCGTGACGCTCTCGCCCGAGTCCGTCCACACGGCCAGCGGGCCCAGCACCCCAAAACGCATGCTCGTCACCTTATGTGCGGCCTTAAGCCCGCGGAAAGAACACCGGAAGCCCCTTACCGCACCGTGGAGGCAGCTGAAAGGGGAACGAAATGAACACCAGCACACTCACCGGCACACTCAGTGGCACACTCGCGGGCCGCCGGGAATGGACCGGTCTGGCCGTACTCGCCTCCGTGGCCTTGCTGCTCTCCATCGACGTCAGCGTGCTCTTCCTGGCGCTTCCGCACCTCAGCGCCGACCTCGGCGCCAGCGCGCCGCAGCAGCTCTGGATCATGGATGTCTACTCGTTCATGCTGGCCGGGTTCCTGGTCACCATGGGGACGCTGGGCGACAGGATCGGGCGGCGGAAGCTGCTGATGATCGGCGCGGCGGCGTTCGGGACCGCCTCCGTGGTGGCCGCGTACTCGGTGAGCGCCGAGATGCTGATCGCCGCGCGAGCGCTGCTCGGCATCGCCGGGGCGACGCTGCTGCCGTCGTCGATGGCGCTGATCAGGAACATGTTCCGGGACGGCAAGCAGATGGGGACCGCGATCGCGCTCTGGTACGGCTGCTTCATGCTGGGCATGGCGGTCGGGCCGCTGGTGGGCGGGGTGCTGCTCGAGCACTTCTGGTGGGGGTCGGCGTTCCTGATGGGGGTGCCGTTCATGATGCTGGTGCTGGTGGCCGCGCCGGCGCTGCTGCCCGAGTACCGCGACCCCGGCGCCGGGCGGCTCGACCTGGCCAGCGTGGCGCTGTCGCTGGCGACCATCCTGCCGGTCGTGTACGGGCTCAAGGAGATCGCCAGGAGCGGCTGGCACGCGGTGCCCGTGGCGGCGATCGTGGCGGGGGCCGCGTTCGGCGTGGTGTTCGTACGGCGGCAGCGCCGCCTCGCCGACCCCCTGCTGGATCTGCGGCTGTTCGCCAACCGGGCCTTCGCGACCACGCTCGGGACCATGCTGCTCGCCGGCGTCGTGATGGCCGGGACGACGCTGATGACCACCCAGTACCTGCAGACCGTCCAGGCGCTGTCCCCGCTGGAGGCCGGGCTCTGGCTCGTGCCGCAGAACCTCGCCATGATCGTCGCTCTGTCGCTGGCCCCGGGCCTCGCCCGCCGCCTCGGCGCCGTGTACGTGATGGCCGGCGGGTTCGCGGTGGGCGCGGTCGGACTGTTCCTGCACACGCAGGTGCCGAGCGTCGGAGGCACCGGGCTGGTCGTGACCGGGCTGGTGCTCGCCTCCGCGGGCGTCGCGCTGCCGATGGGCGTGGGCAACGGCGTCATCATGACGGCCGCGCCCGCGGAGAAGGCCGGCTCCGCGGCGTCGCTGTCGGAGACCAGCGGCGAGTTCGGCGTCGCGGTGGGCGTGGCCGCGCTGGGCAGCCTCGGCACCGCCGTCTACCGCGGGCAGCTTCCCGAGCACCTGCCGGTGGAGGCGGCGCGGGAGAGCATCACCGCCGCGGTGACGGCCGCCAAGGACCTGCCCGGCCTGCTGGACCTGGCGCGTGCCGCGTTCACCACGGGGCTCAACACGGTGGCGGCGATCAGCACGGTCACCTTCCTCGGCCTGGCCGCCATCACGCTGGTGGCCCTGAGGCGGCACAACCCGACGACGTGACCCACTCGGACGCCATCGCCGGACCGGCCCCCGTGGCCGGTCCGGCGGCGTTCTCGTTCGGGGCGGCGTTCCTGTTCACGGGGGCGTTCTTGGTCATGGAGCCGGCGAGGCCGACGAGGCCGTCGCCCGGCGCCGGGCGGCCAGCAGCATCGCGGCGGGCACCACGGCGAGGACGAACGGCGAGGGCTCGAACACCGCGGCCCCGGCCAGCGCCCAGAGCGCCACGCCGATCCCGAGGTACGGCGGCGGCACCTCCCCACGCCGCCCGAACCCCACGACCAGCGCCCCGATCAGCCCCAACGGCACCGCGAAGCTCCCCCAGACCAGCCAGAACGCGCCCACGTCCGGCGCGAGCCGCGACAGGTCGTCCGGCCCCGGCGGGAAGAACCACATTCCGCCGGCGAACCAGCTCGGGATGTGCTCGGCGCTCAGCGCCCCGGTGAGGACCAGGTGCGCGCAGGCCAGGAAGACCAGGATCCCGCCCGCCCGCTTTACGGAAACGGAAGTATCGGAACTCATGGTTCCGAATCATATTACGGGTCTGCCGGTTCCGTAATAAACTCGTCCGCATGAGACAGCCAGTGGGTCGCCCCAGGGACGGACGCGTGGACGGGGCCATCGCCGCGGCGGCCCGCGAACTGCTGGCCGAGCAGGGGTACGCACAGCTCACCGTGGACGCGGTGGCGGCGCGGGCAGGCGTCGGAAAGGCGGCCATCTACCGCCGCCACGCCACCAAGCAGGCCATGATCTTCGCGGCCGTCATGCACGACCTGGAGCTGGAGACGCCGCCTGACGCCGGCTCGCTGGCCGCCGATCTCGCCGCGGTCACCCGCGTCATCGCCACGACCCTGACCGCGCCGCCGCCGGGCGTGGTCCCGGGGATGCTGGCCGACGTTCACGCGGATGAGGGGATGGCGGCGGCGTTCGCTGAGACGTTCGTCCAGGCCGAGCGTGACTGCGTGACCGAGGTGCTGGACCGGGCGGTGGGGCGGGGGGAGCTGCCGCACCGGCCGGATCCGGCGCGGGTGCACGCCATGCTGCTGGGGCCGATCTTCGCCTGGCTGTTCCTGCTCCTCGAGGAGCGCGCCCGGCTGCCCGAGCTCGCCGAGGCGCTGGCCGCCGACGTGGCCCACAGCCTGACGACCGGCCCCGGCCAGGCACGGGACGCCTGACCTCCGGCGCCGAAGTACGGCGGGTCAGGCGTCGTGCGCAGGCGGGCTGTCGTGCGGAGGCCGGCCGTTGTGCGGAGGCCGGCTGTCGTGCGGAGGCTGGCCGTCGTGCGGGGGCCGGCTGTCGTGCGGGAGCGGCGGTGCCTTCTCGGCCGAGCCGCGGTAGCGGTCGGCGGCGTAGCGGCGGTCGTTCTCCTCAAGCTTGGCCTGTGCCGCCTCCACCAGGTCCACGCCGAGCACGTCGGCCAGCCGGATCAGGTAGAGGGTCACGTCCCCCAGTTCGGTACGCATCCTGGCGAGCGCGTCAGGGCCGGGGCTCCTGGACTCGTCGGCCGTCAGCCACTGGAACTCCGCCACCAGCTCCCCGACCTCGCCCGCCAGCGCCATCGCCAGGTTCTTCGGTGTGTGGAACTGCTCCCAGTCCCTGGCTCTGGCGAACTCGCGCAGGCGTACGGCAAGGCGCTCCAACTCCGTCGTCACGTCGAACGACCTTACCGACGCCCGCCGGTATGTTGCTGCTCGTGAATGGGGTCGAGCTGTTCCTGTTGGGCCGGACACTGATGAAGATCGGCGAGGAGGCGATGCCGACCGAGGGCATCGGTGAGCACTCCACGAGCGTGCGTACCGTCCTGATCGTCGCGAGCGATCTGCGTGGGCACCCGGACACCACCGTGGGCGAGATCGCCGCCCGTACCGGCCTGCCGCAGAGTGCCGTGTCGGCGGCCGTCGCGCGGCTGCGCACCGCGGGCGCGGTGATCACCGAGACGGACCCCGCGGACCGGCGGCGGACGATCATCCGTGAGGCTCCCAAGGTGTCCGACCGGGTGGCCGAGGTCCGGGACGCCTCGATCGACGCCGCACTGGCCGCCGCCCTGGGCACGGACGATCCCGAACGCGTGAGGGTGACCGTGGCGATGCTGGAGGAGCTGGCCGCGCGGCTGATCCCGGAAATAATGCATCGAAGTTGATGTATCTAATTTGATGGATTATCGTGATCTGCATGAACGCAGACATCCTTCACGTGCCGGGCGCCGATCTCCACTACGAGACACGCGGCACAGGGCCGCTCCTGCTGATCTCCCAGAGCGGCGAGGGTGACGCGGGCCGCAGCGTCGACCTGGTCGATCGGCTGGTGGACGAGTACACGGTGATCACGTACGACCGGCGCGGGCTCAGCCGCAGCACCATCCACGATCCCGAGGCCGGAGTGAGCGTGCGGCAGCACGCCGATGACGTGCACAGGCTCCTGGCCCACCTCACCGACCAGCCCGTGATCATGCTGGGCCAGAGTCTGGGCGCCTCCATCGGGCTCCACCTGGCCGTCGAGCACCCGGAGCAGATCGGCCTGCTCATCGCGCACGAGCCCGTCTCGCCCTGGCTGCTGCCCGAGGCCGAACGCGCCGAACACCGGGCGGAGCTGACCGAGCTCCAGAACATCTACGCCGAAGGCGGCCTGCCCGCCGCGATCGGCCAGGTCAAGCGGGTGCTCGGCATCACCGAGGACGCCGAGGCCGACCTGACCCCGCAGCCCATGACGGCCCAGCGACAGGCGAACTTCGACTTCTTCATCCGCCGCGACTTCACCGCCGTCGTGCAGGACGAGCTGGACCTGAGCGGCTGCCGTACCCGCATCCTGCCCGCGACCGGCCGCACCACCCCGCAGCACGTCTTCGATCACCGGTGCGCGGTCGAGCTGGCCAAGGTGCTCGGCACCGAGCTGGTGGAGTTCCCGGGCGGCCACAACGGCAACACCAGCCACCCCCGCGCGTACGCGGCCCGGCTCCGCGAGGTGCTCCAGGGCGTCAGCTGACCACCTCGTCCCGGCTCGCCCCCGAGCAGGGTCGGGGAAGCCGGACGGGCCGCGGTTCGAGCAGGGCGCACGGTTTCCACCGCCGCATCGGCGGCCTGACCGGCAAGCAGCCGCACAGGTCCCTCTTCCATCAGGGCTTTCTCCTCGCCACGTCGGCGTTGACCGTCGTGGTGGCTCGATGCGTGCTCTCACCAGGGTTAGGCTTCCCCAATGGAGTTGAAGGATCAGGTGCGTGAGCTGCGGGCTCAGGGCCGCTCTCCGAAGGAGATCGCCAAGGCGCTGAAGGTGTCGCCGTCCGTGGTGGCGCCGCTCGTGCGGGCCATCGCCGCGGAGACCCCCGCCGTCGACCCAGAGGTGGTCGGGTGCTGGGTCAACGTCGGCTGGAGCGAGGGGCTCACCGTCGATCCCGCCCGCGGGTGGGTGGACGAGGCACCGGAGTCGGGCACGGGCGGCATGGTCAGCGTGCTGGTCGCCCGACGGCACACCTGGGACAAGATGACCGTCAGCGGCTATCTCGCCGACGTCTACTGCCTCGGGCTGAAGAACGCCATCGGCCCCGACGTCCTCGACGAGCGCGAGCTCGCGCGCTTCCGCCAGTACTTCTTCGGCGAGTACGCGGGCTGGCAGGAGGTGCCGTTCGAGCTGGCCAAGGACATCGTGTTCGGGTCGATCGACTACGCCCGCACGCTCGGGTTCGAGGCGCATGAGGACTTCGCGCCCCTGGCCGACGACATGCTGGGCAAGTGGGAAGGCGACTCGGCGATCACGTTCGGCCGCAACGGCAAGCCGTTCTACGTGCAGGGGCCGGACGACAAGCCCCAGCGGGTCCTGCAGATCCTGCGCCGCAAGCTCACCGACGAGGAGTTCGACTACCTCATCGTAGACCCGTGACCCGCATCGTGATGTTGAGGCGGCCGGAGGCCAGCCCGGTGGCGGGATCGCCGGTGCCCGGATAGACCTTCGGCACGCCGTGGTAGGCGAAGCGCGACGGCCCCCCGAACACGAACAGGTCGCCCGAGGCGAGCTCGACGTCCGTGTACGGCCGGCCGCGCGTCTCCGTGTTGCCGAAGCGGAACAGGCACCGGTCGCCGATGCTCAGCGACACCACCGGGGCGTCCGACTTCTCGTCCTTGTCCTGGTGCATGCCCATCTTCGCCTGGCCGTCGTAGAAGTTGATCAGAGCGGTGTCGGGCTCGTACGTCTCGCCGGACGCCCCGTACGCGTCGGCCAGGGCGCGACGCCCCAGGTCGCCGAGCCAGCCGGGGAAGCCGGCCACCCGGCGACCGTTCACGTCGTGGGCGACGCGCGTGTACCTGTACGGCTGCCAGTGCCAGCCCACGCAGACCGTCCGCACCGACATGACACCGCCCCTGGGCAGCACGGTGTGCCGGATCGGCACCGGGCCCATGGCCCACTCGCGGCACGCCCGGACGAGGTGGCGCTGCTCGTCCAGCGTGAGCCACCCGGGCACATGCACCGCACCGGGCGCTATCTCCCGCATCGTCCACCCCCTCCTGGTCAGCGGGCGTCGTGGAAGACGAGCCCCAGCGTATGACGCAGCCCCGACCGTACGGTGCTCACTCCGTGCCGCACGGGGGAGGCCGACCAGCCCCGCGACGACCGTACGGGCCGGTCGCGCGTGGTGAAGATCAGCCCGTGTCCCTGCGGCAAGACGGTGACCGTGCCCCGCGACTGGGCCCGCGGCCGCTGCTCCACCAGCAGGAACTCGCCTCCCGTGTAATCGTCGCCCGGCCGGTCGAGCCCGATCACGACCTGCAACGGGAACACCAGGTCACCGTAGAGGTCGCGGTGCAGCGCGTTCCAGTCGTCCCGCTCGTACCGCAGCAGGATGGGCGTCGGCTTGGTCTGCCCGGCTCGGTGGCACATGTCGAGCCACTCGCCGAAGTCGTCCGGCCACGGCGCGGGCCATCCCAGCTTGGTCGCCCAGTCACGGGCGATCGGCAGCAGCTGCGGGTAGAGCTCCGCCCGCAGTCTCTCCACCAGCGGCGGGAACGGCCGGTCGAAGTACCGGTACTGCCCGGCCCCGAACCGGAACCGCTCCATGTCGATGGTGGACCGGAACAGCCCCGCCTCGCCGTACAGGCCGGCGATCTCCTTGCACTCCTGCGGGGTGAGCAGCGGCGGCGTGAGCGCGCACCCGTACGCGTTGACCTCCTCCGTCAGTTTCTCCCAGTTCACGACCCCACGCTCCAGAGCTGTGGCTGCAGGGCGCCTTCGAGGGTGAGCAGCTCGTGCTTGCGCTCGAGCCCGCCCGCGTACCCGGTCAGCGTGCCGTCCGCGCCGACGACGCGGTGGCAGGGGCGGACGATGAGCAGCGGGTTCGCACCGATGGCCGCGCCGACCGCGCGGATCCGGTCACGGGGCGCGCCGATGCGCGCGGTGAGCGCGCCGTAGGTTGTCGTGGTCCCGTACGGCAGCGCCGCCACCTCCGCCCACACCCGCTCCTGGAACGGGGTCCCGTGGGAGGCGAGCGGCAGGTCGAACGTCATCCGCTCGCCCGCGAAGTACTCGGCGAACTGCCGCTCGGCCTCGGCGAACGCGGCCGGATCCCGCTTCGGGCCCTCTCGCGTGCCCACGCCGAACGACACGCGCGTCAGCGCCGAGCCGTCACCGGCGAGCAGGATCTCACCCAGCGGGCTGTCGATCGTGGTGTAGATGTCCATGCTCTGTACAACACCGACGGGTGCGCGAAAGTCAGCGGTTTTCGGACATCGCAGCGTGGACGGCGTGGCGATGATCAGCGTAGCCTCGGTGACCATGGCCGAGTCGCGCGAGCACACCTTCACCGGCACCAAGGGCCTCAACACGGTCCGCGAGTGGCCCCATGACCGCCCCCGATACGTCGCCGTCCTCATCCACGGGTACGGCGAGCACATCGGCCGCTACGAGTACGTCGCCGACCGGCTCGTCCGGCACGGCGCCGCCGTCTACGGCCTCGACCACATGGGCCACGGCAAGTCGGCAGGGGACCGCGTGCTCGTCGTCGACTTCGAGGACGTGGTCACGGACGTGCACGCCGTCGAGGAGCGCGCCAGGGCCGACCACCCCGGCGTCCCCGTCGTGGTGATCGGCCACTCCATGGGCGGCATGATCGCCGCCCGATACGCCCAGCGCTACGGCGACGGCCTGGCCGCGCTCGTCCTGTCAGGGCCGGTGATCGGCGAATGGCAGGTCGTCCCGATACTGCTGGCCTACGAGGAGCTGCCGGACATCCCCATCGACCCGGCCACCCTCTCGCGCGACCTCTCGGTGGGGGCCGCGTACGCCGCCGACCCGCTGGTGTGGCACGGCCCGTTCAAGCGGGCCACGCTGGAGGCGTTCGCCAAGACGCTGGCCACCATCGCCAAGGGCGGCAGCCTCGGGTCGCTGCCCACGCTCTGGGTGCACGGGGCCGACGACGAGCTCGTCCCGCTGAGCGGCAGCCGTTCCGGCATCGAGGCGATCAAGGGTACGGACCTGACCGAGCGGATCTACGAGGGCGCCAGGCACGAGGTCTTCAACGAGACCAACAAGGACGAGGTCCTGGACGACGTGACGGGCTTCGTCGACCGGGCTGTTTGACAAGCCTATTTGACGGAGAGCCACACGTACCCCGAGCCCCGGGTGCGGGTGAGCTCGATCTTCCAGCAACCGCGCTTCGGGAACACGAACCCCGTGCCCCATTCCTCGCCCGGCCGCTGCCAGCTCGACCCGCCATGCTTCTCGGGACCCCAGGTGAGCCTGGCCGGCGTACCGTCGGCAAGCGCCGCCCTGACCCGCAGCGGCCCCTCACCGGTCATGCGCCACACGATCTTGATCTCTTTGCGGCCGGCGAGCGGCGGGCCTGGGGCGAACAGCAACCCCCACAGCTCCGCGTCCCGCGCCGTCCCGCGCACCTCTGGGAACCCCTCACTGAGGATCACCGAGGTCCCGTTGCACACCGCTCGGGTGGCCGTCGGACTCGGGGTGATGGCCGGGATGTCAGAGCTCGGGACGGCGGACCTCGCCACGGGGGCAGGGGCAGGGGCGGGGGCCCCGGCCCCGGCCGAACACCCGGCGACCAGCAAGAGCATTGCCACCATCGACTGCTTCATCGAACCTCCTCGCTCTCTCTACTCGGGATCGGCGCAGGAGGTTCCGGCCGATGAGTTTTCCTTGGCGGCGGGGTCTGCATGGGGTGAGGAGGCGATATGTGCGAGCAGACATTGGCATCGGCCGCAGGGGTGGCGCTGCTGGAGCGGGCGATCGACTACGCGGTGGGCAGCCTCCGCATCGTCACGACGGCAGCCCTCTGCCGGGCGACACCCTGTGCGGACTGGAACCTCCAGCGCCTGCTCGACCACCTGGCCGACTCGCTCCAGACCCTGAACGACGCCGCCACCGGCCACGTGCTCCCGCCGCCGTCAAGGATCGGCCACGTCTTCCCGCCGCCGGTGGACGAGGTCTCAAGGGGCGCCTGCCACAACCCGGCGCTCCACCTCCGGGACGGCGCCACCGAAGTCCTGGCCCTGTGGACGGGCACTCTCGCAAGCAACCGGACCGCGGGCACCCCTCCCGGCAACGAGCTGATCGCCATAGCCGGCCACCACCTCACGAGCCCGGTGGTGGCCGCGGTGGGCGCGATCGAGATCGCCGTGCACGGCTGGGACGTGGCCAGATCCTGCGGCGAGCACCGCCCGATCCCGTCCCTGATGGCCGACGAACTGCTGGACCTGGCCCAGCTGTTCGTGACCGGGGACGACCGGCCGCACAGGTTCGCCCCGCGCGTGACCGTGTCCCCGCACGCCCCCGCCGAGGACCGCCTCCTGGCCTACCTCGGCCGCGATCCGAATTGATCAACAGGCCCCTGACCAGCCCGGCAACCCCAACCTCAAGGACAGAACACCCAGCCCCGGGCACCATTTCCCGCTCACACGCCGTACGATCATCTTGTACGGCAAGTCAAAGGCGCTCGTCATCGCGAGCCCGACACGCGTCCGGCCGGTTGTCAGCGGGGCGGCGAGCTGATCGCCGCGACCAGGCCGACAACGTGGTGGCGACGACCGTTCTTCGTGCGGCCGTCGCCACCACCACGCCCGCCCGCTTCATCTCCGTGTTCCAGCGCCTGGCCTTCGTCGCGGTGCCGGCCGGGCCGGTTACTCGTCCTGCGCTTGACGTGCGGCCTGCGCGGTGACGCGGTCAATGACCTGGACGGCGAGATCGGGCTGGTCGACGTAGATGTAGTGCCCGCTCTTCGTGGCCGTGCGCAGCTTGCCGACGCTGGACAGCGCAAGCCATTTGCGCTGGCCCGCGGCCCACGCCTGCTCCAGGCGTGGCCCGTACGCGGGGACGGCCGCGAGGTACTGCTTCCCGTGCTGGATCACCTCCACCGGGATGTTCCCTGCGGAACGGACCTTGCCGTCGGTGATGACGAGCTTCTCCGGGTTCTCGCCCTGGAAGATCGCCAGATTCTGCGCGCGCAGCTCGGCCGCGGGGCCGGTGGCGGACTCGGGGATCGCCTTCGTGATGTCGGCCACCATGGTCGGCGGGGTGGCGTCCATCAGGACCAGCCCCTTGACCCTGTCCTGGTGGTCAGGGGCGTACCTGGCGGCGATCAGCCCGCCCAGCGAGTGCCCGGCCAGGACGACCGGGCCGTCACCGGCGACGCGGTCGAGCACCCCGGTCAGGATCTTCCCGGTGCTGGAGAAGCTCTGAGGGCCGTCCGGCTGGTCGCTCGCGCCCGCGCCGAGCCGGTCGTAGGAACAGACCCGGTTCCGCTTGCTCAGCGTCTTCTGGATGGCGGCCAGCTTGTCCAACCCATCGCCTCCCCCGTGCATCAGGACGATGACCGGCCGGCCTTTCTCCGGGTCGCCCGAACAGGACACGTTCACCGACCGGCCCGCGACCTCGATTTTCTCGGTCCCGGAGATCGGGGCGGCGTCGGCTGTCCGCGTGGCGGGGGCCAAGGGATCCCAGTTCTCCACCGCGTCGCCGTCGCAGCCGGCGGCCCCCGCGCCGAGCACTGTGCAGCACAGCGCGGCCACAACGGATGTCTTGATCTTGCGGAGCATGAGGTCCTCCAGTGAGGGAGCCGGCGCGGGAGTGATGCGCACGGCGGTGCAGCGGGGAAGTCGGGCGGAGCGCCGTGACTGCGTCGTAACGCTACGGATCGGGCGCTCCGGGATCGTCCCCGTGTGGTGGACATTCGCCGGTAGCTCGTGCGAGGGACAGGCGAGTGTCCACCGTGCGGGGACGATTCCCGAGCGCCGGATCCCTAGCGTTTCTCGGCGTAGCGGCGGCGCCCCGTCGCCGAATCCCCCCCACGTAAGGGAGTCGTCATGCGGTTGTTGAAACAGCTCGTGCCCGTAGCGGTGGTCGCCTTCGCCGGCGGCGCGATCGTGGGCGCGGTGCAGGGGAGCCCGCTCCTCACTCTGCTCCTCGGTGTCGCGACGGCCGTACTCGCCGTGCTCGTGTACGCCCGCGTGGTGCGGTGGTCCGAGCACCGGGCACCGGCGGAGGTGGCGGCGAAGGGCGCCGCCCGCGCCATCGCGCGAGGGGCGCTGATCGGGGTCGCGTTGTTCGCGGCCGTCATCGTGAACATCGCCTTCGTGGGCGGCTACCGGATCGACGGCCAGGGCTCGCTGACGGGCGCGGTCGGGCTGTTCGGCTTCATGGCCGCCGCCGCGGTGACGGAGGAGCTGCTGTTCCGCGGCATCCTGTTCAGGATCGTCGAGGAACGCACGGGGACGTGGCCGGCGCTGGCGCTGACCGGCCTGCTGTTCGGCCTGTCGCACCTGTTCAACCCGCACGCCGACCTGTGGGGCGCGATCGCCATCGCGGTCGAGGCGGGCGGCATGCTCGCCGCCGCCTACGCCGCCACCCGCACCCTGTGGGTGCCGATCGGCGTGCACTTCGGCTGGAACTTCGCGGCGGCCGGCATCTTCGGCACCGAGGTCTCGGGCAACGGCGCGACGCAGGGGCTGCTGCACGGCGTGACGTCGGGCCCGGCCCTGCTCACGGGCGGTGAGTTCGGGCCGGAGGCGAGCCCGTACGCGGTGGTGTTCGGCCTGCTGCTGATGGTCGTGTTCATGTGGCTGGCCCGCCGGCGCGGCAACGTGGTCCCGATCCGGCGCGGCGCGACCGCTACGCTCGCCCCATGATCGATCTACGGCGCGTCACGGACCTCTGGCGGCGGTCCGACGCCGTGGTCCGGGACTTACCGTTCGGGCTGCTGATAGCCGTCGCATCGCTCCTGCCGGCGCTGCACGGCAAGGGGACGCAGGTCGGCGACCTGCCGGTCCGGCCCTTCGACGCGCTGGCGTTCGTGGCGATCGCCCTGGAGTCCCTTCCGCTCGCCGTGCGCCGGCGGTGGCCGGCCGTGTGCCTGGCTCTGGTGTCGCTCGGCTTCGTCCTCGACCAGCTCCGCGCCTACCACGTGTTCGCGAGCAGCGCGATGCCCATCGCGCTCATCAGCGCGGGCGCCCACCTGGAGCGTCACCGGCGCGTCACCGTGGTCCTCCTCTCCGTGGCGTACGTGCCGCTGGCGCTCGCGCTCGGCCGGCTCGGCGCGAGCGAGAGGGTGGAAGGTTACGTGGTGTTCTACCTGGCCCTGGCCCTCGCGTGGGGCATCGGGGCCTGGCTGCGCTCCACCCGCGCCACCGAGGCGGAACGCCGCCGCCACATCGCCGAGGCCACCCGCGCCGCCGAACGCACCCGGATCGCCCGCGAGCTCCACGACGTCGTGACGCACCACGTGACGGCGATGGTCGTGCAGGCCGAGGCGGCCCGCTACCTGACGGCCGCGCCCGATCGCATCGACGCGACGCTGAGCGCCGTCAGCGACACCGGCCGGCGGGCCATCACCGACCTGCGGCACATGCTCGACCTGCTCAAAGCCGATCACGACACCGACGTCAGCATGCCGTCCGCCGGCGAGCTCCACACACTCGTGGAGCAGACCCGCCAAGCCGGGCAGCCGGTGGAGTTCGCCGAGGAGGGCAGTCCGGCGGAATCGGCGGGCAGCGCCGAGTTCGTGACCTATAGGGTCGTCCAGGAGGCCCTGACGAACGCCCTCAAATACGCCCACGGCAGCCCCACCTCGGTCCGGGTGCGCTACGGCGAGAAGGAGATCAGCGTGGTGGTCAGCACCGACGGCCCCGGCTCCAGGGCCGCCTCTCCCGGCGGGAGCGGGCGGGGCCTGGCCGGGCTCCGCGAGCGGGTGGACGCCCTGGGCGGCGAGTTCAGCGCCGACCGGCAGGCGGGCGGCGGCTTCGTGGTACGGGCCCGCATCCCCGCGGGGAGCCGGTCGTGAGCGCGCCGGTCCGGGTCCTGGTCTGCGACGACCAGGCGTTGATCCGCACCGGGTTCGCGACGATCATCGATGCGCAGCCGGACCTGGAGGTGGTGGGCGAGTGCGGCGACGGCCGCGCCGCGGTCGATCTCGCCCGCCGGCTGAGCCCCGACATCGTGGTGATGGACGTGCGGATGCCGGTGCTCGACGGCATCGGGGCGACCCGCCTGCTGGCCGGCGCCGGGGTCGAGAATCCGATCAAGGTGCTCGTGGTGACGACGTTCAACCTGGACGAGTATGTCTACGAGGCGCTGCGCGCGGGGGCAAGCGGGTTCCTGCTCAAGGACGCGCCGCCGGCGCAGCTCCTGCACGGCATCCGCACGGTCGCCTCGGGCGCCGCGCTGCTGGCACCCGAGGTGACGCGGCAGCTCGTCGGCAGGTACGCGTCCCGGATCCGCCCGGCCCAGGAAACGCCCGACGAGACCGCGCTGACCCCGCGCGAGCTGGAGGTGCTGCGCCTCATCGCCGACGGCCTGTCCAACAGCGAGATCGCCGCCACGCTGGTGATCAGCCAGGAGACCGTCAAGACGTACGTGTCGCGCATCCTGACCAAGCTCGACCTGCGTGACCGCGTGCAGGCGGTGGTCTACGCCTACCGCAGGGGCCTGGTGACCTGAGGCACACCGCCCGGAAACCTCGATGGGGCGAACGCCATGCTCCCTGCCGACTTCTCACGGCGGCCTCCGCAAGGCAAGGGGCCCCGGCCCGCTGCGCGCGGCGCCTCAGGTGTCCTCGCGGAGGACCTCAAGCAGCTGCTCCCCGTATTTCGCCAGCTTGTTCTCCCCGACGCCGTTGATCCCGCTCAGCTCGGCGACCGAGGACGGCCGGACGGTGGCGATCTCCCTCAACGTCGCGTCGTGGAAGATGACGTACGCGGGCACCCCCTGCTCCTTCGCCGTGGCGGCCCGCCACGAGCGGAGCCGTTCGAAGAGCGGGGCGGCCTCGGCGGACAGCTCGGTCACCGCCTTGTCCTTGGCAGAAGCCGCCGCCTTGGCACGGACCGGGCGCAGGGTGTCGCGGCGCAGCAGCACCTCGTGCTGCCCGCGCAGCACCGACGCGCTGGCGTCGGTCAGCACCAGCGCCCCGTAGTCGGACTCCACCGCCAGCAGCCCCTGCGCCAGCAGCTGCCGCACCACGCCGTGCCACTCCGCGTTGCCCAGCTCCGCGCCCACCCCGAACACGGACAGCGTCTCGTGGCCGTGCTGCAGCACCTTGGCCGTCTTCTTGCCGAGCAGGATGTCGACCACCTGCCCCACCCCGAACTTCTGCCGCCGCTCCCGTGCCAGCCGCAGCACGGTCGAGAGCACCTTCTGGGCGGCGATCGTGCCGTCCCACGACTCCGGCGCCGTCTGGCAGGTGTCGCAGTTTCCGCACGGCTCGGCGCCCTTCTGCCCGAAGTAGTCGAGCAGCATCACCCGGCGGCAGCCCACGGTCTCGCACAGCGCCAGCATGGCGTCGAGATGGAGCACCTGGCGGCGGCGGTGTGCCTCGTCGCCTTCCATGGCCATCCGGCGGTGCTGGACGACATCCTGGAGGCCGTACGCCATCCACGCCGTGGCGGGCAGCCCGTCGCGGCCCGCGCGCCCGGTCTCCTGGTAGTAGCCCTCGACCGACTTCGGCAGGTCGAGGTGGGCGACGAAGCGCACGTCAGGCTTGTCGATGCCCATGCCGAACGCGATCGTGGCCACCACGATCAGCCCGTCCTCCCGCAGGAACCGGGCCTGGTGGGTGGCGCGGGTGCGGGCGTCGAGCCCCGCGTGGTACGGCACCGCGGCGATGCCGTTGTCCGCCAGGAACTCCGCGATCTTCTCGACCGAGGAGCGCGACAGGCAGTAGACGATGCCCGACTCGCCGGGGTGCTCGGTGCGCAGGAACTCCAGCAGCTGCCGCTTGGGCTCGCTCTTGGGCGTGATGCGGTAGTGGATGTTGGGCCGGTCGAAGCCGGCGACGAAGTGGCGGGCCTGGTCGAGGCCGAGCCGGGAGGAGATCTCGGCGTGGGTGGCCGGGGTGGCGGTGGCGGTCAGCGCGATGCGCGGCACCTCCGGCCAGCGCTCGCGCAGCGTGGACAGCTCGAGGTAGTCGGGGCGGAAGTCGTGCCCCCACTGCGCCACGCAGTGCGCCTCGTCGATGGCGAACACCGAGATCTCGCCCTTGGCCAGCAGCCGCAGCGTGGCGTCCACCCGCAGCCGCTCGGGGGCGAGGTAGAGCAGGTCGAGCTCGCCGGCCAGGAACTCGGACTCGACCAGCTGGCGTTCGTCGAAGTCCTGCGTCGAGTTGAGGAACCCCGCCCGCACGCCGAGCGCGCGCAACGCGTCGACCTGGTCCTGCATCAACGCGATCAATGGGGAGATGACCACCCCCACGCCACGCCGCACCAGCGCGGGGATCTGGTAGCAGAGCGATTTGCCGCCGCCGGTGGGCATGAGGACGAGCGCGTCGCCGCCGGTCACGACATGGTCGATGATCTCCTGCTGTCCCGCCCTGAACGAGTCGTAGCCGAACACGCGGTGCAGAACCTCGGTGGGGGTATCCATGCGGCTACCTTACGTGTTCGGGGGTGAACGTTTCGTGAGTTCCGCCCACGGCGATCGGACCCGCCTGCGGCCTCCGGACGGCGCCCCACCAGTCTGCCCGACCTATCCCGGTAACCGCGCCACCGCCGCCTTCCCCACGCCACTCCGCTCGTGTGGTGGGAGGGTGCGTGGTGCCTGGTGCGGGCGCGGACAGAGAGGTGCGGCCAGGCAGGGCAGGGCCCGGACGGAAAGGGGCGGTCGGGCGGGGGGCAGGGCGCGGGCGGAAAGGGGCGGTCAGGCGGGGGCGGGACCCGGGCGGATGCCGCGGTCGTAGGCCACCAGGGAGAGGGCGCCGAGCGCGCATGCCGCCGCCACCGCCCCCATGACGACCGGGTACCCGGCGAACTGGGCGATCCCCGCCGCCAGCAGCGGCGCGACCGCCTTGGCCGCCGTGATGGGCAGCGCGAGCGCCCCGCTCAGCGACGCGTACGCCCCCGTGCCGTACCGGTCGGCCAGCAGCGCGGGCCGGGCGATGGTCGCCACCCCGAACCCCAGCCCGAACAGCACGACGGCGGCCACGGCCCCCGGCAGGCTCCGTCCCACCAGGGGCAGGAGCACCGCCGCCAGCCCCTGCAGCCCGAACATGACGGCAGTGATCAGGGCCACCGACCACCGCCCCTGCAGCCCCGTGGTGACGAGCCGCCCGGTGACGGACAGCACCCCGAGCAGCCCCGCCACACTGGCCGCGAACACGGGTGGATGTCCCAGGGCGATCAGGTACGTGACCAGCAGCATCCCCATGACCCCCACCGCGCCCGTCTGGGTGAGGAAGGCCGCCGCCAGCAGCCAGAAGGGCCGCTCACGCAGAGCCGCCCCGACGATCTCGCGCCGGTCGGCACGCGGCGGCGCCTTGCGGCTCCGCACGGCCAGCGCGTGCAGCGGGACCGAGGTCAACGCGTATCCGACGGCCAGGATGACCAGCGCCTGCCGCCACCCGTACAGGTGGACGAGAAAGCCCGTCAGCGGCAGGAAGATGGTGGACGCGAACCCCGCCACGACCGTCACCGCGAGTAACGCGCGCGCCCGCCTGGTCGCGTCGAACCAGGCGACGATCACCGCGAACGCCGCCTCGTACAGCACCATCGCCGACGCCACGCCCAGCACTCCGCACACCAGGTACAACTGCGTGACGGAGCGCACCTGGGACCACGCCAGCACCGCCAGACCGCCCAGCACCGAGCCCACGGTCATCAGCCCGCGGCCGCCGTGACGGTCCAGCCAGCGCCCGATGACCGGCGCCACCACCCCCGACACCAGCACGGCCAGCGTGATCGCCCCGGTGAGCTGCGCGACGCCCGCGTGCAGTTCGCGGGACATCGGCGGGATGAACACAGAGAAAGCGTAATAGAGCACGCCGTAACCGACGGTCTGCGTGATAGAGAGAGCGCCGATCATCCAAACATGGGACTTCGATCCGGCTGCGTCGATCACGCCGGGAATAATTCCCGTTCACCGAGAGGAAATACGGTGATAAAAGTCACTTCATCCGATCAGTGCCAACGGATTGTTAAATAGGAATAACGTCGAGTCATGAGTTTTTCCTACGTGGTGACCGGCGGCGGACGTGGAATTGGAAAGGCCGTGGTGGAACGGCTGCTCGGTGAGAAGGACACCGTCGTGGCCGTCGAACGCGACCCTGACGCGCTCTCCTGGGCCGGCCCCAGGGTCGTCCCCGTGATCGGCGACGCCGCCGACGAGGAGGTCGCCGCCTGGGCCGCCGACCTGGCCCAGGAGTCGGGCACGTTGCGCGGCTGGGTCAACAACGCGGCCGTGTTCCGGGACGCGTCCGTCCATTCCGAGCCGATCTCCGAGGTCAGGGCACTGATCGCGGCCAACCTCGACCTCGCCGTCGTCGGCTGCGCCACCGCCGTGCGCCACTTCCTCGCGGCCGGTACGCCCGGCGCCATCGTCAACATCACCTCGCACCAGGCCACCAGGGCGGTGCCCGGCGGCCTCCCGTACGCGACCGCCAAGGCCGCCACGGAGGGCCTGACGAGGTCGCTGGCCGTGGAGTACGGCAGGCACGGCATCAGGGTCAACGCCGTGGCCCCAGGCTCGGTGGCCACGGAGCGGTACGAGGCGTTCCTGGCCTCCCAGACGCCCGAGGGGCGCCAGGCGGTCGAGGAGCAGCTCGCCAGGCTGCACCCCTTGGGCCGGGTCGCCACCCCGGCGGAGGTGGCCTCCGTCGTGGCGCACCTCCTCTCGGACGAGGCCGCGTTCGTCAACGGCGCCACGATCCCCGTGGACGGCGGGCGTACGGTGCTCGGAATCGATCCTGAAGCGCGGGAATGAAAACCGTTGTCGTCTGGTTGAGAGGGGCATGAAGAAGAACCTGCACCCCGCCTACCGTCCCGTCGTCTTCCGTGACCCCAGCGTCGGGTACGCCTTCCTCACCCGCTCCACCCTGGCCTCCGACCAGACCGTCGAGTGGGAGGACGGCAGGACGTACCCCGTCGTCGACGTGGACGTGTCGTCCGCCAGCCACCCCTTCTACACCGGCCGCGGCCGCATTCTCGACTCCGCGGGTCGCGTCGAGCGCTTCAACCAGCGTTATGGGAGGAAGTGACGTCTGTCCGGAACAGGCGGGCATGCCTGCGCTACTGGTGGGTAAAAGGGGGTCACCGGCATCGGAGCAGTGGTGATGGCGATGAGTCTCTCTGGAAAGGAACGCCGCATTCTCGCTGAGATCGAGCAGGCCCTTGAGCGAGAGGACCCCGAGCTGGCCAAGCGTGTCGCGGCGATCAACAAGATCGAGTCCGACGGGGACATCTTCCCCCAGGCGTACGGTGATCGCCTGCGCATGTGGGCGCTGGCACACGTCTGGATGATCTTCGCCGTCGGGGCGCTGATGATCGTGCTGCTCCTGCTGGCCGTGCTGACCACCTGACCCACGCCACCGTTGCCGTCGGAACCCCCGGCCCCCAGGTGGTCAGGCGAGGCACCTCAGGGCCGAGACGATACGCGGCTCGATCCCGTGCGAGGCGGGCAGGCGCCCGACCGTGGCCTCCACGAACTCCGGGTACGACAGCGAGGCGGTGACGCCGTTCACGGCGCTCCAGATCTCGTCGGCCGTCTGCTCCACCTGCACCTTGGCCTCCTGCTCCGCCAGCACGAACCGCCCCACGGCCACCCGCCAGAACGTCCTGTCGTCGGCCTCGGAGTCGGCGACGGGCGCGCCGACGTCGTCGGCGTGGGTGGCGTACTCGGAGTCGTAATGGAAGGCCTGCAGGCCGCACGGATAGGGCCCGGCCATCGTGTCGATCAGCGCGTCGGGCCCGAGCTCCCGCATGCGCCGCCGCGTCTCGCCGTTCATGGTCCGCCACTCATCCAGCACGTCCTCCACGGGCATGCCGCGCCGCTGCCGCACCGACCACTCGTTGAAGTCGTTGAACCCGGACACGCCGGCCTTGGAGAGCCGGGTCAGCAGATCCTGCACGGCCCCGTCGAGACAGGCGTGGTTGTAGAGCTCCTCGCCGGCCAGATGGCCCAGCACGTCCCGTACCGACCAGCCGTCGCAGCGGGACGGCCGCTGCCAGCCGGCGTCGTCGAGCCCGCTGAAGAACCGGTCGAGCCGCGCCGCCTCGGCGTCGAAGATGTCGAACGGATTGAAGTCTTTGAGCAGGTCGTCGGCCATACCCGGACGCTACCCGCTATGTGCCTGCTTTCACGGCCATGGCACCGATGGCGGACCTGACCCGGTTGTACTCGTCCGGGCAGGAAGGCGCCCGCTCGGGCGGTACCCACCCGCCCATGGCGATGCGGCGGTACTTGCCGGGGTCGGCGCCGTACAGCAGGCAGGAGAACGTGGCGGACTCGTCCGGCCCCGACAGCCCCTCGATGCCGGTGTGGCCGGCGAGCAGGTGACGGGCCTCGGCGGAGGTCACCACGCGCTCGGGCGCGTCGGCGAGGAGCGTCAGCGCCGCGAACTGGTCGGCCTGCCCGTCGCTGTCGGGCAGGCCGTTGAGTGTGGTCAGGGCGTGGCCGAGCTCGTGGTGGAAGAGCACGGACAGCGCCGCCTCGACGCGAGCGGACCTGGTGCCGGCGTCGGCCTCCTCGGTCTCGGAGATGCCGTCCAGCACGCGCCGGGCATGGTCGACCAGCTGGTAGCAGATGGTGATCCGGCGCTCACCGTGGTCCCAGGTGGCCTCCGCCGCGTCGCAGTCACGCGCGACCACCCTGACCGGCGCGGGCAGCCGGATCCCGGTCTCCAGCGCGCCGCTGTCCTTGAGGAGCTTCCTGGCCTGTTCGGCCCGGGAGGAGCCCGGCTGCTCGTAGCTCACCGACAGCTCCGGCGAAGGGGCCGCTCCCAGCGTGCTCGTCATGCTCAGGACGAGGGCGATGAGGGGAAACGGCATGCGGAGGCTCCTTCGGGGGTCGGTCGACGCAATGCGACAGTCCATGCGCGGGATGGGAGATCGCTAAACCTGCATGCCGGTTCGGGAAAGCCGAAGGCCCGGCTCCCTGAGGGAGCCGGGCCTCGGTGCTATGGACTAGCGACGCCACCAAGGGCCGTAGACCCGCACGTAGTCCGTGCGGCTCGTGGCACTCTGCAGGTCGTCGTCACCGTCGAAAACGGCCCTGAACGTGCCGCTCTTGTAGGCACGCGTCGAGGCGTAGAACTTACCGCCCCACCTGGTCTTGGCGGAGGCGACCCACTTCCAGCCGCTGGAGCCGTTCGCGCGGAAGAAGACGTTCACCTTCTCGCCGCGGACGCCCTCCCAGCCCTCGTCATCCACCTGGAGACGGCCGGAGAACTCGATCCTCTTGCCCTTGCGGACCTTGTACGGGTCGGCGCTGAAGCCCGTGATGCGCGTCGCGGCCTTGCCCTTCTGGAGCTCGACCGAGAAGTACGCCGTGTCCTTGGCGATCTCCTTGCCGGAGCTGTCGAAGGCCACGGCGGTGGCGCTCCACTTGCCGGTCGCGTCGCCCTCGGTGAAGCCGACGGCGAAGCGCCAGCCCTCGAGGTCCCTGACGTCCTTGGCGCGCAGCGTGCGGACGCTGTCGGGCGCCACGCTGAGCTCGACCTTCTTGACGTCGGAGCTGGCCCCGATGTCGAAGTAGGCGGTCGTCTCGGCTCCGGCCTTGACCACGACCGGGTTGGGCGTGATGTCCCGGATCTTGAGCTGCGTGTCGGCCTTGGTGGCAGCCGAGGCGGCCCCCGCGCCCGACAGCAGCATGGCTCCACCGACAATGGCGGAGGCGATACCCAGTGCGATCTTTCTCATGAGGGTGCTGATTCCTCTCCCCGTATTGACTCGGAGCCGGCTCGGGGCGGCCGACTCCCTGTACTACTTTGAGCCATGTGATGGGGAAAAGGTTGGCTAAAATTTGAAAAAATATTTGATCACGGCGTTATCCAGCGGTTATGGGCGAAAATCCATCCAGAACCACACGACCAAGTACAGTCTGGCCCATGACCGACGTCTACACGCTCGGGGAGCCCCTCGGCGTCGTCTCCAGCGGCCGGGTCCGCCATGAGAGCGAGGCCCGGCTGGACGTGTGCGGGCCCGAGTTCACGCTGGCCGTCGCGCTGGCCAGACTCGGACACCGATCCGCGTACCTGGGCAAGGTGGGCGACGACGAGCTGGGCGCCAGGGTGCTCACCGCGCTCAAGGGCGAGGGCGTGGACGTCGCGGACATGCGCGTGTCCGAAGGGCTGCGTACGGGACTGGTCCTCAGGGAGATCCGCGTCGGCCGCGAACTGAGAGTGACGCAGTACCGCGCGGGTTCGGCGGGCTCGCGGCTCGCGCCGGGCAACGTGCCCATCGACCGGATCGCCGCGTCGAAGATGCTCCACGTCACCGGCCTCACGGCCGGCCTCGGCCGGGACACGCTCGAGGCGGTGCGCACCGCCGTGAGCGCCGCGAGGAACGCCGAGGTGATGATCTCCTTCTCCGTCGAGTACGTCCCCGAGCTGTGGCCGTCCGTACGCGAGGCCGAGGACGTGCTCAGCGAGCTGGCCTGCGCCTCGCACCTGCTCTTCCTCCGCCAGGACGAGCTCGACCTGGTCAAGCCCGCGCTCACGCCGGAGCGCGAGGTCGTGGTGGACCGCGGCGCGAAGGGCGCGAGCGTGCGCGCCGACAGGATGCGGTACGACGTGCCGGGCTGGCAGGTCCCCATCGTGGACACGGCGGGCGCGGGGGAGGCGTTCGCCGCCGGCTACATCAGCGCCGCCCTCGACGGCCTCATCCCCCAGGAACGCCTGCACCGCGGGGCGCTGCTGAGCGCCGCCGCGGTGACCAGCGTGAGCGACTGGCAGGGGCTGCCCACCAGGCAGGACCTCTAATTAGTGGTCAGGGTGAAGGTCGAGGTCGTGTTCCTGATGTTCTGGTAGTTGTCGGCGAACCGCAGGTTGTTGATCGTGGCCGACCCGACGGCCGGGCCCTGCCCCGGCTCGGGCAGCTCGTTGACCCAGATGCCGAACCCGGACTTGGCGTCGAAGGCGTCGCCGCTCTTCTGCGCACCGCTGATCGACACGTTCGTCAGGACCGTGTCCTTGACCGGGTTCAGCGGCGCGCTGCCGGAGTAGCCGGTCTGGAACATGATCCCGCTGTACGTCGGGTCCACGATGTCCAGGTTGTTGACGCGGATGCCCTGGAACACCTTGGACGAGGAGAACAGCCACAGCGCCGGGAACGTCTGCTGCCCCCAGAAGTGCCCGCCGGCCCGGACCAGCGAGATGTTGTCGAACGTCGTCGGCGGGCTCGCGCCGAACCCGTTCATCGGGATCCCGAAGTCCAGCGAGCTGATCGTGACGCCCGGGTAGGTCAGCGTGTCGGCGACGTAGATGTTCCTGAACGTGTTGTCGTAGCCGCCGTACACGGCCACGCCCGAGGCTCGCCAGGTGAGCAGGGAGGTCAGGTTCTCGAAGACGTTGCCGGTCTGCTCGCCGGGGTTGTTGTCGGTGGCCGAGAACAGCGCGAAGCTGTCGTCGCCGGTGGCCCTGGCCTCGACGTTCGTGACGTGGTTGCCGGTGCTGCCGTTGGTCATGTTCAGGCCGTCGGCGAACAGGTTGCGGATCCGCGAGTTCTTGATCGTGATGCGGTCCGTGTTCGAGCCCCAGTACAGGCACACCTGGTGCTCGGCCCAGACGTTGTCGATCGTCATGTCGGCCACGTTCGAGAAGTCGAACACCTTGCCGGGGCCGTCGATGCGCGAGGTGTAGTTGCCGAAGTAGGCGAAGTTCGCGAACGTCGAGCCGTTGGCCGAGGCCTCCGTGCGGAAGCCGACGTCGGTGTTCTCCTGCCCGCTGGGGGAGCGGAACCGGGTGAACCAGGGGCCGGCGCCGACGATCTTGACGGGCTTGCCGTACACCTGGAACTTGCCGGACGTCTGGTAGTCGCCCTGGGGCAGGTAGACGCCGGCCAGGCCGGTGTCCTGGCGGGCCTTGTCGAGCGCGTTCTGGACGTCCTGGTGGGTGAATCCGGCCGGTACGGCGTACTTCGCCGGGTCCGGGTTGGCGATCGGGGTCGCCTGCTCGAAGTCCACGAAGTCGATGGCGTACGTCTGGCCGTTGGCCGCGTCCTTCTGCAACCTGATCTTGCTGCCCTTCGGCACGGTGGTGCCGAGCAGCACGTTCGCCTCGTCGTAGATGTGCCTGGGCGGGCCCGAGCCGGGCGAGTTACTGGGGCTCGCCTCGGGGCCGTAGAGCCAGGCGTAGCGGGAGGTCAGGTTGACGGCCTTGAGGAAGGTGCCGTTCACGTAGACGTCGAGGGTCGAGTCGAGACCGCCGCCACCCGCCGCGTCGGGCATGGAGAAGCGGGTGACCAGGGTGTTCGTGTCCGCCCTGGTGGTGAACTCGACGTACGCGCCGGTCTGGTTGAGCGTCACCGCGCGCCGCCCGGAGGCCTCGCCGGCGATCGTGCCGATCTCCCTGCTCGGGCCGACGCGGGCCGCGCCGCCGCCGATCACGGCGTCCTCGGCCTCGTACGTGTCGTACGGCATGTTCGCGCCGCGGCCGACGAAGAGGGGCGACTCGCTGGTGTTGTTGGCGCGCTTGACCGGCAGCTCGCTGGGGTCGTCGGCGAGCACGGTCTTGACCGTGTACCTGCCGTTGGCCGCCGTCCAGGTGCCCAGGCTGACCGGGCTCGTGGTGGCGCCCGGGGCGATGGCGCCGCTGGCCGAGCCGGTCAGCGTCTTGACGACGGTGCCCGAGTCGTTGGCGACGGTGAGCGTGATGCCGTGGGAGCCGCCGCTGGAGGCGACCGTGCCCTGGTTCTTGATCGCCACAGAGAACGTCACCGTGCTGCCCGCGGCGGGGTTGCCGGGCGTCCACGCGACGGAGGAGGCGATCAGGTCGGCCGTGTCGACCGGCTTCACGGTCAGCGTGCCGGTGGCGGTGTTGTTCGCCTCGTTCAGCTCGATGACCTTGTCGTCCTCGTCCACCTTGGCGGAGAGCTGGTAGGTCCCGGCGTCCCTGGTCCCGATATTTGCGGACACGGTGGTCGACGCACCTGCGGCCAGCGCACCAACGCCGGCGCTGCCGACTTTGGTGGTGCCCGCGTAGAAGTTCACGGAGGTGGCGGCCGAGCCCGCGGTCCCGGCGTTCTTGACCGTGGCGGAGAGCGTGACCGCGTCGGTCTCGATCGGCGCCGCCGGGCTCGACGCGAGGTTGCTCGCCGTCAGGTCAGGGTTGGCCGACGGCGTGCCGAAGATCTGGAACTCGGCCACCTGCCCGCCCGGTGCGCCGGAGTTGGCGGTGATCTGCAGCCGGACGTCGGCGACCTTGGCGGTGACCGGGATGGTCACCGAGTTCCCCGTGGCCGGGTCGAAGGTGTACGTGGCCGAGGAGACGAGGTTGGTGAAGCCGGTGGCGCTCTGCTCACGGCCGAGGACCTGGATGGTCTGGGTGCGCCTGGCCCAGGCGGGGTCGGGGTTGAGCTTGAGCGTGATCGACGTCAGGTCGGCGTTGCCGCCGAGCTGCACGGTGAGGGTGTTGGGATAGGCGGCGCCTTCCCAGTAGGTCTGCAGGTTGTTGTCGTTGGCGTTGGCGGCCACGTACGTGTGGGTGTGCGAGGACTCGGTGATCGGCTTGCCGGCGGCCAGGTTGGCGCCCGGGTTCTCCGTCGTGCCGCCCCAGACCTCGAACTCCGAGATCTGGCCCGCCGGCCAGCCGGTGTTCGCGGTGATCTGCAGCCGGACGTAGCGGGCGGTCGTGGCGGCGAAGGTGATCGTCGCGGTCGGGTTGAACGTGTAGGCCGCCGAGGCGACGATCGTGCTGAAGCCGGAGCCGTTCGTGCTGCCCTGGACGGTCAGTGTCTGGGTGCGGCTGGGCCAGCCGGACGGCAGCTTGAGCACGAGCTTGTTGACGCTCGCGCCGGCACCGAGGTCGACCTGGACCCACTGCGGGAAGGCGTTGTTGGCCGACTCCCAGTAGGTGGCCTGGTTGCCGTCGGTGACGTTGGCGGCGGTGTAGACGTCGGTGGAGCTGCTGGCGGTGGCGGTCTTGCCGGCCGCGAGGTTGGTGTCGGCGGCCGCGTACGCGGGTGTGGCCAGGAGTCCGATGGCTAACGAAAGGGCGGCTAACAGTGCTCTCATGGGGGTGGCCCTTCGGGTAAGGCGGGTTGGCCGAACCATAGGATGTCGAGCAGATGTCCGCAATATTTCGACGACATTGCGCAAGCAATTGACTGACTGGGCACACGCAGTGTGGCGTCTCTCTGCTGGTCAGGAAGCGCCCAGGCGCAGGAAAGTCGCTGTGGGGACCGCGCAAGGCTCGACGTCCTGTCCACGTAAGCCGTTGCAAGCGCTTGCGTCGAAGGCCGTATAGTTTGCGCATGACGCGACGACTCGCAGAGGTGGCCAAGAAGGTCGGAGTGAGCGAGGCGACCGTGAGCCGTGTGCTCAACGGCAAGCCCGGGGTGTCCGACGCGACCCGCGAGGCGGTGCTGACCGCTCTCGACGTGCTCGGCTACGAGCGCCCGACGCAGCTGCGCGGCGACCGGGCCCGGCTGGTCGGCCTCGTGCTTCCCGAGTTGCAGAACCCGATCTTCCCCGCCTTCGCGGAGGTCGTCGGCGGGGCGCTGGCCCAGCAGGGGTTCACCTCGGTGCTGTGCACCCGCACGGTCGGCGGCGTCTCCGAGGCCGACTACGTGGATCTGCTGCTCCAGCAGCAGGTCAGCGGCGTCGTCTTCGCCGGCGGCCTCTACGCCCAGGCCGACGCCGCGCACGGGCACTACGAGCTGCTGCACGAGCGCAAGCTGCCCACCGTGCTGGTGAACGCGGCCGTCCGGCACCTCGACTTCCCGCAGGTCTCGTGCGACGACGCGGTGGCCGCCGAGATGGCCCTGGCCCACCTGCGCGCGCTCGGCCACGAGCGGGTCGGCATGGTGCTCGGGCCCAAGGACCACATGCCGTCGCGGCGCAAGCTGGAGACGTTCCAGGCGGAGGGCGGGGACCCCGAGCTGGTCGAGCACACCATGTTCTCGCTGGAGGGCGGGCACGCGGCCGCCGCCCGGCTGGTCAAGCGGGGGGTGACCGGCGTCATCTGCGCCAGCGACCTGCTCGCGCTCGGCACCATCAGGGCGACCCGCCGCGCCGGCCTCGCCGTGCCCGGGGACATCTCGGTCATCGGCTTCGACGACTCCGCGCTGATGAACTGCACCGAGCCCCCGCTGACCACCGTCCGCCAGCCCATCGACGCCATGGGCCGGGCCGCCGTGGACCTGCTGGTCGCGCAGATCGACAAGGCGGTGGTGCCGGCGGACGAGCTCCTCTTCGAGCCGGAGCTCGTGGTCCGCGCCTCCACGGCCCGCGTGCGGACGTGATCTAGTCGTTATCTTGCAATAGTCAGTCGAAATATTGCGCGCTTCGGTCCGCGATCCTATGGTGTGGGCACCTCGCATCAGAAGGGTCAGACCATGCGGAGATCCACTGGACTCTTGCTCGTATCCGTGCTCGGCATCTCGGCCACAGCCTGTGGCTCCGGCGAGCCCGCCACTCCGTCGGCGGGCGGCGCCAAGGCCGTCACGATCACGGTGGCGTGTCAGCCCGCCAGGTCCGCGCCGAAGGAACGGCAGGCCTGGGACGACGACGTGGCCACGTTCATGAAGGCCCACCCCGGCGTGACCGTCAAGAGCACCGACCAGCAGCCGTGCTTCGACCCCAAGACGTTCGGTCCCAAGCTGGCGGGCGGCCAGATGGAGACCGTCTTCGTGGTCCCTGTGACCAACTACGCCGACGTCATCGCCCAGGGCCAGGCGCTCGACATCACGCAGTACACCGGCGCCGTCAAGAACTGGAACGACCTGCGCGCCGACGTCCGCGAGCTGGTCACCAAGGACGGCAAGGTGTACGGCGTGCCGAATGTCCACTACAGCGTCGGCCTGGTCTACAACCGCGCCCTGTTCACCAAGGCCGGACTCGACCCGAACACCCCGCCCAAGACGTGGGCCGAGGTCCGCGAGGCGGCCAAGAAGATCGCCGCGCTCGGCCCCGGCTACGTCGGCTACGGCGAGTACTCCGGGGGCAACACCGGCGGCTGGCACTTCACCCAGGCCATCTACGGCCGCGGCGGCGCCATCCTGACCCCCGACAACAAGAAGGCCGCGTTCAACTCGCCCGAGGGCAAGGCCGTGCTGCAGAACCTGCACGACATGCGCTGGGTGGACAACAGCATGGGCAACAAGCTCCTGGTCGGCTGGGAGTCGCTGATGATGGCGATGGGCAGCGGCAAGGTCGGCATGATGCTGGGCGCGCCCGACGTGGTCACCGACGTGGTCAACAAGTTCAAGGGCAACGTCGCCGACTACGGCATCACCGGCTTCCCCGAGGCCAAGGCGTCGCTGAGCGGCGGCGAAGCGTTCATGGTCAACCCGAAGGCCACCCCTGAGGAGGCCAAGGCGGGCCTGGAGTGGGTCGACTTCCGCTTCAACACCGTCGGCAAGGGCCGCTTCGACTTCGCCCGCGGCAAGGCCAACGGCAACCCGGTCGGCGTGCCCGACAACGACGTCTACGGCGACTCGGCCACCGGCAAGGCCATCCAGGCCGACCGCGTGAAGAACGCCTCGCTGCCGGTCCAGAACTACGACCCGTATGTGCAGGCCGCCGCCACCGTCCCGCCGAAGGCCGAGCCGGTCCACGCGCAGGAGCTGTACGCCATCCTCGACGTGGTCATGTCGGGCGTGCTGAGCCGCAAGGACGCCGGCATCGACCAGCTCCTGGCCGACGCCGAGACCAAGGCCAACTCCATGCTGGCGGCCAAGGGCTGACCTTATGGGGATCTTGAGGCGCAATCTGACGGCCTACGGGTTCCTCTGCGCGGCGCTGTTCTGCTTCACGGTGTTCGCCTGGTATCCGATGGTCAGGGAGTTCATCCTGAGCTTCCAGAAGACCGACCTGATCAACCCGCCCACCTGGGTGGGGCTGGACAACTTCAAGGCGGCCGTCCAGGACCCGGCCTTCGGCGAGGCCTGGCTGAACACCGTCGAGTTCACGCTGCTCGCGCTGCTGTGCGGCTATGCCGTGCCGTTCGTCGTCGCGCTCGTGCTCAACGAGCTGCGTCACGCCCGGGCCTACCTGCGGTTCGTGGTCTACCTGCCGGTCATGCTGCCGCCGATCGTGGCGGTGTTGCTGTTCAGGTGGTTCTACGATCCCGGGCCCGGGCTGTTCAACCAGATCCTGGGCTTCCTCCACCTGCCGCCGCTGGCCTGGCTGGACTCGTCGTCGACCGCCCTGATCTCCCTGGTCCTCGTCTCGACCTGGATGAACATGGGCAGCGCGACGCTCATCTACCTGGCGGCGCTGCAGAACATCGCGCCCGAGCTGTACGAGGCCGCCGAGCTGGACGGGGCCGGGATAGTCAAGCGGATCAGGCACGTCACGATCCCGCAGACCCGGCTGATCCTGCTGCTCATGCTGATGCTGCAGATCGTGGCGACCATGCAGGTGTTCATCGAGCCGTACATGCTGACCGGCGGCGGTCCGGAGAACGCCACGGTCTCCGTCGCGTACCTGATGTACCAGTTCGCCTTCTCGCAGATGAACTACGGCCAGGCGGGCGCGCTGGGCATGCTGCTCATGCTCGCGCTCCTCGTCTTCGCGGCCCTCCAGCTCAGGACGACCCGTGAGGACAGAGCATGATCGCCCGCGAGGGAGCGAGGTCGCCGAAGCCGATCCAGGTGCAGTTCCGCACGATCGTCTCGCCGCACCAGCTCAACAGCAAGTGGGGCAGGCGGATCTACTGGCTCGTCCTCGTCGCGGTCGTCGTGACCTTCACCCTGGCCTTCGTCTTCCCGCTCTACTGGATGGTCACCGGCGCCATGAAGACGCCGGAGGAGATCGCCCAGATGCCGCCGACGCTCGTCCCCGCCGACCCGACGCTGGGTGCGTTCCTCGAGGCGTGGGACCTGTTCGACATCGGCACGCTGCTGGCGAACACCGCGTACTACGCGCTGGGCGCCTGGCTGTTCTCCATGGCGGTGGACGTCACGGCGGCGTACGCGCTGTCGAAGCTCCGCCCGATGTTCGGCAACGTGATCCTCGGCGCGATGCTGGCCACGCTGATGATCCCGCCGATGGTCATCCTCATCCCGCTCTACGTCACGATCGTGGACCTGGGGCTGCTCAACAACGCCTGGGGCCTGTGGTTCCCCGCGGCGGCGAACGGCTTCAACATCTTCCTGCTCAAGCGGTTCTTCGACTCCATCCCGCGGGAGCTGATCGAGGCGGCGCAGATCGACGGCGCGGGCCCGCTGAGGGTGCTGTGGTCGGTCGTGCTGCCGGTCTCCAGGCCGATCCTGGGCGTGGTCTCCATCTTTACGATCGTCACCGCGTTCAAGGACTTCGTCCTGCCACTGCTGGTCATGACGGACAGCGACAAGATGACGATCAGCGTGGGGCTGTCGCAGACGGCCGGAGCGGTGACCCAGAACCAGGTCATGGGCGGCCTGGTCATCGCTGGCATCCCCATGATCATCGTCTTCTTCATCTTCCAACGGCACATCATGGCGGGGCTCACCGCCGGAAGCATCAAGGGATAAGCGCATGTCGCAAACGTGGTGGCGGGGGGCCGCGATCTACCAGGTCTACCTGCGTAGCTTCGCCGACGGCAACGGTGACGGCGTCGGCGATCTCGCCGGCCTGCGCTCCCGCCTGCAGTACCTGAAGGATCTCGGGATCGACGCCATCTGGCTGAACCCGTGGTATCCGTCGCCGATGGCCGACGGCGGCTACGACGTGGCCGACTACCGCGACATCGAGCCGGTCTTCGGCACGCTCGCCGAGGCGGAGCGGTTCATCGAGGAGGCGCACGACCTCGGCATCAGGGTCATCATCGACGTGGTGCCGAACCACAGCTCCACGGAGAGCGCCTGGTTCAAGGAGGCACTGGCGGACCCGGCCGCCAGGGACCGCTTCTGGTTCAGCGACGAGCCGCTCAACGACTGGCAGTCGATCTTCGGCGGCCCGGCCTGGACGCAGGTACCGGACGGCCAGTGGTACCTGCACCTGTTCGCTCCGGAACAACCGGATTTCAACTGGGGCAATCCGGAGGTCCACCAGGAGTTCGAGGACGTGCTGCGCTTCTGGCTCGACCGGGGCGTGGACGGCGTGCGCATCGACTCCGCGGCCCTGCTGATCAAGTCGGACACGGGTTACGAAGACCTCGACGAGGTCCACGACGTCTACCGTCGGTGGCGCGAGGTGGCCGACGAGTACGGCGAGCGCATCCTGATCGGGGAGGTCTGGCTCCCCGATCAGGAGCGTTTCGCGCGTTACCTCCGCCCTGACGAGCTCCACACGGCCTTCAACTTCGACTTCCTGTCCTGCCCGTGGAACCCGGCGGAGCTGCGCAGAGTCATCGACCTGACCCTCGCCACCCACACGCCCATCGGCGCCCCGCCGACGTGGGTCCTGTCGAACCACGACGTGACGCGCCCGGTCACCCGGTACGGCCGCGAGGACACCGCGTTCGAGCACGGAGGCCGACTCCACGGCACCCCGTCCGACCTGGAGCTGGGCTACCGCCGCGCGCGGGCCGCGGCCCTGCTCGCCATGGCGCTCCCCGGCTCGGTCTACGTCTACCAGGGCGAGGAGCTGGGCCTGCCGGAGGTGGAGGACCTCCCGGACGAGCTCCGCCAGGACCCGATGTACGCCCGGTCGGGCGGGACGAACCCGGGCAGGGACGGCTGCCGCATCCCGCTGCCGTGGTCCGGCGACGAGCCCCCGTTCGGCTTCGGCACGGGCTCGGGCACCGGCACGCCGTGGCTGCCGCAGCCGGAGAGCTGGCGCAAGCTGACGGCCGAGGCGCAGCGTACGGACCTGGGCTCGATGCTCAACCTCTACCGCGACGCCCTGCGCCTGCGCCGTGACCTGCTGGGGGACGGCGCCCTGACCTGGCTGCCGCTGGGCGACGAGGTCCTGGCCTTCACCCGTGACTCGGGCCTGACCTGCGTCACCAACCTGAGCCCCGACCCGGTGCCGCTACCCGCGGGACGGCTCCTCCTGGCCAGCGGCCCGCTGGAGGACGGGACCCTTCCCACCGACACCACGGCCTGGCTCACGCGGGACTGACCGCAGCGCGACCAGCCCGGCGACGGCCGGCGAGAGGCAGAGTCACCTGGATCGCTCAGACGGCGCACATGCAGGTCACGAACGCCTCCACCAGCGTCCGCACGGCCTGCCGCCGGTCGCTCCGCCGCCAGACGATGGCGAGCCTGCTCGGCGGCAGGCCCGCCACCGGCCTGCTCACCACGTCGTCGCGCCGGTAGAGCTCGGCGTTCCCGGCCGAGACCAGCACCACGGCCCGCCCTGCCGCGACCAGCTCGAACGCCTCCTCGGCCGTCTCCGCCTCCGCCCCCACGACCGCCGGCTCCGACCGCTGGTCACCGGCCAGCCAGAAGTCCCGCATGGGCCCGGCCGAGACCGGCATCGCCACGAACGGCTCCTCCGCCAGGTCGGAGAGCGTGACCTCGGGGCGGGTGGCCAGCGGATGGCTCGCGGACAGCGCCACCCAGCGCTCCTCCGTGCTCACCACCGTCCACTCGTACTCGCCGTCGTCGGGCATGGGCAGCCACGCGACGGCCACGTCGACCTGCCCGTCACCCAGTCCGACGGTGGGGTCGTGCCACGGCACCTGCCGGAAGCGCAGGTCCCAGCCGGGCAGCGCGGACGAGATGGACGGCACGAGCCCGCGCCCGATCCGCGTCTGGAACCCGACCACCAGCGTCCGGTCCTCGCGCGCCGCCGCGACCGCCCGCTGCGCGCTCTCCCACTGCTCGACGATCCGCCGGGCCTCAGGCAGCAGCGCCGCCCCTGCGGCCGTCAACGTCACGGTACGGCGGTCGCGCTCGAACAGTCTGGCTCTCAGGGAGAGCTCCAGCTGCCTGATCTGCCTGCTCAACGAGGGCTGCGAGATGAACAGCCGGTCGGCCGCCCGGGTGAAGCTCAGCTCCTCGGCGACGACCACGAATCTTCTGAGCGCCTCTATGGAAGACATCGAGCTGTTCCTTTGCATGATTGCTAAAGAGAACGGAGCGACGGGAAGACCTGGCCGCATTGTGGACAACCCGTGACAGCCAGACTTCCATCCCTTTCAGGCGGTCGGCAGGGAGGCGAGCCAGTCGGTCAAGAGCCGGTTGACCTCGCGGGGACGTTCCTGCTGGATCCAGTGGCCGCATTCCTCGAGGATGTGGGAGGAGACCAGGCCCGGCAGCGTAGTGGGGAATGCGTCGACAGCGCCGGCCAGCCAGGTGGTGGAAGCATCGCGGGCGCCGCCGATGAACAGGGACGGCTGAGTGATGGGGGCCGCGTCCCAGGGGGCGAGGTCCTCCCAGTCCCGGTCCATGTTCCGGTAGCGGTTGAGAGCCGGGCTCATGCCAGTCCGTTCGAACTCGGCGGCGTAGACGTCCAGGTCGTCTGGGGTGAGCCAGGACGGCAGCGGGCCGCTGGGAAACCGATCGCGGAGCGTACCGCCGTCGGCCACCAAAAGGGGGTGGGGCAGGTCGGGAGCGGGCATGGTGTCGGCCGAGAGTGCCGCGTAGATGCCGGCCAGCCAGCCGCGGACGTCCGGTTCGATCTCGGACTCGGCGCGTCCGGGCTCCTGGAAGTAACTGACGTAGAACTCTTCCGCGCCGCCCATCTGGGCGAAGGACTCGCTGGGCCGGCGCCCGCCCCGGGGGGTGTAGGGCACGCTCAGCAGGCCGACGGCGGTGAAGACCTCGGGCCGTACCAGGGCGCTGTTGGCGGCGATGGGCGCGCCCCAGTCATGACCGATGATGGTCGCGGTCTCCTCGCCCAGGGCGTGCACCACCGCGACGTTGTCCTCGACCAGTTCCAGCATCCTGTAGGCCGCGACCGCCTCCGGTTTGGACGAGCGGCCGTACCCGCGCACGTCCAGCGCCACTGCCCGGTATCCGGCGGCGGCCAGCACCGGCAGCTGGTGACGCCAGGAGTACCAGGACTCGGGGAATCCGTGCACCAGCAGCACGAGCGGGCCGGCCCCCTGCTCGACCAGATGGATCCGGCCCGCCGGGGAAGACACCATCCGGTGTATCTGTGTATCCATAGCAAAAAGCTATAACAGCAGGTCTTGGACTGGTGGGAGAATTGCGCCCCACGATGGAGCACATGAGAGATCTGTCAGGAAAGACCGCATTGGTTACCGGAGCCTCGCGCGGCATCGGACGGGCCATCGCCGAGCGCCTGGCCGCCGACGGGGCCCGTGTGATCGTTCACTACGCCAGGAACGACGACCTGGCCAAGGAGACGGTGTCCGCCATCGAGGGCGCGGGCGGGCAGGCGTACGCGGTGCGGGCGGCGTTCGAGGACGGCGTGGACGCGCTGTTCGAGGGCATCGCGGGGGAGCGGCTGGACATCCTGGTCAACAACGCCGCCATCCTGGGGGGCGGGCTGGGCACGGTGACCGAGGAGCAGTTCGACCGGGTCTTCGCCGTGAACGTGCGGGCGCCGTACTTCATCATCGAGCGCGCACTCCCGCTGCTGAACGACGGCGGCCGGATCATCAACATCTCCTCCGCCGTCGTCCGCATCGCCCTGCCCGACCTCGTCTACTCGATGACCAAGGGAGCCCTCGACACGCTGGGCTTCAGCCTGGCCCCCCTCCTCGGCGAGCGGAACATCACCGTGAACACCGTCTCCCCGGGGGTCACACAGACGGACATGAACGCCTGGCTCCGCGCGGACGACGGCACCGGCGAGCGCTCGGTCACCGAGGTCACCGCGCTGGGCCGCATCGGCCGTCCCGAGGACATCGCGGACGCCGTGGCGCTGATCGCGAGCGAGGAGTCCCGGTGGATCACCGGTCACGTCCTGGACGTCACCGGCGGCTACTTCCTCGGCCCGCGCGGCGGCGTGATCCCGGTCTGACGGCCCCCTCAGCGGCTCGCGCCGCTGGGGTCGCGGAGCCACGCCTGCAGCGCCGCGTCGGCGTCGGCGGCGAGAGAGGGCAGCCGCAGCCCCCTGGCCAGCATCCACAGGGTCCCCTGCAGCCCGCGCGCCGCCAGGAAGTCACGCAGCGCCGGATCATCGGGATCACGCCCATAGGCGTGCAGGGCGGCCCGCCCGTCGAGCCGCCTCGTGCGCAGCAGGCAGGCCAGATCCCACTCGACGGGCGCGGCCATGCTCTCCTCGAAGTCGTTCCAGAGCAGCCCGGCGGGGGTGGCGAGGAGGTTGCCGGGGTGCGCGTCCCCGTGGACGGCCTGCGCCG
The DNA here is from genome assembly GCF_040674955.1 of Nonomuraea sp. NPDC049695. NCBI lineage: Bacteria > Bacillati > Actinomycetota > Actinomycetes > Streptosporangiales > Streptosporangiaceae > Nonomuraea > Nonomuraea sp. NPDC049695. Next base: position 10,022 of record NZ_JBFANV010000056.1, on the reverse strand, counting down.
GCCGGCCCGCCAGCCGTTCGGCCAGCCCCGCGTGCGCGTCCCGCAGCCGCGCCAGCGCGTCGGGCGCGACCTCCCCGTCGAGCAGCTCCAGCAGCCGCAGCGGCTCGTCGAGCACCGGCCCGAGATAGGGCAGCTCGCCGGGGAAGCTCCGCAGCGCCTCGTGCAGCTCGGCGAGCGCCCGCCCGGCCACCTCCGGGCTCATGCGGAAGCCGGGATCGTGTTCGACGTGCGTCCAGAAGGAGACCGCGAACCCGTCACGCAGATGCGGTCCGGCAGGCAGCAGGTCGCTCGGCGGCACCACCGGCACGCCCTGCCCGTGCAGGTAGGACACGACGTCCAGCTCGCGCCGCAACGCGTCGGCGGGCCGCGCCCGCCCCCACGCGGTCACGGTCGGCACCCGTGCCACGACCGGCGCCGGACGCAGGTGGATCCGGAGGCTGAACGAGTCGTTGAGCACCACCGGGTCCCGCACCTCGACGCCGTGCTCCTCGGCCAGCGAGACGGCGGCGGCCAGGGCGGTGCTGTCTGCGGTCATCTAGGCCGACTCCCTGATCACGAGCTCCGTGGGCATGATCACCGGCTCCGCCGGGCCGCCCTCGAACAGGTTGAGCAGGAGCCGGACCATGGCCGCCGCCTGCTCGGCCACCGGGTGCCTGAGCGTCGTCAGCGGCGGCTCGGTGTATTTCGCCGCCTCGATGTCGTCGAAGCCCACCACGGCCACGTCGTCCGGCACCCGGCGCCCGGCCTGGCGGAGCGACTGCAGGGCGCCGACCGCCATCAGGTCGTTGGCCACGAACACGGCGTCCAGGCCGGGATCGTCGCGCAGGAGCCGGCGCATCGCGACCGCGCCCGACTCCCGCGTGAAGTCGCCGACCGCGACGATCGAGCGGAGGCCGGAATCGCGCAGCACGTTGCGGTAGCCGGTCAGCCGGTCCTGGCCGCCGATCATGTCCTGCGGGCCCGCGATCGTGGCGATCCTCCGGCGCCCCGACCCCACCAGGTGCCGGACCCCGGCCTCCGCCCCGCCCACGTTGTCGTTGTCGACGTACGGGATGTCCACCGGGACGGCGGGCCGCCCGTACGAGACGACGGGGACGGGAAGGCGGGACAGCGCGGACGGCAGCGGGTCGGCGCCGTGCATGGAGATCAGCATGACGCCGTCGACGTGCCCGCCCGCGATGTAACGCTCCACGCGCGCGTGGCTCTTGGCGGAGGAGGCCAGCATCAGCACGACCTGCTTGTTCACCGTTTCGAGCTCCATCGACGCCGACCTGATCGCCGTGGAGAACATCGGGTCCTCGGAGAAGACCCGGGTGCCCGGCTCGCTGACGACCAGGGCGATCGAGTCGGTGCGCTGGGTGACCAGGCTGCGCGCGGCCGGGTTGGGCACGTAGCCCAGCTCGTCGATCGCGCGCTGCACGGCGTCGCGGATGTGGGGCGCCACCGTCGTCCGTCCGTTGACGACCCGGGACGCGGTGGCGCGCGAGACGCCGGCCCGGGCGGCGACCGCCTCGAGGGTCGGGCGTCTCATGGGAGCACCAGGAGGGAGAGCACGGCAGAAATCTACAGTCCCTGCACCGGAGAGCGCCCTCAGGCGTTGAGCGCGCGGCCCGCCATGCGGGCGTACATGCGTCCGGGGCTCGGAGCCTTGGTGAGGAAGCCGGGCAGCACGGGCAGCTCCAGCGCGAACGGGTCGAGCCGATCGTAGAGCTCGTTCGCGCTGGCGGGCCGGTCGTCCGGCCGCTTCTCCAGCAGCTGCGACAGCAGCGCGCCCAGCCCGGGCGGCAGCCCCGGGATGGCCGGCGGGCGCTCCTTGACCTGCTTCTCGAAGACCATGTAGTCGGTGGGGCCGGTGAAGAGCTGGCGTCCCGTCAGCATCTCGTGCAGGACGCAGCCCAGCGAGTACAGGTCGCTGCGCGGCTCGGCGACGCCGTGCTGGATCTGCTCAGGAGCCATGTACGCCGGCGTGCCCAGGATCTGCCCGATCCTCGTGAACGTGGTGACGTCGGTGTCACGCAGCATGGCCAGGCCGAAGTCGAGCACCTTCACGCTGCCGTCGGGGCAGAGCATGAGGTTCGTCGGCTTGAGGTCGCGGTGGCAGATCGCCAGAGCGTGGGCGGCCGACAGGACCGCGCACGCCTGGGCGGCGATCGCGGCGGCCCACGACACGGGCAGCGGGCCGTGCTCGCTCACCACGTCGGCCACCGTGACGCCCTCGATGAACTGCATCACCTGGTAGAGCCGTTGCTCGTGCGTGCCGAAGTCGTAGAGGACCGGGGCTCCCGGATGCTCCAGCCTGGCCAGGATGCGCGCCTCGCGGATGAACCTGCGCTCCAGCTCGTGATCCGGCCCGCTGGGCACCCTGAGCAGCTTCACCGCCACCCGCCGGTCGAGGTGGCGGTCGTGGCCCGCGTAGACGGCGCCCATGCCGCCTTGCCCGAGAGGGAGGTCGTCGAGCTCATAGCGGTCACCGATGACCATTCCGCCCCTCCCAGCAGCCTTCGGGAAAAAACTACACCGTCACGCGAGGGTGCGCCGTCGCCTGGACTGAGGAGCGCAGGGAGCGTAGCGACCGGAGCGACGAGGGAAGGCGGCGGCTTTCCAGCGACCGAGCGCCTCTGCGGAGCAGAGGCCATAGACACGCGAGCCGCCTCACGGAGTGAGGCCATGAGCAGGCGGGTGCAGGTGGCCGTCGGCCAGCCCGTCAAGGCCCAGCCTGATCAGCGTCTGCCCCAGAGTCGAGGTCTCGCGGATGGCGTCCTCCAGCACGGCGAGCTGCCGGAAGGCCTCGCCGTACGCCTTCTGCTCCTTCAGCGACAGGCGCGGCAGCCGGGTGCGGCGCACGTCGAACCTGCTGGAGCCGGTGGTCACCCGGCCGCCCGCGGCCCGCAGGAAACCGGCCAGGAAGTCGGGGTCCAGCCTGCGCGCGTCCACCCGGTAGAGGGTCAGGTGGGGGCCGAGCATCGCGCCTCCGTCGGCCATCACCCGCACGCTGGAGTAGGAGGCCACCACGTCACCCGGGCGGATCGGGACCAGGCCCTGCTGCATCGTGGTGAAGCCGGACGGCGGGGTGCCGTTGAGCACGTCGTCGGTGGTGAGCACCGGCACGTCACCGCCGTCGGCGGCCATCTTGGGCGGCGCCTGTGACGTGGTCACCAGGCCCTCCTTGATGAGGTCGCCCAGCGTGGTGGCGGGCTGGCCGAGCGGCTGCTCCAGCACCTTCAGGTCGGGCGGCGCCGCCGCGGCGGCCAGGAAGCGGTCGCGGGCCTCGGCGTACGCCTTGCCGACGTTGTCGCGCCGCTGGTGGCGGGCCGGGGTCATGTCGACCTCGTCGGCCAGCAGGTCGATGATGCGTACAGTCTGGTCGGAACGGTCCTCCAGGTACGCCTGCCAGGCCGGCTCGACGCTCCCGAGATCGTCCGTGGCGTCGAGGATGAGCACGTCGGAAGGCGGGCGCTCGCCGGCCGCCGGGCGGCGGAGCAGCCAGAGGTCCGAGCCCGGCAGCGCGATGACGGCACGCAGGGCGCCCGCGCGCAGGAGGTTGGCGCGGATGCGGCGGCCCGCCTTGCGGCTGGCCGCGGCCGGCGGCATGAGGATGGCGACCAGGCCGCGCGGCCTGACGTGGGTGAGGCAGTGCTCCACCCAGGCCAGCTCCGGCTCGCCGCGCGGCGGCAGGCCGTACTCCCAGCGCGGGTCGCCGGTCAGCTCCTCGTAACCCCAGGCCCGCTCGTTGAACGGCGGATCGCACACCACGGCGTCGGCCTTCTCGCCGGGGAACGCGTCGTGGCGCATCGAGTCGCCGGACACGATGCGGGCCTCGACGCCGCGCAGCCGGAGCCTGGAGGCGGTGATGCCCGCCGAGGTCTCGCTGAGCTCCTGCCCGAGTACCCTGACCGTGCCCGGCTCGCCGGGCTCCGTCCTGGCGGGCGTTGCGGTGGGGGAGAGGAGCAGCGTGCCGACGCCGCAGGCGGGGTCGAGGATCGTGGCGCCGTCCGTGCGGACGAGCCTGACCATGAGCGCGGCCACGTCCTCGCGGGTCACCGAGAGCTGCCGCGAGTGCGCCTCGAGATAGCGCTCGCACAGGAACTCGTACGCCGTCAGCGCGCCATGCTGCGTGGCCAGCTCCAGCACGAGCTCCGCCAGCTCCGGCTCCAGACCTTCAGGATCGAGGCCCTGCCCGGCCGCCTCCAGGCCTTCGTCCGGCTCGCCCTCGCCACCGGCCCGCGCCACGCCCGGGGCGCCCGCACTGTCCTGTCGCGCGTCGGCGCCGGTCGGAGCGCTGCTCAGGGCGGTCGCCTGGCTGGTCAGCAGGGCTCCCGCCCGGGCCACCAGCTCGCCGAGGCGCAAATCGCCTGCGGCTTTCATGCGCTGCCACACCCGATCTCCCAGGGAGACCTGGTAGGACTTCCCATAGCGGCGCAGCCAGGACTCGACCTGTCGCAGCGAGAAGAGCGGCTGGTTGGCCGTGCCGCCGATGGGATCGGGAAAGTCGTCGTGGCGACGGCGCCAGTTGCTCACCGCGGCACGCCCGACGCCTGCGAGCCGGGCGATGTCCCCGGCGTTGACGGTCGGGTCGTGGCTCATGGAGCCCACAGTAGTTCACAAGAGTCTTCAGCGCATCTGCTTGTGAAGTCTTTCAACCAATGATTTACTGCAAGGTATGAAGCACAACATCCGCTATGCCGCCGGATCAGACGTGGGCCGCCGCCGGGAGCAGAACGAGGATTCGGGCTACGCGAGTGGCCGGTTGCTCGTGGTGGCTGACGGGATGGGCGGACACGCCGCGGGCGAGCTGGCGAGCTCGGCGGCGATCGCCGTCATGCGAGAGCTGGATGCCACGCTTCCCGAGACGGGCGCGGACCTCGAGGCGGCGCTGGAGGGCGCCGTGCACGAGGCGGCGCGCCGGCTGGTCGAGCTGGCCGACATCGACCCCGCGCGCAGGGGCATGGGGACCACGGTGACCGCCATGCTGTGGGACGGCTACCGGTTCGCCCTGGCTCATCTCGGTGACTCCCGCGGATATCTGCTTCGCGACGGTGCTCTTTACCAGATGACCAAGGATCACACACTTGTGCAGTCGATGGTGGACGAAGGGCGCATAACGGAGGATCAAGCCGCCGTGCACCCCCGCCGCTCGATGGTGCTGCGCGTGCTGGGCAGCGAGGGCAGGGCCGAGCCTGACATGGCGCTGCGCGAAGCCGAGCCTGATGACCGCTACCTCCTCTGCTCCGACGGTCTCACGACCGTGCTCGGTCCCGAGGTCCTGCACGAGGTCCTGACCACCGTGGCAGACCCGGGCGCGGCCGTCCAGAGGTTGATCGATCTGGCGAACGAGGGCGGCTCGCCCGACAACGTGACCGTGATCGTGGCCGATGTCGTCGCGCCGGGTGCGGGCGACGTGTCCGTCTACCGGGTCGGTGCCGGCTCCTAACGGCGATAGTAGGCAACCTCAGGAGCCTCACCAGTCACAAACCCGAAATTTCGGCTCATACCACGACACTTTCCGAGTGAATCGCGCAAATCCGCGATGGCGCTACTACAGTCCATCGTGATTTGGCGGTTTTCTGGGAGGAGTCACCCTGGACCCGATCGCGGACGAGCTGCTGAAGACGGTGCGGCAGGAAGTCGGCTACAAGGAGAAGAGCGGCCAGTTCACCAAGTTCGGCCAGTGGTACGCGGATCGCGTCCAAGACACCCAGTACCGCGACGCGCCGTGGTGCGACATGTTCATCGCCTGGGCCTCGGACAAGGCCGGCATCAGCCAGTACGTGGGCCAGTTCGCCTGGACGCCCTCCCACGCCGCCTGGTTCATGAGGCAGGGGGCGTGGACCCAGAAGCCCGAGCCCGGAGCGCTGGTCTTCTTCGACTGGCGGGGCGGCAAGAGCTACAAGGGCATCGACCACGTGGGGATCGTGGAGAGCGTCAAGGGCTCGAAGATCCACACCATCGAGGCGAACGTGGACGGGGTCTGGCTCAAGCGCAAGACCAGGGAGACCGACAAGGTCGTGGGGTACGGCGTACCGCGCCTGGTCAAGGCCACCGCCGACAAGCCGGCAGAGATCCGCCTGACCGAACGCCCCTTCGTACCGGCATCGCGCTCGGAGTCGGGGTCGCCTCTGGACTTCTTGGGCACGCCGCCCGCCCTGTTGACCGCGATGGTGCTGATGACGGTCGTCCTCTCCCTCCGCTTCTCCGGCCGCCGCCGCGGCACCCACCGCCGCTTCTCCTGGCCCTGGAACGCACCAACCCACCCGCACGCCTCCTCCGCGCCGCCCTCCGTGAAGGCGTTGCCCGTGGCCAAGGCGCCGCCCTCCGAGAACGCGCGGGCCAAGCCGCGTCCCACCCCGACCCCCGCGCCCCGCCCCGCCAGAACACGCGTCCCGGTGGGCTCGACCACCAGCGCGACCACCAGCGCGACCACCAGCGCGACCACCGGCTCGACCACTACGGCGACCAGGCGCCCGACGCCCACGAGACGCAAGCCCTACGATCCCAGCTGAGTCCGGTCAGGTCGTGAGGTCGATGACCACCTTGACGTCGTCGCCGGGCGTGAAGGCGTCCAGGGCGCGCGAGAGCGGGACCCGACGCGTGATGAGCCGCTCCAGCCACCCGAGGTCGGCCTTGGCCAGGGCGTCGGCGGCGTCCCGGTAGTGCCGCAGGTTCGCGTTCACCGTGCCGAAGACCACGTCGTTCTCCAGCACGATGTCCCGGTTGATCACCCCCGCGTCCACCCGGTGCGTACGCCCGCCGGGAGCGAGACCGGCCAGACAGACGATGCCCGCGGCGGCCGTGCTGATCATGGCGTCCATGACGAGCGCCCCGGCCCCCGTGCACTCGATGATGATGTCGGGCCTGTCGGTGGCGAACGCCTTGAGCGACGTCGCCGAGTGGTAGGTCGCCCCGAGCTCCTCCACCAGCCGGGACTTGAGCCCTTCAGTGGCGCGGTCGAGCACGTGCACCTCGAGCCCCCGCTGCCGCCCCATCAGCGCCGCCAGCAGCCCGATCGGCCCGGCCCCGGTGACGAGCAGCCTGCCGGGTTCGAACCAGGTCCGTGACCCGATCCGGTCGATCTGCTCCCACGCCTTGGCGACCACCGAGGCGGGCTCGACCAGCATGCCGACGTTCTCCAGCGAACGGTCCAGCCGCACGGCGTACCCGGCCTCGACCGTCCAGCGCTCGGAGGCGTACCCGTCGAGCTGCTTGATGCCGCGCTCGGTGTAGCGGCCGTTGCGGCACATGTCGAACTCGCCCCGCAGGCACGCCCCGCACGGCACCGGGTCCGGCCGGCGCACCACGCCCACCACCAGGTCACCCGGCGAGTACGCGGACCCCTCGGGCACCTCGAGCACCCGGCCGAGCGATTCGTGCCCGATGACCATCCGCTCCCTGCCGGGCGGCGGCCAGCCGTAGTCGGCCGTCGCCAGCTCCCGGTCGGTCCCGCAGACGCCCAGCGCCAGCCCCTGCACCAGCAGCTGGCCCTTGCCCGGCGCGGGGTCCGGCACCTCCTCGACGGCGAGCGTCCCTTTCCTGCCCGGTGCGAACGTCAGCGCGCGCATGCGGCCTCACCCCCTGGGGCACGTCTACCCCAGGCGACCGTGGCAAATACTAGGACGTCATACTGTCGAAATAGTAGGACGTCCTAGTATCTTCGAGGGAGAGCCCTCACGAAGGAGTGAAAAGGCGTGCATGTCCCGGAACACCCCGTGCGCTTCGTGACCGCGGCGGCCCTGTTCGACGGCCACGACGCGGCGATCAACATCATGCGGCGCATCCTCCAGTCACAGGGCGCCGAGGTCATCCATCTCGGCCACAACCGCTCGGTCGACGAGATCGTCACCGCCGCCATCCAGGAGGACGTCCAGGGCGTGGCGATCAGCTCGTACCAGGGCGGGCACGTGGAGTTCTTCACGTACCTGGTGGAGCTGCTGCGCGAGCGCGGGGCCGGGCACGTCAAGGTGTACGGCGGCGGCGGGGGAGTGATCGTCCCCGAGGAGATCGAGCTGCTGCACTCGCGCGGCGTCACCCGCATCTTCTCGCCGGAGGACGGCCAGAAGTACGGGCTCCCCGGCATGATCAACAAGCTGATCGAGGACTGCGACGCCGAACTGGGCGACCCGCCGTCCGTGGAGGCCGTGGTCTCGGGCGACCAGGCGGCGCTGGCCCGGGCGATCACGCTCCTCGAGTCGGGACACGCCCCGGCCGAGCTGGTCGAGGGCCTCAGGGCCGCCGGCTCGGAGAAGCGCGCCCCCGTGCTCGGCATCACGGGAACGGGCGGCTCGGGCAAGTCCTCGCTGACCGACGAGCTCGTACGCAGGTTCCGCGTCGACAACGACGACAAGCTGCGCATCGCGATCGTCGCCATCGACCCCACCCGCAGGCGCGGCGGCGGTGCGCTGCTCGGCGACCGCATCAGGATGAACAGCCTGAGCCCCCAGACCTACTTCCGCTCCCTGGCCACCAGGGGCGCCGTCAGCGAGGTGCCCGCCTGTCTCGACGACGTGATCACCGCCTGCCGCGCGGCGGGCCACGACCTGGTGATCGTCGAGACGCCCGGCATCGGCCAGGGCGACGCCGGGATCGTCCCGCATGTGGACGTGCCCGTGTACGTGATGACGCCCGAGTTCGGCGCGGCCTCGCAGCTCGAGAAGATCGACATGCTGGACTTCGCCGAGGCCGTGGTGATCAACAAGTACGAGCGGCGCGGCGCGGAGGACGCCCTGCGCGACGTCCGTCGCCAGCTCGTACGCAACCGCGAGGCATTCGGCGTCAGGCCGGAGGACATGCCGGTCTTCGGCACCATCGCCGCCCGCTACAACGACGCCGGCGTCACGGCCCTCTACCAGCACCTCAAGCCCCTCCTGCTGGCCGAATCGGGCCCCGGGCTGCTGCCCGAGGTGTCCGGACGCACCTCGCAGGCCTCGGCCGCCATCGTGCCGCCCGCCCGGGTCCGCTACCTGGCCGACATCGCCGAGACCGTGCGCGGGTACCACGCGGAGACCCTCGCCCAGGCCGAGGTCGCCCGCCGCCGCCAGCAGCTCGCCGCCGTGCGCGCCCTCCTGAACGACGACGACCCGCGGCTCGGGGAGCTGGAGGCGCAGGCGGAGCGGGAGCTCACCGACGAGACCCGGGCCCTGCTCGACGGCTGGCCTGCCGTCAAGGAGCGCTACACCGCCGACGAGCTGGTGGTGAAGGTCCGCGACCGCGAGATCCACACCCCGCTCTGGCGCGAGACCCTCTCGGGAAACCGCATCCCGCGCGTGGCCCTGCCCCGCTACAGCGACCACGGCGACCTGCTGCGGTTCCTGCGCGGCGAGAACCTGCCGGGCACGTTCCCGTTCACCGCCGGCGTGTTCCCGTTCAAGCGCGAGGACGAGGACCCGACCAGGATGTTCGCGGGGGAGGGCGACCCGTTCCGCACCAACAGGCGCTTCAAGCTGCTGTCGGAGGGCCAGCCCGCGACCAGGCTGTCCACGGCGTTCGACTCGGTGACGCTGTACGGCCACGACCCCGACCTGCGGCCCGACATCTACGGGAAGGTCGGCACCTCGGGGGTCTCCATCGCGACGCTCGACGACATGAAGGTGCTCTACGACGGCTTCGACCTGTCGGCGCCCAACACGTCCGTGTCCATGACGATCAACGGCCCCGCGCCCACGATCCTGGCCTTCTACCTCAACACCGCCGTCGACCAGGCCCTCGACCGCTTCCAGGCGGAGCACGGCCGCGCGCCGTCGGCCGAGGAGGCCGCTGACCTGCGCGCGCGGACGCTGGCCACGGTCAGGGGCACGGTCCAGGCCGACATCCTCAAGGAGGATCAGGGCCAGAACACCTGCATCTTCTCCACCGAGTTCTCGCTCAGGATGATGGCCGACATCCAGGAGTGGTTCATCAGGAACGGCGTGCGCAACTTCTACTCGGTCTCGATCTCCGGCTACCACATCGCCGAGGCCGGGGCCAACCCGATCATCCCCCCGCGCATGTACCAGCCGGTCTCACGTGGTTAATCGGTCCAGTCCCTCTTC